>JASLMH010000282.1 GCA_030746635.1 Alphaproteobacteria bacterium | reverse complement strand
CCCGTCCTTTTTCCAGGGGAGCGGACCACGGATCGGATGCATGGGAGCGGAACTGGTGACGACAAGTGGTGATTCCGGCAACGCGATGACAGAGATCGCCCTGGCCCTGGCCATGGCCTTCTTCGCCATCATGATCCTGACCATGGTCTCCATGGGCGCCGGCGGTTCGGTGCAGACGACGCAAGCGGCGCCCGAGATCGCCATGCTGCTGCCCTCGGCCACCGTGGCGGCGAATGACAACGGCCCCGCGGCGGCGAATGACAATGCGGCGCCGGCCACCACGATCGCGGCCAAGCGCATCGTGGTATTCGCCGATGACCAATTCTTCAACGCCGCCCTGCAGCCGATCGAGCCGGCGGCGGCGGCGAACATGGACCAACCGGTGCTGGCGGTGTCGCCCGACCTGAGCATCGCCGAGGTGATGGCGGCCAATCGCTTCATCCTGTGGCTGGTGCCGACGGTGGAGAAATTTCCGCGCAGCCAGAAGTTCCTGCTGGGCGACCGCTTGCAGGCCACGGCACTTGAGGTATTGGAGCATCTGGTCGAGGCGACCTATACCCGTCGCCGGGCGGAATTGCTGCTACGGGCGAACCTGGGTGTCGAGAAACTGCGGTTTCTGTTCCGCCTCGCCCTGGACCTGGGGCATCTCGATGCCCGCCGATACGAGCACGCCGCCCGCAGCCTGGACGAGGTCGGGCGGCTGATCGGCGGCTGGCGCAAGGCGAGCGGCGATGCCCCGACGGCATGACGATCTGTTCCACCACTTCGCCAATTTCCAGGCGCTGCGGCGGGCGGCCCTGCGGGCGGTGCGGGGCAAACGGCGCAAACCCGGCGCGACTGGGCGGTTCGGCGCGCCTCGATCACGCGGTGGCGGAAAGCGCGGGCGCCCTGCCGGTGGCGCGAAGCGTGACCAACGAGGACCGCGCCCGCAAGGCCCTGGAAGCTCTGCCCCTGCTGCGCCAGGCGACGGGCGAGACCGCGGCGCTTTGGGCCCTGGAGGCGCGGGCGCGGCACCTGCTGGCCGATTATCGCGCGGCGGATGCGGCCTATCGCGCCTGGTTCAGGATCGCCGACAAGGACGACCCGGCGCGCGGGGCCATGGTCGCGGCCCTGGCCAAGGCCCGCCAACAGGAGCCGCTGTTCCCGCCGCCGTTCCGGGACTGCGATGGCTGCCCGGAGATGGTGATGGTGCCGGCGGGATCGTTCCAAATGGGCTCCAACGCCGGCTATGGCGAAGAGCAACCTGTCCACCGGGTGACGATCCCGACGTCGTTCGCGGTCGGCAAGTACGAAGTGACCTTCGCGCAGTGGGATGCCTGCGCGGCGTCTGGGGGTTGCGGCGGCTACCGGCCGGATGATGCGGGCTGGGGCCGTGGCGACCGTCCCGTGATCAACGTCAACTGGGACGACGCCCAGGCCTATGTGGCCTGGTTGAGCGAGAAGGCCGGGCAAACCTATCGGCTGTTGAGCGGGGCGGAATGGGAGTACATGGCCCGGGCCGGGACGACGACGGCGTACTGGTGGGGTGCCGAGGGCCCCGTGTGCCGGGCCGGAGCAACCAACGGTGCGAAGTTCGATGACGACCGGGCCTGTAATGACACCGGCACGGAACCTGTGGGGACGTACGCGCCCAACGGCTTTGGTGTTCATGACGTGCACGGCAACGTTTGGGAGTGGGTCGCGGATTGTTGGCACGAGGATTATGCGGGCGCACCCGACGACGGCAGTGCCTGGACCAAGGGTGGCGATTGTGGGCGCCGTGTTTTGCGCGGCGGCTCCTGGAACAACAGACCGGGGTACTTGCGCTCGGCGCTCCGCAGCAGGTACGGGGCCGACTACCGGGACAACGATATCGGCTTCCGCGTTGCCAGGACGCTTTCGCGCTAGCGAAAGCTTACATCTTGCAGCTTTACCCCTTGGGGGGTCTGGGGCAACGCCCCAGCGAAATTCTTTTGGACATCCGGCCGATCGTGTGGGTGGAGAAATGCATCGCCGTGCTTGCGAACGTGCGCCAGGGCCCGCGCGGCTTCATTCCTCCTCCTGAGCCGTGCATACTATGGATAGGAACGGCGACAAGGACGCGCCATGAGGTGGAGCGACAAGACGATCGGCTGCTGGTTAGCGGTGTTTTTCGTCGGCCTGTCCGCCATGGTTCTGAGTTCGTCGGGTGCCGAAGCGGCAAAGCGGGTCGCCCTGGTGATCGGCAACGACAACTACGACACCCTGCCCCCGTTGAACAATGCGGCAACCGACGCCCGCGGCATGGCGGACAAGCTGCGCGGTCTGGGCTTCGAGGTGATCCTGAAGCTGAACGCGAGCCGCCAGGACATGGGCCGATTGCTGGCGGCGTTCGAGGGCAAGGCCGCAAGCGCGGATGTCGGCCTGGTGTTCTATGCTGGGCACGGCATTCAGGCAGGCGGCAGGAACTATCTGGTGCCTTCGGACGCGCCGATCGAAGTGGAGGCGGATCTACGCTTCTTGGGCTTCGCATCCGGCGAATTCCTGCAGGCCATGAAGCGCGCCGGGACACCGCTCAACATCGTCATTCTGGATGCCTGCCGGGACAACCCGCTGCCGAAACGTGGCCGCAACTTGGCTCGAGGGCTGGCAGTGGTGCCGGTTCCGGCGGGGATTAAGGGGACGGCGATCTTCTACTCGGCGGCACCGGGCCAGGTGGCGCAGGACGGCCCGAAAGGCGAGCACGGGGTGTTCACCGGCGAACTGCTGCGGGTGCTGAATCGACCCGGGTTGAACCTGGAACGGGTGTTCAAGGAAACGGCTAAGCGCGTGGTGGCGGCGACCCACGGCAAGCAGGATCCGTGGATCAACTCTTCGGTCAAGGGCGATTTCGTTTTCAACCCGGCGAGCGCGGGCGACGGGCGGCCTCCGGCACCGCCGGGTCAATCGGCCGAGATCGTGTTCTGGCAGTCGATCCAGGACAGCCGCAATCCGGCGATGTTCGAGGAATACCGGCTGCAATATCCGAACGGCCGCTTCGCCGGCCTGGCCGAAATCAAGCTGCGCGAACTGCGCGGCGAGCGTCCGGATGCCGCCAAGCCGACGCCGCTGGTGCTTCAAGTGGCGGAGCTGGATCGCGAGATGTACGTGACCGGCGATGGCGCGGTGAACGTGCGCGCCGGGCCGGGGACCCGCCATGGCAAGCTGACTCGGATCGAGCCTGGCCAGGCCGTCGAGGTCACCGGCAAGGTCGCGGACAAGGACTGGTACCGGGTGACCCTGGCGGACGGCAAACAGGGATTCATCTGGGGTCCGC
>JASLMH010000281.1 GCA_030746635.1 Alphaproteobacteria bacterium | reverse complement strand
ATCGCGCTGCGCCACGCGCCTACCCCAATGGCTTGCTAGCGCCATCAAATGAATCAGATTACCCGCGACATGCTCTAAGCTTGGAAACAGTGCTGTTTTACGTCAGCATGACACCTCGTCGCCGTGCCCCGCGTCTTCCCGGCCATGGCATCCCCGACATCGTTTCGACGCAGCCAAGCGGACGCCCATGAGCGCCAACGACGACGCAGCGACCCCGACCGAGAAATACGCCGTGGGCCAGCCGGTGTCCCGGTTCGAGGATCCACGCCTGCTGCGGGGTGAAGGCCGATACAGCGACGATATCTCCCTGCCCGGTCAGGCTCACGGCCAGGTGCTGCGCGCGCCGGTCGCCCACGGCATCATTCGCGGTATCGATACCGTCCCGGCCCTGGCCCTGCCCGGCGTCTTGGCGGTGTTCACCGGCGAGGATCTGGTCGCCGCCGGCATCGGCCCCCTGCCCTGCAATGTCGTCCCGAAAAGCCACGATGGTTCGCCCTTGATCATGCCGGACAACAACGCCCTGGCGGTGGACCGGGTGCGCTACCTGGGCAACCCGGTCGCCCTGGTGGTGGCGGAGACGGCCATGGCGGCCAAGGATGGTGCCGAGGCCATCGAGCTGGACATCGAGGAACTGCCGGCGGTGCCGGGCATCACCGCGGCGGTGGCCGACGGCGCGCCGGAGATCTGGCCACAGGCGCCCGGCAACGTCTGCCTGGACTGGCGACAAGGGGATTTCGCGGCCGTCGAACAGGCCTTTGCCGAGGCCGCCCATGTCAGCCGTCTGCGCATCGTCAACAACCGGCTGGTGGTGGCCACCATGGAGCCCCGGGCGGCAGTGGCGGAATACGATCCGGCAACCGGGAAGTTCACGCTGCACGCCTGCTCGCAAGGCGTGTTCGGCATGAAGAATGCCCTGGTCAGACGCATCCTGAATGTGCCGCCGGAGCAGGTGCGGGTGCGCACCTACGACGTCGGCGGCTCGTTCGGCATGAAGTCCTCGGTTTATCCGGAATACGTCGCCATCCTGCACGCCGCCCGGGCACTGGGCCGGCCGGTGAAATGGCGCGATGAACGCACGGACGGTTTCCTCTCGGACCAGCACGGCCGCGATTCCGTGGTCGAGGCCACCCTGGCCCTGGATCTGGAGGGGAATTTCCTGGCCGCCCGGATCGACGGCCTGGCCAATATGGGGGCATACCTGTCCACCGTCGGGCCCAACATGCAAACCAACAACATCCACAAGAACCTGCCGGGTGTTTACCGCACGCCGCACATTGCCGTCAGCACCCGCTGCGTGTTCACCAACACCACGCCAATCGGCGCCTATCGCGGCGCCGGCCGGCCCGAGGCGAACTATTACATGGAGCGGCTGGTCGACCTGGCGGCGCGCGAGATGGGCCGCGACCCGGTCGATCTGCGCCGGCGGAACCTGATCCCAGGGACCGCCATGCCGTTCACCTCGGCCTCAGGCCAGCATTACGACAGCGGTGATTTCCCGGCCCTGCTGGAGAAGTGCCTGGAGCTCGCCGATTGGCATGGCTTCCCGGCCAGGCGCGCGGCGTCGCGGTCGGCCGGCCGTCTGCGCGGGCGCGGCCTCGGCTGCTATCTCGAAGCCACCGCTCCGGCCGGCAAGGAGATGGGCGGCATCCGCTTCGAAACCGACGGCACCATCAGCATCGTCACCGGCACCCAGAACTACGGCCAGGGCCACGCCAGCGCCTTCGCCCAGGTGCTGGCCGGGCAGTTGGGCCTGCCGTTCGAGCGCATCCGCCTCTGCCAGGGCGACAGCGACGAATTACTGGTCGGCGGCGGCACCGGTGGCTCCCGCTCGATCATGGCCAGCGGCGCCGCCATCGTTGCCGCCGCCGAGGCGGTGGTCGACAAGGCCCGGCATCTGGCCGGCCACCTGTTGGAGACCGCCAGCGAGGACGTGGTGTTCAAGATCGATGCCGCGAGGGGCGGCCAGTTGAAGGTCGCCGGCACCGACCGGGTCATCGGCCTGCTGGACCTGGCGGAACAGAGCCGCCAATTGGACGACCTGCCGGACGAACTGGCCGGTGGCCTGGACGTGGCCCTGGCCATCGATACGCCGCCGTCGTCCTATCCCAACGGCGTGCACGTCTGCGAAGTCGAGATCGACCCGGAGACCGGCGCCACGGCCATCGTCGCCTACAGCATCGTCGACGACTTCGGCACCCTGGTGAACCCGCTGCTGGTCGAGGGCCAGGTGCATGGCGGCGTCGCCCAGGGCATCGGCCAGGCGTTGATGGAACATGCCGTCCACGACGAGAACGGCCAGCTGCTGACCGGTTCGTTCATGGACTACGCCCTGCCCCGGGCCGATCAGTTCCACGACATCGCCTTCGCCGACCACCCGGTACCGGCGACCACCAATCCCCTGGGCGTCAAGGGTTGCGGCGAGGCCGGCGTCAGCGGCGCCCTGCCATCGGTGATGAACGCTATCGTCGACGCCCTGGCCGAATTCGGCGTCAGCCACATCGATATGCCAGCGACACCGGAGAAGATCTGGCGGGCGATCAACAAGGGCGGCGAGCGTCATTGACAGATCCCCGGGCCAAAGCCCGGGGCGAGGTAGTTACGGGGACAGGATTGAATCCTGTCCCCGTAACTACCTCGCCTCTTCGTCAACGCCGGGCTTCCGCGCCACGATGTGGAAGATGTGCCAGTGCTTTGTTTTGCCGCGGGGCGTGGTGGAGTCTTCCTCTTCCTCGCGGAAATGCTCGACTTCGTAGTCGGCCAACAGGTCGTGCATTTCGGCCAGGCTGAAATGGGCGTTGGTGGGATCGCCGGCCCATTCGTCCCGATCGCCGTAGAGATGGCCGGAAAAGCGGCCGCCCGGCGTCAGGGACTGCCGGATCCGGGCCCACATGGCCAGGAACTCCGGCTTCGGGCACAGCGGCAGGGCGAAGCCGGAATTGACCAGATCGGCGGCCGGCCAATGGGCCGCCTCGAAGCGGGAGACCAGGCCCTGCAGACGGTCGCCATGCCGGGCCAGGTCCGGTCGGGACAGCAACTGTTCGATGGCCGAGGCCTGGGCGTCCACGGCCAGCACCGACCAGCCCCGGCGCAGCAGTTCGACGGTGTCGCGGGCGCCGCCGCAGCCGAGGTCGACGGCGAAGCCCTGGCGGCCTTCTGCCTCGAACCGTTCCAGGGCGAACAGCAGGGTCTCCCGCGGCGGCCGGTCGCCGGTGCGGGCGTAGTACTCCCGCCATTCCTCGGCACGCTTTTCGTCCGTCATCGTAGTGCTTCCAAACTCAACTCCCCGGCACCACTCCGGGCGGCAGGCTTTCGATATGGCGGCAGATCTCACCCG
>JASLMH010000280.1 GCA_030746635.1 Alphaproteobacteria bacterium | reverse complement strand
GATTGGAGAAGTCCAGTTCGGCGAAGCCCGGGGTGTGCAGCAGGCCGTTGAACAGGGTGTTGACGCCGGTGATCACCGAGAAATTCCAGTTCGACAGTTCCTGGACGAAGGCCGGCATGTCGCGCGGGTTGGTGATCAGCACGTTGCGGCCGCCGGCGCTGAAATAGGTCAGGCAATTCACCATCAGGGCGAAGATGTGATAGAGCGGCAGGGCGGTGATCACCACTTCCTCGCGCTCCCGGATGGCATCGCCCAACGAGATGGTGAACTGGGCGATGTTGGCCACCAGATTGCCATGGGTCAGGGCGGCGCCCTTCGACAGGCCGGTGGTGCCGCCGGTGTATTGCAGGAAGATCAGGTCGTCGTTGCCGGCGTCCTCGGGCGCGGGGGGCAGCCCCTCCCCCTCGGCCAGGGCATCCGCCAGGCGCACCACCGAGGTCAGCCGCTCGTCGACGGGCGGGCTGGGCAGGGCCGGATTGCCGCAATCGCCGAGGTCGGCGACGATGATGTGCTTGATCGGGGTCTCGCCGATGATCTCGGCCAGCACCGGGGTCGAGCCGGAAAAGATCACGATGGTGTCGGTATCGGCGTCGGAGAGCTGATGCTGCAATTCCCGCGGCGTATACAGCGGGTTGACGTTCACCTGCACCAGGCCGGCCCGGATGTTGGCGAACATGGCGACGGGAAAGGCCATTATGTTCGGCGACATCACCGCCACCCGATCGCCCTTCTTCAGGCCCAGGCCATTGCACAGATAGGCCGCCAGCTTGGCCGACAGGCTATCGATGTCGTTATAGCTGAGGTCGGCGCCGAAGTTGCTGAAGGCCGGGGCATCGCCGTACTTGCCGATGGCTTCCCGGGCCAGGGCCCAGACGGATGGGTAGGGCGCGGCGTCGATTTCAAGCGGTACGCCGGTTGCGACGTTGTGGGCCCAAGGTTTGGTCATGTCAGTGTTCCCCTGTTTGCCTAAAGGGCCGCGCCCCGATGCGGCGCCTGGGTCGATGATGTCTGGACTTCACCGGAAACTCAACCGGAAGGCAGGTCGGTCCAGCGCGGCCGTCAGAAACGATATAGGCGCCCGACGGCGGAGGGCACGACCCTGTCGCCGAAGGCGTTGACTAGGGCCGTCACCGCCCGGAACCCGGTGCAATGGGCCGGCACGATGACGTCGAGATCGAAATTTGCCGGTTGGGCGACGGTATCGGGAATGATCGGTTCGACCCGTACCCGGACTTCCAGGCCGTCGACGGGACGCAGCGATTCCGCGGCAACGGTCATGGCCGGACTGCGCACCTCGTGGTCAACGACATACGACTATGCAGGGAGCCGTCGGCACCTCAAGGCGCGTTCACGGCCTCGCCAAGGCCAGGTGACGTGGCCTCGGCGCGACACGGGTTGGCCTGGTGGATGCTACCGGGTAGCGGTCTGTTTTCTGCGTCTGGCGATTCCCAGACCGGCGAGGCCCAGCCCGAACAACAGCACGCTGGCGGGCTCGGGCACCTGGTCGCTGAAGACGGGGTTTTCGGCCTCGTCATCGCTCGTCAGCATCAGGGCGAACGCCGTGGCACCGCCGTGATCTTCCACTTGCAACGCCAGCACGTTCTCGCCCGCCAAGGTGAGGGAGGCGTCGATATCGAAGACGGTTTCCCAGCGGAAGGCCTGCCCCTCGGCGTTGATGCTGCCCGTGCTGTGCACGCCGTTGAGATAGAGATCCTCGACGCCGTTATCGACGGCTATCCACACGGTCAGGTCCGTCGGCGCGACCAGATCGAACTTGATCCGCAGATAGGGATCATAATGTTCACTCCACAGGGTACCGGAGGTCGGGATAGGGTCCGCGGGACCCCCGAACGGCGTATCCACATTCGCCAGGTCCCCGCCAAAGGTGGCCGCCGGGTTCCCGGGGCTGGTGGTGAACGGCGCATTGCCGGTGTACCAGCCGGAATCGTCGAAAGCGTTGGTATACCAGTCGGCCGCCGGCGCACCTACGCTGGTGCCCGCGTCGGCGTTGATGTAGCGCCACTCGGCGTCCTGATCGATATAGATCGTCGCGCTGGCGGCGGAACTCCAAACGACGAGCCCAAGGACCGCAAGTCCCAGCTTTCCCATGAGTTTCCCGGAATATCGCATGCCCATTGCCCCTATCGTCATGGATCCAGAGTCGCGGACGACTCCCTTTCAAAAATACATGCAATTCTCATGCCAACTTTCAGTGAAAGCCTCAAGGCCTTGATGAAATTGACATATTCGATAATACGGCCGCGCCGGACGTGCCAAAATTTGGCAAATTGTGTCGGGTTTTCTTACAGTTTCGCGAAGTGCCCGACCCGGGCGCTCCAGCCAGTGCCGCCACCGTCGGCTAGGCCGCCTGGAAGCGCTCCAGGGCTTCCTTCAGCTTTTCGCGGGTCTGTTCGACCTCGGCCTTGCGGGCGCGCTGTTCCTCGACCACGTGGGCCGGCGCCTTGGCGACGAAATTCTCGTTGGCCAGCTTCTTCTCCAGGCCGGCGATCTGGCCGTCCAGCTTGTCCAGCTCCTTGGCCAGGCGTTGGCGTTCCTGGTCGATGTCGATGACGTCGGCCAGGGGCAGCACCAGGGTCGCCTCGTCGAGCACCGCCTGCACCGAGCCGGCCGGGATCTCGCCCACCAGGGCCTCGACGCCGTCGAGGCGGGCCAGGGTGGTGATCAGCTCGCCGTGCCGTTGCAATCGCGCCAGGGTCCCCTCGGCGGCGCCGCGCAGGCGCAGGGGGATGCGGGCCTTGGGCGGGACGTGCATTTCCGCCCGCACCGAGCGGATGGCGGTGACCAGGCGGATCACCCAGTCGATCTCGGCCCCGGCGTCTTGGTCGATCAGCTCGGCGCCGAATTCCGGCCAATCGGCCAGCACCAGCATGCCGTCGCGTTCGGCCAGGCGGTCCCACAACTCCTCGGTGACGAAGGGGATGAAGGGGTGGAGGAGGCGCAGGATGACATCCAGGGCCCAGCCGGCGGTGGCCTGGGTCTCCTCCTTGGCGGCGCCGTCGGGACCCTGCAGCACCGGCTTGGCGAACTCCAGATACCAATCGCAGAAGGTGCCCCAGACGAAATGGTAGGCGGCATTCGCCGCCTCGTTGAACTTGTAGTCGTCGAGGCCGGCGGCGATGGCGTCCTGGGCCCGCTTGACCTCGCCGACCAGCCAGCGGTTGACGGTCAGTTCGGCGGCGGCCGGATCGATATCCGGCCGCGCCGCGCAGCCGTTCATCTCGCAGAACCTGGCGGCATTCCACAGCTTGGTGGCGAAGTTGCGGTTGCCCTCGACCCGTTGCTCCGACAGCTTGACGTCGCGGCCCTGGGCGGCCTGGGAGGCCAGGGTGAAGCGCAGGGCGTCGG
>JASLMH010000027.1 GCA_030746635.1 Alphaproteobacteria bacterium | reverse complement strand
TGACCCTGGCTGTGTGAAAACGTCTTGGATGTTACGATTCTTCAGTGAATCGGATGAGGGATCGGATGAAGCGTTATATTGAAGGTGCGAGCCGTGAGCAGGGGACACTGTTTCCCGAGTGCCTGGAGGATTGGATTGGAGAAGACAATCCGGTTCGTGTGATCGATGTTTTTGTTGGCGAGCTCGACCTGGGTGGTCTTGGCTTCGCTCGCGTGGTGCCGAAGGTGACCGGCCGGCCTGGATATCATCCCTCGGTTTTGCTGAAGCTTTACATCTACGGTTATCTCAACCGGGTTCAGTCGAGCCGACGGCTGGAACGCGAGGCTGGCCGCAACGTCGAGATGATGTGGCTGACGGAGCGCTTAGCGCCCGATCACAAGACTATCGCCGACTTTCGCAAGGATAACGGCCCAGCCATCCGCAAGGTCTGCGCCCAGTTCGTCGAGCTCTGCCGGCAACTCGGCCTCTTCGCTCAGGCTTCCGTGGCGGTCGATGGCTCAAAGTTCAAGGCAGTCAACAACCGGGACCGGAACTTCACGGCGGCGAAGATGCGACGGCGCATGGAGCAGATCGAGAAAAGCGTTGCACGCTATCTCGATCAGCTCGACAGCACCGACCGGCAGGAGCCGTCGGAGACACGGGCAGCCAAGACCACGCGGTTGATCGAGAAGATCGCCAAGCTCAGGGAGGAGATGCAGCGTCTGGAGGGGCTCGAAGCAGATAGGCTCGCCGCCCCGGATGGGCAGATCTCGCTCACCGACCCGGATTCTCGCTCGATGGCGACCAGTGGCCGGGGCTCGGGCGTTGTCGGTTACAACGTCCAGACGGCTGTGGATGCCGAGCATCACCTGATCGTCGCCCACGACGTCACCAACGTTGGTTCGGACCGCTCACAGCTGGCCAGCATCTCGAACCAGGCCAAGGCCGCGCTGGAGGTTGAAAGGCTGGATGTCGTGGCCGACCGCGGATACTTCAACGGTCAAGAGATCCTGGCCTGTGATCGGCGTGGGATCACCGTCACCCTGCCGAAGCCGATGACCTCGGGTGCCAAGGCGCAGGGCCGTTTCGGTAAGCAGGACTTTCGCTATCTGGCCACCGAAGACGTCTACGTCTGCCCGGCCGACGAGCGTCTCGGATACCACTTTACACGGGAAGAAAAGGGTCTGGCCCTGCGCCGCTACTGGACAAGGGCCTGCCTGACTTGCGCCCTGAAAGAGCAGTGCACTCCGAGCAAGGAGCGCCGCATCAGCCGCTGGGAGCACGAGCACGTGGTCGAGGCCGTGCAGCGACGGCTTGACGAGAACCCGCAGGCAATGCGTCAGCGACGCGAGACCGTCGAGCATCCCTTCGGCACTATCAAGTCGTGGATGGGCGCCACCCATTTCCTGATGCGAAGGCTGAAGAACGTCCGCACCGAGATGGCGCTGAATGTGCTCGCCTACAACCTCACACGGGCCATGAACATCATCGGCATCCGGCCCCTGATGGCGGCAATCAGGGCGTAAGGTGCCGTTTTCGCCGAATCCTGCGCCCCTTTCGGGCCAATTCGCCATGGCGGTGCATTGAAGCCCTTTTGCCGGCCCACAACGCCGTAAATCCAGAAAATACCCTCAACGGCCGCCAAGACGCCGCGGCAGACCAAACCGCGGCCTCGAAGGAGGCTCGCCGAGTGTTTTCACACACCCAAGACCCTTAGCTGCCTTCGCAAATAACCCAGCTTTATGAACAAAAGCATGCGGAGCCGGATGCTTCCGCTGCGATCGGGCTGTATGTCAGATGCTGAAGCGGTTGGGTTAAGGGGGGCTGGGAAACCTCTCGGTGTCCATCCCGTCAGCGCACCCGACGCCGCCTAAGCCCCACCAGACCCGCCAATCCTACCCAGAACAGCATCACGGTTGAGGGCTCCGGGGCCGGGGTGGGGTCGGGGGGTGGTGTCGGGATGGTCAATAATCCAGAGAAGGCGTAGAAATGGTGAGAGTCGTTCATGTCTGTAGGGACGCCAAGTTCCGTCCACTCGTAGCTGGTCGCTGTTGAAAGCCCTGTCATAGGGTGCATTCCGAGCGTAGTGGTACCGAGTACGCGGAAACCCCAGCCTGCTCGAGTTGTACCGGTCCAGACCTCCCCGTCAATCAAGTTGCCGTTTTGGTCCGTATTGAGGGGGGTGTCGATACATACAAGGCAATTGAAAGTTCCCCAAAGATCTGAATTATCATCAGCGAGCCTTAGATCGTTGACGACATAAATGGGGACACCTGTTCCGTCCACGGATGGGTTGGTCCCGGTGTTGTCCCGGGCGTCGACGGCGGACGTGGAGGCGATGGCCGTCCAGGTGGTCCCAAGAGCGGCGAGTTCGGTCGATAGGTTTGCCTGAGCCGTCACGAAAGCGTTGTAGTCAGCAATATCCGTCGACGTTGCATCTCTGGTTCCGGCGGTCACGAAGGCCAGGCGATATTGGTCCCCCGGGTTGAGGCTGGTTGGGATCGTGACCGGGGCGGCCAGGGCCGGCGCCGCGAGGCCGGTGAGCGCCAGGACAGCGATCAAGGTGCGTAGGAATGTCATCCTGACTTCTCCCTATCTGGAAAGTGCATCAGCTTTTCAAAACGCCTTTGAATTGGACCATGCAAGGTTCATGCCAAATTATGTATGTGTAATAGAATCAATGGCTTAAACGCCAGATAGGAGGGAAAATAATTCCAATTTGTAAACTCTACCGACAATTTCGGTCGCATTTTCCGAGAATCGTCGCGCCCGATGCATCACGGGCGCAGCACCGCCCCTGCCGCAACGTCGCGGTGGCCACTGAGGCCTTGCGCCATGCCGTGCTGTTCTCGCGCCATACTTCCGGTAATGGCTTGGCGCTGCCATGCGACGCGCCAAATTGCGATGTCTGCAGCTCGCTGAAAGCTGTCGCCGAAACGGTTCCAGCGGACATGACTATCCCAGTTACGAGCATTGCGGTGGGCGAAGCGGCGGCTCCGCCCCGGATCGCGAACATCAATCTGTTTGGAGTTCCGCCGATTTGGTGGTCGGTTGCGGCTGGCGGATTCTAGCCGCCCCTATGCGTGTAGCCCTTGCGCTGCATGCATTGGCTGTACAGCTTGTTGCGCAGCGCCTTCTCTTCCAGCGATTGCGATTTTCGGGCGGCCTTGGTTTCGTTGCGCACCGTGCCGCGCTCGCGATCCACCTTGATTTGTGGCGCGCTCGCCGAGCCGCTGCGGGCCTGCTGTTCCGCCTGAACGCTGGCGGAGCGGAAACAGGCGGTGGAATCCCCTTCGAATTGGGCCTCGTCGGCGCCGGCCTTGGTCCACACCGGGTCGCTGGCGCAGCCGGTGATGGCCAGCGGCAAAATCAACATCCCTACGAAACGCGCCATTCGTGTCATGTCCGAGACTCCCAATGATCCGGCGTGACGCCATCCACATTCCGCCATGCCGGCACCGGCAGGCAAATTTGCCGTTCCTACCACCATCCGATTAACATGCCTGGCTGATAGGAGAAACAGCCAAGCATATGCGGCCAACGAAGCCGTGTTTGCGAAAATCGTCGCGGCGGCGGCGGTGTTCATCGATCCGTTCCGCCACGACCGGATGCCATAGGGCGCCCCCGGACCGTGCCGATCGGTCCGGCAAGGGAGAGTAGAGAGATGTTCCATACGGTGATTTGCGATCTTTTGGGTATTCGCTATCCGATCCTGCAGGGCGCCATGCAAGGCGCCGGCGGGCCGCGCCTGGTCGGCGCCATGTCCGAGGCCGGCGGCCTGGGTATCCTGCCCACCTTCGGCGGCACGGAAGAGGCGTTGCGCCGGGATATCGAGACAGCCCGCGGGCTGACCAGCAAGCCGGTGGCGGTGAATATCACGCCGATGGGCCGCGCCTTCACCGAGTCCAGGGCGCAGATCTGCATCGACATGGAGATCCCGATCGTCACCACCGGCCGGGCCGATCCGGGCCAGGCGGCGGTGGCGATGTTGAAGGCGGCCGGCATCATCGTGCTGTCGGTCATTCCCTCGGTCGAACATGCCCTGCGCATGCAGGACGAGGGCGTGGATGGGGTGATCGCCTCGGGCAACGAGGCCGGCGGCCATGTCGGCAAGGTGGCGACCCTGCCGTTGGTGCCGCAGGTGGTCGACGCCCTGGACATCCCGGTGCTGGCGGCGGGCGGCATCGGCGATGCCCGCGGCTTCGTGGCAATGCTGGCCCTGGGCGCCGTCGGCGTGCAACTCGGCACCCGGCTGATCGCCACCGATGAAGCCGACGTCAACGAGTGGTATCTGGGGCGCATCCTGGACATGAGCGCCACCGACACCGTCGTGTCCGCCGCCCTGACCGGGGCCACCGTGCGCTGCATCGCCACGCCGGAAATCATCGCCTTCGAGGAGGCCCGGCTGCGCGGCGCCGACGCCGGGGAATTGCAAGCCCTGCGGCAGGTGGCGCGGGAAAATTACGGTCATTCCGACAAGATCGACCGCAGTAAGCGGCGTCAGGGCACGGCCGGCCAGGTCGCCGGCATGATCACCGACATCCAGCCGGCGGCCAAGATCGTCGAAGACATGATCAACGGCGCGGCGGCGCTGTGCGGTGAGCTGCATGGCATCGCCGGACGCGGCGCCATGGCGGCAGAGTAATTGCAGGAGAAAGCGGCGATTGAGAAATTGCCAGGGCCCGGCAAGACCGCTAAATAGCATGGCGATGAACGGTCGTATCCTACTCATCGTCCACCAGGAGCATTCCAACCCCGGCCGGGTCGGCCGGTTGCTGGGCGAGTTCGGTTTCGACGGGGTGATCTGCCGCCACGCCTGCGGCGATCCGCTGCCCACCTGCCTGGACGAATTCGACGCGGCGGTGATCTTCGGCGGCCCGATGAGCGCCAATGACGACGATCTGCCCTTCATCCGGGCGGAACTGGACTGGATCGAGCTGCCGCTGCGCGAGAACAAGCCGTTCCTGGGCATCTGCCTGGGCGCCCAAATGCTGGCCCGGCATCTTGGCGGCCTGGTCGGCCCCCACCATGGCGGCAGTCATGAAATCGGTTATTACCCGGTGCGCGCCACGACGGCGGGCCGCCAGCTGTTCGCCGCGCAACAGCATTTCTATCAATGGCATAGCGAGGGCTTCACCCTGCCGGACGGTGTCGAGCACCTGGCGGAAAGCGATCTGTACCCCAATCAGGCGTTTCGCGTCGGCGCCGCCTATGGCCTCCAGTTCCATCCGGAGGTGACCGGCGAGATGATGCGGTTGTGGACCCGCAAGGCGGCCCATCGCATGGTGCTGTCGGGCGCCCAGTCGCGGGATCGCCACCTGGCCGGCTACCGCGACCACGACGACCAGGTGGAAGACTGGGTGAAGCAATTCATGGCCCATTGGCTGGCTCCGGTTCACCAGGATCAGGCTATCGCCGCCAGTGGCGATTGAACGGGCTCGCCACCGGCCCGTATCGAAAGGACCGTCATGCAACCGGACATCATCCTGGCCGCCGGACAGCGCACCGCCTTCGGCGATTTCGGCCGCTCCCTGAAGGACATCCCCCTGACCGCCATGGCCACCCACGCCGCCAGGGCCTGCCTGGCCAAGGGCGGGGTCGAGGGCGGGGAGGTCGACCATCTGGTCTACGGCAATACCATGCCGGTGGATCATGACGGCCTGTTCGCCTCGCGGGTGATCGCCCTGAACGCCGGCCTATCCGAGGACAGCAGCGCCCTGATGGTGTCCCGGGCCTGCGGCACCGGCTCCCAGGCCATCGCCTCGGCCGCCGAACAAATCACCCTGGGCCGCTCCGAACTGGCGCTGGCCGGCGGGGCCGAGAACTACAGCCGGGCGCCCTATGTCGTGAACCAGGCGCGCTGGGGTCTCAAACGCGGCCAGCAGCCGATGGAGGACGCCCTGGATTTCTGCTACCGCGATCCCTTCAACGGCGAGTACATGGGCGAAACGGCGGAGAACCTGGCCGAGGAATACCAATACGAGCGGGAACCGATGGACGAATGGGCGCTGATGAGCCAGCAGCGGGCCGGCGCGGCCATCGGCTCGGGCTTCCTGGCGCGTCAGATCGTGCCCATCGAGGTCCCCGACGGGCGTTCCAGCCGCCTCTTCGACACCGACGAATTCCCCCGCCCCGACATCACGCCGCAACGCCTGAGCCAGCTACGGCCGGCGTTCCGCGACGGCGGCAAGGTGACGCCCGGCAATTCCAGTGGCGTCACCGACGGCGCGGCCTTCCTGCTGGTCGCCGCGCGCCGGCGGGCGGCGGCGGTCGGCCTGCGGCCGGAAGCCAGACTGGTCGATTGGGTCACCGTCGGGGTGCCGCCACGCATCATGGGCATCGGCCCGGTGCCGGCGATCGGGAAATTGCTGCAACGGGTCGACCTGACGGTCGACGACATCGACTATTTCGAGATCAACGAGGCCTTCGCCGTGGTCAACCTGCACGCGGAGAGGCATCTGTCCATTCCACGCGAGCGCACCAATCTCTATGGCGGCGGCATCTCGATCGGCCATCCGCCGGGCGCCACCGGCGTGCGCATGACCATCACCGCCATGCATCACCTGGCCGATATCGGCGGCCGTTACGCCGTGGTCGCGATGTGCCTGGGCGCCGGCCAGGGCATGGCGACGCTGATCGAGAATATCCCGGCCTAGTCAGGCCGGGTTGGAACCATTCGCGCAGCGGCCGAGGGCATAGAACGCCAGGGTTTCGCCGTAGTAGCGGTCGGTGTCGCCGCGGTAGCGCATGCCGAGCTTCTCCATGATCCGGCGCGAGGCGCCGTGCTCGGGCCGGGTGAAACCGTGGATCTCGTCGATCAGCAATACCGCGAATCCCCAGTCGACGACCGCCCGGGCGGCTTCGCTGGCGTATCCGTTGCCCCAGCAATCCGGCGCCACGGCATACAGCAACTCGACCGCGCGGATCCGATCGGGCAATGGACGCAAGCCGCAATAGCCGATCGGCCGGCCGTCGGCCTTGCGGGTCAGGGCCAGGGCACCACAGCCGGCCTCCGATAGTTCGCCCTCGCTGCGGCGGATGAATTCGGCGGCGAAATCAAGCGCGGCGACGCGGTCCATGCGGCCGACCGCCAGGTAGCGGCGCACCGAGTGGTCGGCGAACAATTCCGTCAACAGCGGCAGATCGCCGTCGTCGAACCGCCGCAGCCGCAACCTGGATGTGGCCAACTCAAGGTCGTCCATGGCGATTTATAGCAAAATTCGCCGGCGCGAACGCCTCACGGTGAGTTGAGCGGTCGAGCGCATTCCACCTCTTCCCTCGCGGTGGGGCGATCCCATATTTTAAGGGTAACGGACCGGCCCCGCCGAGGACCCGAAAGGGCCGGTTCCGACGACCGCCGAATTTTCGGCGTCTGGGGTCCCACTGCCGCCGATTGCAATGCCCCCCTCCTCTCCGGCTGCGGCAGCGGGGCCCCGCTTTTTTCCGCCACGCCGCCTAGCCCGTATTTCCCGTCCCGACCGCACGCCGCCGATTGATTGTCGCGCGGCGATTGGTTAACGTCGTTAACGACACTGTAACCTGGTTGTTATTTCATTAGGTTGCCTGGTCGCTGCGGTGGGGGCACCAGACCGGACCGGGCAAACCAAGGGGACACGGATGGAACTGGCCCGACCAGCCAGCGTTCGGTGCGATCAGACCGCGAAATCATCCACGGAAGCGGTGGCGGACGGCGATTTCTGCCGTGAATGCGCCGTGCGTGACCGCGCTTTCTGCGCTGAACTCGGCGATGATGGCCTGGTGCAACTGGACCTGATGCACGCCATCGTCAATCTCGAGGAAGAGGAAACCCTGTTCCTGGAAGGCGATGACGCGAAGGCGTTTTTCACCCTGTTATCCGGCGCCCTGCGGATCTCCAAGTTGCTGCCCGACGGTCGGCGGCAGATCGCCGGCTTCCTTCTGCCCGGCGACTACGCCGGCCTGACCATCGGCGATAGCTACACGTACAATGCCGAGGCGATCGCCGAATCGACCCTGTGCCAGTTCGGCCGGCGGGACATCGAGAAATTCGCCGCACAACACCGCGACATGGAGCGGCGGCTGTTGGCCATGACCAACACCAACCTGGTCGAGGCGCAGGACCATATGCTGCTGCTCGGCCGGATGAACCCAATGGAGAAGATCGCCTCGTTTCTGCGCGGCCTGAGCAGCCGCGCGATCGAAGTGGGCCGTTCCAGCGATCCCCTGTTCTTGCCCATGAGCCGGAGCGACATCGCCGATTATCTGGGCTTGACCATGGAAACCGTCAGCCGCACCTTTACCCGCTTGAAACGGGATGGCGTAATCGAACTGCCAGAACCGAATTTGGTGCGGATCAACGATGTCGCGAGATTGGCCCATCTGACCGAGCGCTAGCCGGGCCGGGGTCAAATCTTGCCGCTGATCCCTCCGGGGAGTGGACATTGACGGCGTCGAATTGGCGGCAAGGCGTGGTGTTACCCAAATGGGCCTGGCTTTGGCTGCCGATCGCCGTGCTGGTGGTCGAACTGGCCTTCCGCGTGATCAACGAACCACTGTACCGACGGCTGTGGGAAAGCGAACTGGGGCCGCTGGAAAGCGGCACCGTCTTGGTGCTGTTGCCAGGCTTGGTGGCGGGTTCTCTCGCCCTGGCCTGGCGCGACCGGCTGCCGACGGCCTGGCTGGCCGGTTGGCTGTTGCTGATCGTCGCCGGCAGCGCCTATTTCGGCGGCGAGGAAGCCAGTTGGGGTCAGCACTGGTTCGGCTGGGCAACGCCGGAGGGCCTGCGCGAATTGAACGACCAGCGGGAAACCAACCTGCACAACGTCTCCAGCTGGCTCGATCAGAAACCCCGCCTGCTGCTGGAACTGGGCGTCCTGGTCGGCGGCCTGTTGTACCCGGCCTATCTCCGGTTCCGCCGCCGGCCGCGGCCGAACGATCCGGCGGACTACTGGTACTGGCTGTGGCCAAGCCGCGAGTTGCTGCCCACGGCGCTATTGGCCATCGCCATCGGCCTGCCGCAACGGCTGGAGAAATGGTTCGGCCTGCCGATCGTGCCGCCGCTGGATATCCGCGCCAGCGAAACCCAGGAATTCTTTTTCGCGCTATTCCTGACCCTTTACCTCTGTTCCTTCCATCTCCGCCTGAAAGCACGGGCCGCCGAATGAGGCGGCGGCGGGTATGACCCGCTTGCAGGGCGAAGGCGACATCCTGCGCCTGATCGCAGACGATCCGGCGATGATGGCGGTTCTCGGGGTGGTCCGCCGCCAAGCCCTGCCGGATTGGTGGATCGGCGCGGGTTTCGTGCGGGCCAAGGTCTGGGATTACCTGCACGATTTCCGCCAGGCCACTGAATTGGACGATATCGACGTGCTGTACCACGATTCCGCCGACACCCGCCGGCGGGCCGAAGCCGATATCGAAGCCCGGCTGCGCGCCACTGACGGCGGCCAGCCCTGGTCGGTGAAGAACCAGGCCCGGATGCACCTGCGCAACGGCGACCGTCCCTACCGCGATACCACCGAGGCCATGGCCCATTGGCTGGAAACCCCGACCTGCGTCGCCGTCACCTTGGGCGCCGACGGCGAGCTTCGCCTCGCCGCGCCGTATGGCCTGGCTGATCTGCTGGACTTGACCGTGCGGCCAACCCCGTCGGCCTTGCGCCGGCCGGCGGAATACCGCCAGCGCCTGCGAGCCAAGGACTGGGCCGGGCGCTGGCCGAGGCTGCGCATCATCGCAACCTAACTCATTGTTAACCGTCGCCGATTATTGGTTAACCCGGCTTGACGGAAGGAAGATCAGAAGCTAGCTTCTGCGCCCAATGACGCGGTCATACCAGATAGCGGGGCTCGCTCTGCGACTTACTGACCCGGCCCTTGAGGGGCGCCGGGACGTCGCACGTGTTGCGAGCACGCCATGGGACCATGCGTCAAATGCAGATTTCCAAGACTAGATTACACCAAGCTATTCCGAACCGATCGCCCACCGGCCGCGCCGGCGGATGGCCTTTGCGGCATCCGCGCGCGCCGAAATAGGCAGGCGGCATCGGTCGGCACAGCCCCTTCGGGAGACACCGTCATGAACACCATGCCCATCCACAAATACCGGGCCTTTCCGCAAATCGATTTGCCGGACCGGCAATGGCCGCACCAGATCATCACCGAGGCGCCGATGTGGTGCTCGGTCGATCTGCGTGACGGCAATCAGGCACTGGTCGAGCCCATGGGCCGGCACAAGAAACTTCGCTTCTTCAACCATCTGATCAAATTGGGCTTCAAGGAGATCGAGGTCGGCTTTCCGGCGGCCTCGGAAACCGATTTCGATTTCGCCCGGCACATCGTCGACAACGATCTGATCCCGGACGACGTCAGTATCCAGGTCCTGACTCAATCACGCCCGGAACTGATCGAGCGCACCTTCGAGGCGTTGGAAGGTTCGAAGAACGCCATCATCCATCTGTACAACTCCACCTCGGAATTGCAGCGCCGCGTGGTGTTCGCCCAGGATCGCGAGGGGGTGAAGAAGATCGCCACCGACGGCGCCGTCTGGATTCAGGAGCGGTTGCCCCAATTGCGCGCCGACGGCTGCAACGTACGCCTGGAATATTCGCCGGAAAGCTTCACCGGCACCGAGCTGGATTACGCCCTGGATGTTTGCCACGCGGTGATGGACATCTGGCAGCCGACCGCCGACAACCCGGTGATCTTCAACCTGCCGGCAACCGTGGAAATGGCGTCGCCGAACTATTGCGCCGACCAGATCGAATGGATGCACCGGCATTTCAAGGAGCGCGACAAGGTCATCCTGTCGCTGCATCCCCACAACGACCGGGGCACGGCGGTGGCGGCCACCGAGCTCTGCCTGATGGCCGGCGCCCAGCGGGTCGAGGGCACCTTGTTCGGCAATGGCGAACGCACCGGCAACGTCGACGTCGTCACCCTGGCCCTGAACCTGTTCAGCCAGGGCATCGATCCGCACCTGGATTTCACCGATATCAATGATTCCGTCGAGGTTTCGGAGAACTGTACCCAGCTATCGGTGCATGAACGCCACCCCTATGCCGGCGAACTGGTCTACACCGCCTTCTCCGGCTCGCATCAGGACGCCATCAAGAAGGGCATGGCGGCGAAAAAGACCGCCAACGATCCCCATTGGGAGGTGCCCTACCTGCCGATCGATCCGAAGGACGTCGGCCGATCCTATGAGGCGATCATCCGGGTCAACAGCCAGTCCGGCAAGGGCGGCGTCGCCTATATCATGGAAGCCGAATTCGGCATCGAGATGCCGCGCGATCTGCAGATCGAATTTTCCAAGGTGATCCAGGTCATCAGCGAGGATACCGGCAAGGAAATCACCCCGAGCCGGATCTGGCAGGCCTTCAAGGAGAACTACCTGGATACCACCGAACCGTTCGAGATGGTCGACTATCGGATCAATTCGACGGCGGAATCCGGCGAGATCGTCATGTGCACCGCCACCGTGCGGGCCTATGACGAGGTCCGCGACATCGTCGGCCGCGGCGACGGCCCGATCGACGCCTTCTTCAGCGCGCTGAAGAGCCAATGCGGTATCGAGGCGACCTTCCTCGACTACGCCCAGCACGCCATGGGCGCGGGATCGGACGTGGAGGCCGTCTGTTTCATCAAATTGGCCGGCGAAGGCGATCAGACGGCGTTCGGCGTCGGCGTCCATCCCAATACCAACACCGCCTCGCTGAAGGCCATCGTCTCGGCGGTCAATCGCCTGGTCACGCAGTAGGCGAAACACCGCCCGGGCCCGGTCCCGGAAAACCAGCCACGGGCCGCCCCCTTGGGCGGCCCGTTTTCCTTGACACTCCGCGGTGTTGCGCCTAAAACCCGCCGCGACCGAGGCGCGCGCGGGAAATCGTCGGGCGGCCCGGTTTTGCTTGAGTTTCGGCATTCCATTGGAGCGGCGAAGGACGCCATGTTCGACAGCCTGACAGGCCGTCTGGGAGAGGTTTTCGACAAGCTGACGCGGCGCGGCGCGCTGAGCGAGGCCGATGTCGACGCCGCCCTGCGCGAGGTTCGCGTGGCCCTGCTGGAGGCCGACGTGGCCCTGCCGGTGGCGCGCGATTTCGTCGCCAAGGTGCGCGAACAGGCGGTCGGCGAGGCCGTCGTCAAAAGCGTCACCCCGGGCCAGATGGTGGTCAAGATCGTCCACGACGCGCTGGTCGAAACCCTGGGCAGCGAAGCCACCGAAATCAATCTGAACGCCGTGCCGCCGGTGCCGATCCTGATGGTCGGCCTGCAGGGCTCGGGCAAGACCACGACCACGGCGAAAATCGCCAAAAGGCTGCAGGATCGGGACAAGAAGAAGGTCCTGATGGCGTCGCTGGATACCCGACGGCCGGCCGCCATGGAACAGCTCAAGATCCTGGGTGAACAGGCCGAGGTGGCGACCCTGCCGATCGTCGAGGGTCAGATGCCGGTCGATATCGCCAAGCGGGCGATACAGGCCGCGAAGCTGCAGGGCTTCGACGCGGTGCTGCTGGATACCGCCGGCCGCATGCACGTCGACGAGGCCCTGATGGCCGAGGTGGCGGCGGTGCGCGATGCCGTGCAGCCGGCCGAGACCCTGCTGGTGGCCGACAGCCTGACCGGCCAGGACGCGGTCAACGTCGCGCAACAGTTCAACGAACGCCTGAGCCTCACCGGCATCGCCCTGACCCGGGTCGACGGCGACGGCCGCGGCGGTGCCGCCCTGTCGATGCGGGCGGTCACCGGTTGCCCGATCAAGCTGCTTGGCATCGGCGAGAAGCTCGATGCCCTGGAGGCCTTCCACCCCGACCGTATCGCCGGCCGCATCCTGGGCATGGGCGACGTGGTCGGCCTGGTCGAGAAGGCGGCCGAAACGATCGACCAGCAGGACGCGGAAAAACTGGCCAAGAAGGTGCAGAAGGGCCAGTTCGACCTGAACGATCTGCTGGATCAGTTGCGCCAGATCGGCAAGATGGGCGGCCTCGACGGTTTGATGGCGATGCTGCCCGGCGTCGGCCAGATGAAGAAACAGATGGCCCAGGCCAACATCGACCCGAAACTGTTGAAGCGCCAGGAAGCGATCATCCAATCGATGACGGCGAAGGAGCGCACGACGCCGAAGCTGATCCACGCCAGCCGTAAGAAACGCATTGCCGCCGGTTCGGGCACTTCGGTGCAGGACGTGAACCGCCTGTTGAAGCAGTTCAAGCAGATGTCCGGCATGATGAAGAAGGTCAACAAGCTGGGCAAAAAGGGATTGATGCGGCAGGGCCTGCCCGGCATGCCGGGGCTGCCCGGCGCGCCCGGGTTGCCGCCGCCGCGATAACACGACCGCAAATCGAGACAATCAGGACCAAAGCAGGAAACGGAACCACAGCATGTCATTGAAAATTCGACTGGCCCGGGGCGGCGCCAAGAAACGCCCCTTCTATCGCATCGTGGTGGCCGATTCCCGGATGCCGCGCGATGGCCGCTATATCGAGCGGCTGGGCACTTACGACCCGCTGCTGGCCAAGGACCGCGACGATCGGGTGGTCCTGAAGGACGACCGCATCCGCTATTGGCTGGAGCAGGGCGCCAAGCCGACCGACCGGGTGGCCCGGTTCCTCGGCCAGGCCGAGATCATCCCGATGCCGGCGCAACGCAACAATCCGCAGAAGGGCACCCCGAAGGCCAAGGCCCAGGAGCGGATGGCGGCGGCCAAGGAGGCGGCCGAAGCGGCGGCGGCGGCACCGGCCGAGGAAGCCGCGCCGGAACCGGAAGCGGCCGAGGAAGCCGCGGCCGAGCCGGAAGCAGTTGAGGAAGCGGTGGCGGAACCGGAAGTGGCCGAGGAAGCGGCGGCTGAGCCCGAGGCGAGCGAGGAAGCGGCGGCCGAGCCGGAAGCGGTCGAGGAAGCGGCGGTCGAGCCCGAGGCGAGCGAGGCGGAAGCCGCCGAGCCGGCCGCGACCGAGGGCGAAACCGCCGAGTCCGAAACCGCCCCCGAAGAAGACGCCGAGGCGGCGGCCGAGGAGACACCGAAGGAATAGCTACCGATGGCCGGTGACCGCCTGTTGCTGGGCGAGATCGTCGCCGCTCACGGTATCAAGGGGCTGGTCAAGGTCCGCACCCATACCGCCGCACCCGGCGACCTGGTGGCCTATGGCCCGCTGCGGGACGAAGCGGGCCGGAGCGTCGAGTTGAGCCTGCGGGGACCGGTCAAGGGCGGTGTGCTGGCGGCCATCGCCGGCGTCGACGACCGCGACCAGGCGGAAGCGTTCCGGGGCATCAAATTGTATGTCGAGCGGTCGGCGTTGCCGGCGTTGGACCAGGAAGAGGAGGCCTTCTATCACGCCGATCTGATCGGCCTGGCGGTGGAACTGCCGGACGGCACGCCCTTTGCTGAAGTCACGGCGGTGCACGATTTCGGGGCCGGGGATCTGCTGGAACTGCGGCCGTTGTCGGGCCGCAAGACCGTGCTGGTACCGTTCGATGCCGAGACCGTGCCGGAGATCGACGTGGCAAGCCGCCGGATCGTCATCGCACCGCCGGAGGGGTTGCTGGATTAGCAGGGGTCAAGGAACAAATCATGGCGGATGGGAACGGACAACCGCAAAACCGCTGCTGGTCGGCCACCGTGCTGACCCTGTTCCCGGAAATGTTTCCGGGGCCGCTCGGCTCCAGCCTGGCCGGCAAGGCCCTGGAAAAGGGCCTGTGGCGGCTGGAAACGGTGGACATTCGCGACTTCGCGCGCGATAAACACCGCGCCGTGGACGACACCCCGTTCGGTGGCGGCCCCGGCATGGTGATGCGGCCGGACGTACTGGCCGGGGCCATCGATTCGGTGACCTCCGGCGGACCCGACATCGAGGGGCGGCCGGTGGTGTATTTGAGCCCGCGTGGCCGGCGGCTCGACCAGGCGCTGGCCCGGCAGTTGGCCGACGGCGACGGCGTGGTGGCGATTTGCGGCCGCTACGAAGGCGTCGACCAGCGGGTCCTGGAGGCCCGGTCGGTCGACGAGGTGAGCGTCGGCGACTATGTGCTTTCGGGCGGCGAACCGGCGGCGTTCGTGTTGCTCGACGCGGTGGTCCGGCTGCTGCCGGGGGTGATCGGCGAGCCGGCGGCGTTGGAGGAAGAGAGTTTTTCGCGGGGTTTGTTGGAATACCCCCACTACACCCGGCCGCAAAGTTGGCAGGGGCGCGATGTGCCGGAGGTGCTGACCTCGGGCCATCACGAGAACATCAGGGCCTGGCGCCTGGCGCGGGCCGAGGAATTGACGAAGGAACGGCGGCCGGACCTGTGGGAACGGTATCGTGGGTCCGGAAAATCGCGAGGTTAGGGCGATGAACTTGTTGCAGGAATTCGAGAACGGCCAGCTTGAAAAGCGCAAGGCCGAGAACGAGGTGCCGGAATTCGGCCCCGGCGATACCGTGCGCGTCAGCGTCAAGGTGGTGGAAGGTACCCGCGAGCGATTGCAGGCCTTCGAAGGCGTCTGCATCGCCCTCAAGCGGGCCGGCATCAACTCCTCCTTCACGGTGCGCAAGATCTCCTATGGCGAGGGCGTGGAACGGGTGTTCCCGCTGTATTCGCCGCGGATCGACGCGATCGAGGTCGTGCGGCGGGGCCGGGTGCGCCGGGCCAAGCTGTATTACCTGCGCGGCCGCACCGGCAAGCGCGCCCGCATCGCCGAGCGCCAGGACCATCGCCGCGGCCAGCGCGGCAAGGCCGAAGGCTAGGACCTCCACTCAGGGAACGGTGACGACAGCCGGCGAGGCCGACCAGGACGCGCCGTCGCCGAAAGGTTAGGGAGCATTGGGCGGAATGGCCGGGCCACGAACGCTTTACGACAAGATCTGGGACGGACATCTGGTCGAACAGCAGGAGGACGGCACCTGCGTCCTCTACGTCGACCGGCATCTGGTGCACGAAGTCACCTCGCCCCAGGCCTTCGAGGGCCTGCGGGTCGCCGGCCGGGCGGTGCACCGGACCGACGCCACCCTGGCGGTGGCCGACCACAACGTCCCCACCACCGACCGCCACAAGGGCATCGCCAACGAGGAAAGCCGCCTGCAGGTCGAAACCCTGGATAAGAACGTCGCCGATTTCGGCGTGCCCTATTTCGGCATGCACGACGTCCGCCAGGGCGTGGTTCACGTCATCGGCCCCGAGCAGGGCTTCACGCAACCGGGCATGACCATCGTCTGCGGCGATTCCCATACCGCCACCCACGGCGCCTTCGGGGCCCTGGCCTTCGGCATCGGCACCTCGGAAGTCGAGCATGTGCTCGCCACCCAGACGCTGTTGCAGCGCCGCTCGCAGAACATGCGCGTCGACGTCTCCGGCCAATTGGCCGACGGCTGCCACGCCAAGGACCTGATCCTGGCAATCATCGGCCGGATCGGCACCGGCGGCGGCACCGGCTGCGTCATCGAATATACCGGCGAGGCGATCCGCGCCCTGTCGATGGAAGGCCGCATGACGGTCTGCAACATGACCATCGAGGGCGGCGCCCGGGCCGGCCTGATCGCCCCGGACGATGTCACCTTCGAATACCTCAAGGGCCGGCCGCTGGGCCCGAAGGCCGGGCAGTACGAGGCGGCGGTCGCCTTTTGGCGGGGCTTTCAAAGCGACGACGGCGCCGCCTACGATCTTGAGGCCAGCCTGGACGCCGCCGCCCTGGTGCCGCAGGTGACCTGGGGCACCAGCCCGGAGAACGTCGCCGACGTCACCGGCAACGTGCCCGAGCTGGACCAGGCCCGCGACGACGACCAGCGCGCCGCCTGGCAGCGCTCGCTGGACTATATGGATCTGACGGCCGGCATGGCGATGCGGGATGTGACCATCGACCGCGCCTTCATCGGCTCCTGCACCAACGGCCGGATCGAGGATTTCCGCGCCGCCGCCGCCATCGCCAAGGGGCGCCGGGTGGCCGATAGCGTCAACGCCCTGGCGGTGCCGGGCTCGGGCCTGGTCAAGCATCAGGCGGAGGAAGAGGGCCTGGACCAGATCTTCCTCGAGGCCGGCTTCGAATGGCGCGAGCCCGGCTGCTCGATGTGCCTGGCGATGAACGCCGACCGGCTGGAACCGGGCCAGCGCTGCGCCTCGACCTCGAACCGGAATTTCGAGGGGCGCCAGGGCTTCGGCGGCCGCACCCATCTGGTCAGCCCGGCCATGGCCGCCGCCGCGGCCATTACCGGCCGCATCACCGACGTACGCGAATTGCTCTAAGGGGAGGGCCGGATAGGATGGAGAAGTTCAGCAAGGTGACCGGCGTCGCGGCGCCGATCCGCAGCATCAACGTCGATACCGACAAGATCATTCCAAAGCAGTTTCTCAAGACCATCAAGCGCGAGGGCCTGGGCCAGTATCTGTTCAACGATCTGCGCTATGACGAGAGCGGCGCCGAGGTGCCCGACTTCGTGCTCAACCAGCCGGCCTATCGCGAGGCCAAGATCCTGGTCGCCGGTGACAATTTCGGCTGCGGCTCGTCGCGCGAGCATGCCCCCTGGGCGATCATGGACTTCGGCATCCGCTGCGTGATCTCGACCTCGTTCGCCGACATCTTCTACAACAACTGTTTCAAGAACGGCATCCTGCCGATCCAGGTGACGCCGGAGCAGTTGGAGATGCTGTTCGACGACGCCGAGCGCGGCGCCAACGCCACCATCTCGGTCGATCTCGAGGCCCAGGAAATCCGCGGCCCCGACGGCGGCGTGGTGAGCTTCGAGATCGACCCGTTCCGCAAGCACTGCCTGCTGGAAGGTTTGGACGACATCGGCCTGACCCTGCAGCGCAAGGGCTCGATCGACGACTACGAGGACCGCCAGAAGCTGGCACAGCCCTGGCTCTACGGCCGGGCCGCCGAGTAATTCGCCGCCGCCCCCGGGCGGCCGCGCCAACCCACCGAGTGGATTTCCAGGGAGCGACCATGGTCTCCAACAAGAACATGCTGGTTTTGCCGGGTGACGGCATCGGACCGGAGGTGATGCGCGAAGTGCGCCGGGTGATCGAGTGGATGGACCGCCGCCGTGCCGTCAGCTTCGATCTGACCGAGGGCAAGGTCGGCGGCGCCGCCATCGACGCCCACGGCACGCCCCTGACGGATGAGACCATGGCCGATGCCATGGCCGCCGACGCGGTCCTGCTCGGCGCCGTGGGCGGGCCGAAGTGGGACGATTTGCCGTTCGCGCAGAAGCCCGAGCGGGGCCTGCTGCGCCTGCGCAAGGACATGGACCTGTTCGCCAACCTGCGCCCGGCGATGTGCTTCGATGCCCTGGTCGAGGCCTCCTCGCTGAAGCCGGATCTGGTCGCCGGCCTGGATATCATGATCGTGCGGGAACTCACCGCCGGGGTCTATTTCGGCGAGCCGCGGGGCATCGAGACCCTGCCGAACGGCCAGCGCCGGGGCATCAACACGCAAAGCTACACCACCGACGAGATCCGCCGGGTCGCCGCGCTGTCCTTCGAGTTGGCGCGCAAGCGCAATGGCAAGCTGTGTTCGGTGGAGAAGGCCAACGTCATGGAATCCGGCGTGCTGTGGCGCGAGGAAGTCACCAAGCTGCACGGCGAAAGCTATGGGGACGTCGAGCTCAGCCACATGTACGCCGACAACTGCGCCATGCAGTTGGTGCGCCTACCGAAGCAGTTCGACGTCATCGTCACCGACAATCTGTTCGGCGACATGCTGTCGGACGCCGCCGCCATGCTGACCGGCTCGTTGGGCATGCTGCCCTCGGCCTCCCTCGGCGCGGTCGACGAGACCGGCCGCCGCAAGGCGCTGTACGAGCCGGTGCACGGCTCCGCCCCCGACATCGCCGGCCAAGGCAGCGCCAACCCGCTGGCGACGCTGTTGAGCTTCGCCATGGCGCTGCGTTATTCCTTCGACCTGCCCGACGACGCCGACCTGATCGAACAGGCCGTCGAGAACGTCCTCGCGGGCGGCCTGCGCACCTCGGACATCATGCAGGAGGGCAAGGCCAGGGTGTCGACGACGGTGATGGGCGAAAGCCTGGTGCGGGAAATGGACAAGCTGGCGGCCTGATAGGCCACCGGTACGGCCCTGTTACGGCCCGTTGACGCCGGCGAAGCCGCCGGTATGATGCCGGCCGAGCCCCTGTGGCGGAATTGGTAGACGCGGCAGACTCAAAATCTGTTGTCCTTGCGGACGTGGGAGTTCGAGTCTCCCTGGGGGCACCAATCTTTTCAAGGCGTTAACTGTTCCGGCCCGCCTTCGTGCTGGCCTTTTTTTTCGGGCGTGGGGACTTTTTGGGGACTTGTTCCAGCGTTTGCGGCGCTTTCGGCCGCCGGATGTTCGACTACCGTTCCGTCTTCCATCCGGTCCAGAGCGGCGTTGATAGCGCGCTCCTGAGGGTGGGCATAGCGCAGCACCATGGCCAGGATCTTGTGGCCCGAGAACTCCTGGATGGTCTTGATGCCAGCGCCCGTTTCGGCGAGACGAGTAATTGCCGTGTGGCGCATGTTTTATGACGATAACACCATCTCAGTATCGCGCTGCCCGCGCTCTTATCGGCTGGTCGCGGTCCCAGCTTTCATCTGAAGCCGGAGTTGCCGAGCGGACATTGACGGACTTTGAGCGCGGCGCGAGAGGGCCCGACGGCGAGGTCCGTGAGCCTCGGAAAAGCACTCTGCTGGCGCTGAAAGCGGCTCTCGAAACCGGTGGCGTCATATTCATAGGCGAGAACGGCGGCGGGCCTGGGGTGCGGTTACGGGAGCGGCAGGAGTAAGGCCAGCCAGGCGGCTACTGACATTCGGCCAAGGCCATACAACGGATCGCATCCATACCATCCCATAGGTTCGTCGCCCGTGGTCGCCGGTTCGCCATGCGCGGCGCGACCAGCGCCCATTCGCGGTCCGTCATATCATTTGTGTAGCGTCCACAACGGCGCTCATAATCGTTGCGAGTGAATTTGATCCTGGCCGACGTGAATGGGAGACGGCGATGACTGATCTGAGCGAGCGCCAACAGGCGATCAAGGACGCTTTCATCGAGAATCGCGGGTATTGGGCCAAAATCATGGAACAGATTTTGCAGCTAAGCCCCGACTATTTTGAGGCCTATACGGAGCTGTCGTCGGTGCCGTGGAAGCACGGCGTTCTGGAACCCAAGGTCAAGGAGTTCATGTACATTGCCGCCGATGCCTCGACGACACATCTCTACAACGCAGGCACCCGTATCCACATCCAGAACGCGTTACGCCACGGCGCCACGGTGGACGAGGTGTTCGAGGTTCTGGAGTTGACCAGCGTGCTCGGCATTCACTCCTGCACCGTCGGTGTGCCGATCCTGCTGGAAGAGTTGGAAGCCGCCGGCAAACTGGACGATGAGCCCCTTGATGAGCGGCGGATCGCCCTCAAGGAAGCCTTCACCGAGAACCGGGGCTACTGGGCACCGTTCCTGGAGGGCCTCTTGAAGCTCAGCCCTGAATTCTTCGAAGCCTACCTGAAGCTGTCCTCGGTACCCTGGCTTACCGGCCCGCTTGAGCCGAAGGTGAAGGAATTCGTCTACATCGCAATCGATGGGGCGACAACCCATCTTTACGAGCCGGGCCTGCGCCAGCATATCAGGAACGCTATTGGGCACGGCGCCACCAAGGAAGAGCTGATGGAGGTATTGGAATTGGTGGCGGCCATTGGTGTGCATACCATGACCGATAGCGTGCCGATTCTAATGAAGGAAGCCGAGGCGGTCAGCAAGTCTGCGTGAGCCGATGTCCCGAAAAGGGATGTTCGCCAGCAATGACCACCGAAAACAGCATCCACTGCGGGAACCCTGTAGCCGGCATCCACACTGACGAGGTGCCGGCGCCCAGCGCCAAGAAGACAGTTGAAAAGCTTCAGGAATTGAACATCGTTATGGAATTGGGGCTTAGTGGGCGGCCCCGGTTTTTCGTGGCAAATGAGGTCTTTCACTTAGTGCACACCGAAGATTTTGGTCAGTTGGAATAGGCGGCCGAATAACCCAATTGGATAGACCAGCAAACGCAATGCCGGGGGCTCCGCAAAGCGCGGAATTTTCTGGTGACTTCCTGGTGAATCGTGCATGGAAAACGGCAGAATGTTCCAGCAACATTTCCATGCCAGGTAGAGTCGAAATATCCCACTAAATCCCTGAATATCCCAGCAAATCCCGCCTTCCGGCAATACCCAGAATAATGGCCCTGGGGGACTCAAAATCTGTTGTCCTTGCGGACGTGGGAGTTCGAGTCTCCCTGGCGGCACCATTTCCACTTACCTTGATTGATCTTGGGCGCGACAATGCGCGTTGGCGCGCCCCAATTGCCAACAATACCGGCGCTTCGGCTCAGGCCGATACCAGGTCCCGGATGTAGCCGGTGATCGCGGTCAGCGAGGCGCCGGGGGTGAACACCTCGCGCACCCCCATCTGCTTCAACAGCGCGATGTCCTGGTCGGGGATCACGCCGCCGCCCAGGACCGGGATATCGCCCGCCGCCCGGGCGCGCAGGCCCTCCATGATCTCGGCGAAGAGCATGTTGTGCGCGCCCGACAGCACGCTGACGCAGACCACGTCCACGTCCTCCTCGACCGCGATGTCGACGATCGTCGCCGGCGTCTGGCGCAGCCCGGTATAGATCACCTCCATGCCGGCATCGCGCATGGCGTGGGCCAACACCTTGGCGCCCCGGTCGTGCCCGTCCAGGCCCGGCTTGGCGACCAGCACGCGGATCGGGGTGGTGCGCACGGCGGCCATGGCCGTCAGAACGACGCGGCCCGGTATTCGCCGAAGACGTCGCGCAGCACGGCGCAGATCTCGCCGATCGTGGCATAGGCCCGCACCGCTTCCAGGATCGGGTACATCAGGTTGCCATCGCCGCGCGCTTCGCCCTCCAGGGCGGCAAGGGCGCCGCGCACGGCGGCATTGTCGCGCTCGCGGCGCAGGCTTTGCAGCTTGGCGATCTGCGCCTCCACGACCTCGGGCCGGGGCCGATGCAGCTCGATCGCCGGGTCGTCGTCGTCCTCGAAGCGATTGACGCCGACGACGGTGCGCTCCTGCGTTTCGATCTGTTGCTGATAGGCATAGGCGGATTGCGCGATCTCGGTCTGCGCGCGGCCCTCGTCGATCGCCTTCAGCATACCGCCTTCGGCTTCGATCCGGGCGATATAGCGGTTCACTTCCGTCTCGATTTGATCGGTCAAGCTCTCCACATAGTAGGAGCCGCCCAGCGGATCGATTACCTCGGCGGCGCCGCTCTCATGCGCCAGCACCTGCTGCGTGCGCAGGGCCAGCAGGGCCGAATGCTCGGACGGCAGGGCCAGCGCCTCGTCATAGGCGGCGGTGTGGAAGGACTGCACCCCGCCCAGAATCCCGGCCAGCGCCTGCAGGGCGACACGGACGATGTTGTTCTCGGGCTGCTGCGCGGTCAGCGTGCTGCCGGCCGAACCGGCGCCCGCCCGCCACATCCACGAGGCCGGCTCTTGCGCGCCGAAGCGCTCGCGCAGCAGCCGCGCCCATAGCCGCCGCGCGGCACGGTACTTGGCCGCCTCCTGGAACAGATTGCAGGTGGCATTGAAGTTGAAGGCAAGGCGGGGCGCGAAGGCGTCGATCTCCAGCCCGCGCTCCAGGCAGGCCTCGATATAGGTGATCGCGTTGGCCAACGCGAAGGCGACCTCCTGCACCAGGGTCGAACCGGCCTCGCGCACGTGATAGCCGCAGATGTTCATGACGTTCCAGCGCGGCAGGTGGGCGGTGCAGTATTCGATCAGATCGACAGTGAGCCGCATCGATGGGCGCGGCGGAAAGATGTAGGTGCCGCGGGCGATGAACTCCTTGAGGATGTCGTTCTGGGTGGTGCCGTTGATGCGCGCCGCCGGCACGCCTTCCTGCTCGGCGACCGCCACGTACATGGCCAGCGCCACCGTCGCGGCCGAGTTCATGGTCAACGAGGGGCTCGCCTGCTCCAGCGGCAGGCCGCCGAAGATGGTCTCCATGTCGGCTAGGGAATCGACGGCGACGCCGACCACGCCGACCTCGCCCTTGGCGCGTGGATCGTCGGAATCGAAACCCAGTTGGGTCGGCAAATCGAAGGCGACCAACAGCCCGCCCTGGCCCTGGCCGAGCAGGTAGGCGAAGCGCTCGTGGGTCTCCTCCGGCGAACCGAAGCCCGCATACTGGCGCATCGTCCAAAGCCGGCCCTGGTACATCGAGGGATAGATGCCGCGGGTGTAAGGATAGTCGCCCGGAAAGCCAAGATCGCCCGGATAGTCGCGACCCGCGTCGTCAAGCGGCGTGTAGAGCCGCTGCTGGCTCAAATCGGACGGCATGGCCGCCCGCTCGACACGATCCAACGCCGGGCGAAGCCGTTCTTCCTCCCAACGCTCCTTGGCCTGTTGCATTTCGCTACGCTCGTGGCGTTGGTCCATGGATCCCGCCTCCTGGCGATGGCCCGGTTCCCGATGGAGGACCATAGTACGGCGAACGGCGGTTTTGATCGAGGTCAGTGGAGAATCGGGCTCGGTCGTTCGCTGAAATCAGCGATCGCAGCCGGTGCACGTCGGCGCTGATCCCGCCCACCCGCCCACGTTTCAAAGACCGTCAAGAATCCCGTCTGCGATCTTCTCCGCCGCCATCAGGGTCAGGAAGTTGGTGTTGGCGCAGGGCACGACGGGGAAGATCGAGGCGTCGACCATGCGGAGGTTGCCCACGCCCCCTTCCGTGCTGGGTCGTTCTCGAAATCGTCGCCGGGGCCGCGCTCAGATCACCTCGCGCGCCCGCAGCCCGGCGATCTCCGCCTCGCCAAAGCCGAGGCCGGAGAGGATTTCGTCGTTGTGCTCGCCGAGTTTCGGCGCCACCCCGGTCCTGGCCGGGGTTTCCGAAAACCGCCAGGGCGAGCCGTGCACCTTGAGGGTCTCGCCGATCTCGGGGTATTCGACTTCCGTGACATAGCCGTTGGCGAGTACGTCCGGGTCGTTCGAGGCCTCGAGCAGGGTGTTGACGGGTGCGGCGACCATGCCGGCGGCGCGCAGGGTCTCGATCCAGCGGTCGCGGCCATCGCCGGCGAACAGCTCGCCCAGGGTATCCAGGATCCTGTCCTTCATCTCCTCGGAGACCAGGGCGAGCCCAAGATCGTCGGCCCCTCGTTCCTGCAGTACCGGCAGGAAACCCAACGCCTGCATGGCCGGCCGCCAGTCCCGGTGGCCCAATTGAAACACCAGGGGCTTGCCATCGCGGTCGGCGAAGGTGGCCGCGATGCCCGGTCGCTCGCGGGTGCCGTTGATGCGGGCGCCGGTGATCGGATTGGCGTTTCGCCACATCGTGGTGGCCAGTGTCCAGCCCATCAGGCGCACGACGCCGCCGACCAGCGAGGTCTCGACCTTTTGGCCGACGCCGGTGTTCTTGGCGTGCAAGAGCGCCGCCAGCAGGCCGCCGAAGGTCAGGATCGCGCAGGATTCATCCGCCACCGAGACCACGCCGGTGCGCATGGTCCGGCCCGGCACGGCGAAGGCCTCGGCCACGCCGCCCAGGGCTTGGCCGACCGCATCGGTGCCCGGCAGTTCGGCGTGCGGCCCGCCCGGTCCGTAGCCGGAGATGGAGACGTAGACCAGGGCCGGATTGATCCTGCGCAGGTCCTCGTAGCCGAAGCCGTGCCTTTCGGCCGCGCCGGGGCGGAAGTTTTGGCCAAAGACGTCGGCCCGCGCGACCAGCCGGTGGAGGATGTCGCGACCCTCCTCGGACTTGAGGTTCAGGGTCAGGCTCTTGACGCCGCGGTTGTTGGTCTCGAAGTACGAGCTGATGCCATCCCGCAGTTCGCCGGCGTTTCGCGATGGGTCGCCGCCTTCGGGCACCTCGATCTTGATGACCTCGGCGCCGAGATCCGCCATCAGCATATACGGTACCGTCCCGGCCTGTGCGGTCGAGCAGGTCACGGCCCTGACACCGGTCAGAGGCCCAGGTCGGTCAGCCATCGCTTGGTTTCTCTCGCCAGGATTCGGAAATCCAAGACTATTCCCTGGCCGGCCCTTGGGGCAACGCAAGGTCGGGGCAAGCTTGTCCCCGGCGCCTCGCGGGCTATTCTCGCACCGGATGCGGCACACTCGCCGTTCAGCGCGAAAACCGGAGAGGAACCATCGATGGCTGTCGTAGAGACCGAGCGCCACGGACAGATCCTCGTGGTCAGGATGAACCGCCCGGAGCGGTTGAACGCCCTGAACCACGACATGCGCACCGAGCTGGCGAAAACCTGGAGCGCCTTCCGACGGGACGAGACGCTGGAAGTGGCGATCCTGACCGGCGCGGGCCGGGGATTCTGCGCCGGCGAGGACATGAAGGAGTCGCTGCAGGACGGCGCGCCCGGCGGCCGGCGGCTGGCGGAGGAAGACCCCTTCAGGTCGGGCGCGCTGGAAAAACCGGTGATCGCCGCGATCAACGGCTTCGCCATGGGCGGCGGCTTCATGCTGGTCGAGCGCACCGATCTGCGCATCGCCGTGCCGGAGGCGGTGTTCGAGATCTCGGAGGCCAAGCGCTGGCTACTGGGCGGTTACGACCACGGCCATGTCGCCAACCTGCCCTTCCCGATCGCCATGGAAATGGCCCTGGGCTTCCGGTTCACCGCGCAACGGTTCTACGAGATCGGCTTCCTCAACCGACTGGCGCCGGGCGAGGAGTTGATCCCCTGCGCCCTGGAAATGGCCGAGCATCTGTTGACGCTGCCGCCGGCATCGCGGGTCAACACCGTGCACATGATGCGGCAGATACGCCCGGCGGTGGGACCGGCGTTCGAACGGCTGGCGGCGGCATTGCACGAACATGGCGCGAAAAGCGACCGCATGGAGTCCCGGGCCGCGTTCGCGGAAAAGCGCGCGCCGAATTTCAAGGGTTGGGACGACCCACAGGACCGTTACCGGTTGCCGGCGTTGGAAACGCCGCCAAGCGATTAGCCCGCATGGCCCCGCCCCGCCGGTCGCCGCGTTAGTCCCCAGCCAAGATCCCGTCGGCGATCTTCTCCGCCGTCATCAGGGTCGGGAAGTTGGTGTTGGCGCAGGGCACGACGGGGAAGATCGAGGCGTCGACCACGCGGAGGTTGCCGATCCCCCGGACCCGGCCGGTGGTGTCGGTCACCGCCTTCGGGTCGTCGTCGGCACCCATGCGACAACTGCACGAGGCATGCCAGACGCCGACCGCCGCCTTGCGTACGAAGGTTTCCAGGGCGCCATCGTCGCGCAGCACGTCGTCAAGGCTGAAGTCCTCCATGATCAGCTTCTCGATCAGGTAACGGCGCAGTGTGTCGGGACCATCGAGCAGTTTCGCCATGAAGCCGGTCAGCAGTTTGTTGCGCTGGTTGACCAGGCCGACCTGGCGGACCTTGTCGCTGTAGCTGGCCGGGAACGGATCGGAGGTCACGCCCCGCAGCACCGGCAGGGCGTGCAGGGCGGCCATCTTCCTGACGCTTTCCATCAGGCGGTCGAGATCGCGCCGGTCCGAGAGCAGGTTGAACTCCACCTCCGGCTCGTCACGCCAGTCGGCCGAGGCCAATTTGACCTGGCCGGTTTCCGAATAGGTCTTGTTGACGAAGACGACCATCGAGGCGATCTGTTCGCCGACCGCATGCCAGGAGGATTTGCTGGCCACCGCCACGAACATATCGCCCCGCGGCGCGCCCTCGATATCAGAGGAATAGCGCAGGCCGACCAGCATGTGCCGGCGGGTATGGTCGTTGACCCGGGCGTGCGGCTTGACGAACGAGGCGACGGCCACCGAGGGATGATCCATCAGGCCCTGGCCGACACCGGCCAGGTTGGCCAGCACCGGGATGCCCATTTCGCCCAGGGCCATGGCCGGGCCGATGCCGGCCCGCAGCAGGTGCGCCGGCGAGTGGATGGCGCCGGATGAGAGAATGATCTCGTTGCCGCGAAACTCCTCCTCCCGGCCGCCGACCAGGGCCTTGACGCCGACGCAGCGGCTGCCTTCGAACAGCAATTCCCTAACCCGGGTGTTTGTCGAGATCGAGAGGTTGTCGCGCAACCGGGTGCCGGGATCGAGATAGCCGATGGCCGAGGAGACCCGGCGTTCGTAGGCGTTGGAGATGGTGATCGGGAAATAGCCGTCGCGGAACTCGCCGTTCTGGTCGGGCAGGTAGTCGTAGCCGGCCTGATCGAAGGCCGCGCCTACCGCCGTGGCGTGCGCGTTCCACAGATCGGGCATGATGCGGCGCACCGGGATGCGGCCACTGTCACCGTGATAGGGACCGTCGAAGTCCATATCGCGCTCGACCTTCTTGAAATAGGGCAGCACGGCATCCCAATGCCAGCCCGCCGCCCCCCGCGCGGCCCATTCGTCGTAGTCGGTCGGGGCGCCGCGGTTGGCCAGTTGGCCATTGATCGACGAGCCGCCGCCCAGCACACGGGCCTGCTCGTACTTGCGCAGGGGCGGGCGGTCCTGGTCCGGTCGGTTGTGGGAGATCACCTCGGTGGTGACCTTCAAGTCGTTCCAGATGAACCGGCTGTCCAGATAGGCGGTGCCGGGATAGCTGTCCAGGATCACTTCCGGCACCTTGCCATGCGGCGTATCCTGACCGGCCTCGCACAACAGCACTTGGTTGGCGCCGCGGGCGGTGAGGCGGTTGGCCAGTACCGAACCGGCCGAGCCGCCGCCGACGATGATGTAGTCGTAAATCATGGATGTTCCACTCTAGCCGATCGACAAAGTCGGAGCATTTGACCGCCCCTCGGCCGCCAAAGCAAATTGCCGGCGGCATTGGCATCGGACCCGCGAAGCCACCGCCGCCCTAATGCAGCTGATCACTGATCGCCGGCGACCGTCCCGCGGTATCGGCGCCGGCGCCGGTCAAGCGGGCGAACCAGGAGGGCCGATCGCGGTAGAGCTGCGGCGACAGCCTGACCTCGGCCCACTGCACGATCCGGGTGACGGCGAAGTTGATGGCCAAATAGATGGCGCCGGCGATGATGAAGACCTCCACCGGGCTCCAGGTGGCGGCGATGATCTTCTTGGCCTCGCCGGTGACCTCCAGGATGGTGATGGTGCTGGCGAGCGAGGTCGCCTTGACCATCAGGATGATCTCGTTGCCGTAGCCCGGCAGGGCTTGCCGAATGGCGATCGGGAAAATGATCCGCCGGAACAGCAGCAAACCGGACATGCCGCAGGCCCGTGCCGCCTCGAGCTGGCCCCAGGGCACCGATTGGATGCCGCCGCGGATGATCTCGGAGGCATAGGCGGCGGTGTTCAGGGTCAGCGCGGTGATGGCACAGAACCACGGATCGCGCAGGAAGTACCAGAGGCCGATATCCTCGAAGAACGGCCGGAACTGGCCCGAGCCGTAATAGATCAGGAAGATCTGCACCAGCAACGGCGTCGAGCGGAAGACATAGACGTAGCCATAGGCGGCGGCCCAGGCCAGCCGATTGTCCGACAACCGAAGCACGGCGATGCCGATCGCCAGCACGAAGCCGATGGCCAGCGACGATATCGCCAGAACGAGGGTCTCAGGTATGGCGGCGACCAGCACCGGCCAGCTTTCCCCGATCAGTTCCCAATCCATTCTACGAAGTCCTGACGCCGCGGTTGGCCCATGTCTCGGCCCTCAGGAAGCCACGGTTGGAGATCGAGGCAAGGCCGAGATAGAGCACGAATGCGGTGATGTAGAAGGTGAAGGGTTCCTTGGTCGAACCGGCCCCGACGGTGGCCTGGCGCATCACCTCGACCAGACCGATGACCGAGATCAACGAGGTTTCCTTGAGGGTCAACTGCCAGACATTGCCCAGGCCCGGCAGTGCGTAGCGCGCCACCTGCGGCACCAGGATGCGCCGGAAGCGCAGCACCTTGCCCATGCCGACGGCCCGTGCCGCCTCGATCTGGCCCCTCGGTACCGCCAGCACGGCGCCCCGGATCACCTCCGTGGAATAGGCCCCGGCGCTGAGGCCAATGCAGATCATGCCGGTGATGAAGATCGGCAGGTCGATGAATTCGCCATAGCCGAACACGCCCTTGGCGATGGTCCGCAACAGCGCCCCGCCGCCGAAGAACACCAGATAGATCACCAGCAATTCGGGGATACCGCGAATGATCGTGGTGTAGACGTCGGCCAGCCACCGCAGCACCAGCCAATGCGACAGCTTCATGGCGGCGGCACCGGCACCGATGACGATCCCCAGCAGATAGGAAGATGCCGCGACCGCCAGCGTCATCATGGCGCCGAAGACCATTTCGTCGCCCCAGCCCCGATCCCCCCAGCCAAGCAGGGTCAGGTCCACCGCCCGCTCCTATCCGTGCCCGGCGACAAACGCCGCGGCCGCCCCTTCCCACCCGGGCGAACGGCCGCGGTACGCGTCAACAAGGCCGGCGGTCCTAGGGTGCCGAACAGTTGTTATAGCCGAACCACTTCACGGCCATCTTCTCGCAGGTGCCGTCCTTCAGGGCGGCGGTGATCGCCTTGCTGAAGATGTCGGCCAATGCCTGATCGGCCTTGCGGATGCCGACGCCGGTGCCGGCGCCGAACGGGCCGCCGGACATTTGCGGGCCGACATGCTTGAATTTCGCGCCTTTCTCGGACTTCAACAGCGGCACCCAATAGTCCATTGACGCCAGGGCCGCGTCGACCCGCCCCGCCTGCAAATCCAGGTCGAGGTTTTCCTGGGTGTCGTAGCTGCGGATGGTGACGTTCTTGCCCAGATATTCGCGCAGGAAGTTCTCGTGGGTGGTGGCCGTCTGCACACCGATGGTCTTGCCGCCGAAGGTGCCGACGATCTTGTCCAGCGCCGCCTTCTCGCCGGCATCGACGTCCTTCAGGTTGATGAACTTGATGCCCGCATCGAAACCGGCCAGCGGGCTGGATTTCATCACCACCAGTCCGCCACCGCCCGAAAGATAGTTGCGCGAGAAGGTGATCACCTTCTGGCGCTTGGCGGTGATCGACATGCCGGCAATGATGGCGTCGTACTTGCCGGCCTGCAGGGAGGGGATAATGCCATCCCAGGCCTGCTCGACGATCTTGCATTTGGCGCCCATGCGCCGGCACAGATCCTTGGCGAAATCGATCTCGAAGCCGACCAGGTTGCCCGCCGCATCCTTGAAATTCCACGGCTTGTAGGCGCCCTCGGTGGCAATGGTGATGCTGTCGTACTGGCCGGCCATGGCTTGCCCGGTCGCAAGCGCCATGGCGACGGCGACGATTGTCAAAAGCTTTTTCACTGGACTGCTCCCTGTTCCTTTGCCTGACGTATCATGACTGCGCTACTCGCCCGCCGGCCGCCGCCTCAGAGGCTGCTGGCGAGAAACTGGCGGCACCGTTCGGATTTCGGGTTGCCGAACAGTTCCGCCGGGGGTGCCTGTTCCTCGACGCGCCCGTTGTGCAGGAAGATGGTCTCGTTGGAAACCTCCCGCGCGAAACCCATTTCGTGGGTGACGACGATCATGGTGCGGCCCGCCTCGGCCAGATCGCGCATCACCACCAGGACCTCGCCCACCAGTTCGGGATCCAGGGCCGAGGTCGGTTCGTCGAACAGCAGGACCTGCGGGTCCATGCACAGCGCCCGGGCGATCGCCACCCGCTGCTGCTGACCGCCCGACAGTTCGGCCGGATAGGCATCGTGTTTCTCGGCGATGCCGACATCCTCCAGCAGGGCCAAGGCCTTGTCCCGCGCCTCGGCTTTCGGCAGCTTTAGGACGTGCACCGGTCCTTCCATGACATTGTGCAACACCGTCATATGGGACCACAGATTGAAACTTTGAAAGACCATGCCCAGACGGCTGCGCAGGCGATCTATTTGCGCCCGGTCCGCCGCCATGGTGCGTCCATTGCGACCGGCCTTCAGGCGGATTTCCTCGCCGCCGACGACGATCCGCCCGCGGTCCGGCGTTTCCAGGAAGTTGACGCAACGCAGGAACGTGCTTTTGCCGGAGCCCGAACTGCCGATGATCGAGATCACGTCGCCGTCGTGGGCGACCATGGAAATACCCTTGAGCACAGCCAGCAGGCCGAAGGATTTGTGAATGTCCTCCGCCACGAGAGCCGCCGCCGGCTGATCCATTTGCGCCCCGCCTGGATACGAATTCTTGTTTGTTTGCCGTAGGCTACCCGTGGGCGGAGGTCGGCCGCAAGGATTAGCTGAAAGACACCCTGGTTGACCTTGGCGACCCGCTGCCTATTCGGACCGGCCGGAATCCTTGCCGTATTCGCGCCACAGGAAATAGCCCGTCACCAGCATGACGCAGATCAGCACCACCCACAGGTTCGGCTCGGCAACGAAGCTCATCAGCACGTAGACGAACACCAGCAGGCCTAGGTAGGCACCGAGGGCGAAAACTTTTTCCATCACGTCGTGGGCGCCTTTCCGTTGTCGTGATCGATCACGATTGATCGTCGGCCGCCGACAGCCGCTCGACCAGCCAATGGGCCGTCCGGAGCAGCCGGGCATCGTCGCCGCGACGGCCGACCAACTGGGCGCCGATCGGCAAGCCGTTGGTGCCTTGCAGCAACGGCAGGCTGACCGCCGGCAGGCCGCAATAGGTCCACAGCGAGCAGAACGCCGGGTTGCCGGTGGTTTCCAACCCCAGGGGCGCGGTGCCGGCGGCGGCCGGGGTCAGGATAGCATCGCAGTTCTCGAACACCTCGGCCAGCCCCGCCCCCAGCACGTCCATCCAGTCGACCGCCCGGTTGTAATCGACGGCCAGCACCTTCTGGCCGCTCTCGATGGCCTGCCGCAACTGCTTGCTGAGCTGGTCGCGGCCGCGCTGGTAGTGGCCGGCCAGGGTCTGGGCCACGTCGGCGTGCATGACCGTGCGATGCAGCTCGATCGCCGCCTCGAACGGCTGCGGCAGATCGACATCGATGCAGCCGTCGCCGAGGAATTCCGTCAGCTCGGCGAAGCACTCCGCCAGATCGTCTTCCCGCTGGGCCCAAGCCTGGGTCTTCGCGAAGGCGAAGGTCGGCGACACGGGGGGTGCCTCGACGGCGATCGCCGCCAGCCGAGGCGCCGGGCCGGTCACGGTATCGCCGTCGGCCGGGTCGTGGCCGACCAGCGCGTCGGTCAGCACCGCCGCATCGATCACCGAGCGCGCGAAGACGCCGACATGATCCAGGCGGCGCGATTGCAGGTACATGCCGGCCCGCGAGATGCGGCCGAAACTGGGCTTGAAGCCGACCACGCCGCAAAACGCCGCCGGCCGGATCACCGAGCCGGCGGTCTGCGAGCCGATCGCCAGGGGCACCATGCCATCGGCCACCGCGGCGGCCGAGCCGGCCGACGAACCGCCGGGCGTGTGCGCCGGATCGTGCGGGTTGCGGGTGACCGCCGGACAGGCATTGGCGTACTCGGTGGTCACCGTCTTGCCCATGATCACCGCGCCGGCCGCCCGCAGCCGATCCACCACCGCGCTGTCGGTTTCCGGCTGGCGGCCGCGGTCGAGGGCGGCGCCGTTTTCGGTCGGCCATTGGGCCGTGTCGAAGATGTCCTTGATGCCCACCGGCACGCCGTGCAGCGGGCCCAGCGGACCGCCGGTGCTACGTTGATCGTCCCGTTCGCGGGCCTGTTGCAGGGCCAGTTCCGGTTGCAGATGGGCCCAGGCGCGCACCTCGTCCTCGCGCGCGGAAATTCGCTCCAGGCAGGCCGTCACCAGGTCCTCCGAGGTGACTTCGCCATCGGCGATCAGCCTGGCCGCTTCCCGGGCACCAAGTTTGGTGAGATCCATCCGTTTTCCCTTCCGCGCCTGTTCGGACTACCTGCCGTAGACCACTGTCGGCAGCCACAGGGCGATCCCGGGAAACACGTAGAGGAGGATCATGGCGATGAAGACCATGAACAGGAACGGCATCACGCCCCTGAAGATCTCGATCAACTGCACATGCGGCGGCGCCACGCCCTTCAGGTAATAGGCCGCCATGGCCATCGGCGGCGTCAGGAACGAGGTTTGCAGGTTCAGCGCCACCAGGATGCCGAAAAACAGCGGATCGATGCCGAAATGCGGCAGCATCGGCAGGAAGATCGGCACGAAGATGATGATGATCTCGGACCATTCGAGCGGCCAGCCGAGAAAGAAGATGATCAATTGCGCCAGCAGCAGGAACATCAACGGCGACAGATCCATCCCGAGCACCCAGTGCTCGATCAGGTCGTGGCCGCCGAGGTAGGAAAATACCGACGAGAAGATCCAGGAACCGACGAACAGCCAGCAGACCATGGCCGATGTGCGGACACTGAGATAGACCGCTTCCTGCAAGCCCTGCTTGTCGATGGCGCGCCAGGCCATGACGCCGGCCGAGCCGACGAAGAAGCCGACGTCCGCCGCCCACCAGGTCATTTCATGATAGATGAAGAAGTCCTGTTCGGGATCGAGCACGCCGACCACGAACAGATAGATACCGGCCACGGCCAGGCCGTACAGCGCCCCTTGGCCGCCGAAGGCGAACAGCGGCCGGATCGCCGGGCTCGACGGCAGCAGCAGATCCAGCGCCGGCACGGCGGGCCGGCCAAAGCGCACCACCAGCGTCAGGGCCAGCGACAGGGCGATGGCGATGCCCGGTCCGAAGGGGAAGCTGCGCGCCTCGGGCAGCGGGGCGTCGATCAGCCCATGGGCCAGGAAGCGCAGGATGAAATAGGCCAGGTAAAGCAGCAGGGTGGCGACGGCGCCGGAACCGAGGCTGAACAGCCATTCGTTGTAGCGACCGCCATTGGCCATCCAGTCCGGTGTCGTTTCCCCCCGGTGGATGGCGCCGATGCGGTAGGCGACGGCCAGCACCAAACCACCGATGGCACCCATGCTGGCGGCTTCCGACGGCGTCGCCAGACCAAACAGGATGGCGCCGAGAACCGACAGGATGAGAAAGGCCAGCGGGAAGAACGAAGTCAGCATCTGCACCACCACCTGGATCCTGGTGATGCCCTCGAAGTCCTCGGCCCTGGGCTTCGGCGCCAGGGACGGGTTGAGATAGGCCCGGCCGATGACATAGACCATGTACAACCCGGCCAGCAGGAAGCCCGGCAGGATGGCGCCGGCGTACAGCCGGACCACCGAGACGCTGGCCGCCGCCGCGTAAACGATCAACATGATCGACGGCGGGATCAGGATGCCCAGGGTGCCGCCGGCACAGATCACCCCGGCCGAGAAGGAGGTGTCGTAGCGGGCCTTCAGCATGGCCGGGAAGGCCAGCATGCCCATCAGCGTCACCACCGCGCCGATGATACCGGTGGCGGTGGCGAACAGCGCGCAGGTGGCCAGCGCGGCCACTGCCATCGAGGCGGGCAGGCGCCGGGCGGCGATCTGCAGGGTGGCGAACAGCCGGTCGACGATGTTGGCGCGTTCGACCACGTAGCCCATGAACAGGAACAGTGGCACCGCCGTCAGCACGTCGTTGGCCATCACCGAATAGGTCTGGTTGACCAGTAGATCGAAGACGTTGTTGTTGAACAGGGCGCCGACGAATTCTACCGGGCCGTCGGCCTGCAGCAGGCCCATGCGCTCGGCGTCCCAATAGGCGTAGTAGCCGAAGAAGATCCCCATCGCCATCAGGGTGATCCAAATGGGGAAGCCCAGAAGAATGGTCAGGATGAAGATGCCCAGCATCGCCACCGCGACTTCGGGATTGGTCATTTGCCCTCACCCTTGTCGTCGGCCGTGGCCTGTTCCTCCAGCTCGTGCTGCTGGATCAGCACCTCCTCCAACTCCTCGACGTCGGCCAGATGCGCTGGCCACTCCCCGAGCTTCAGGCACAGGATGCAGCGCATGACCTGGGCGATGCCCTGCAGCAGCAGCAGGCAGCCGGCCACCGGGATGATGGTCTTGAATTGATAGATCGGCACGTTGGCCGGGCTCATCACGCTGACTTCGCCGGCGCCACCGTTGTACGACCACGACTCGGCGGCGTAGTCCGCGCCCGCGAAAATGAAGGCCAGGACACCGGGAAAGAAAAAAATGAAATAGAGCACCAGTTCGACGGTCGCCTGGATGCGCGGCTTCCACAGCCGGTACAGCACGTCGCCGCGAACGTGGCCGTCCCGGGCCAGGGTGTAGGCCCCAGCCATCATGAACAGGGTGCCGTACATCATATAACTGATATCGAAGGCCCAGGAGGTCGGCTCGCGCAGGATGTAGCGCACCAGCACCTCATAGCCGACGCCGAAGGACAGGATCAGAATGCACCAGGAAAAGGCCTTGCCGACGGCCGCGGTCAGACCATCGATCAAGAGAATTAGGCGTTCCACGAGGCCTCCCCGCGATTAGCCGAACCGGCGGACGCGGCGGGGGCGGCGTCAGATGCGCCGCGCCCCGCCGGTCCGCCTAGCCGGTGCGAAGTTCGTCAAACTTACGACGGCAGCTTGCCCGGGAAATAATGCTCGTAGGCAAGCTTGTAGTCGGCCGAGTTCAGCAGGTCATAGAAGGCCACCCGCTCGGACCAATCCTTCTGGCTTTGCACGATCTTGGCGAAGAAGGGGTCCTTGTTCAGCCGTTTCAGCACTTTGTCCCAGGAGGCCAACTGGGCCAGCATGATCGACTTGTCGGTGCGGTAGACGTTCACCTTGTGCTCGTGGATCAGCTTCTGCAGGTCCTTGGAATAGAGATCCATGGCCCAGCCGTAGCTTGCCGTATTGGCCGCTTCGGCGGAGTATTCGAGGATCGCCTGGTGCTCTTTGGGCAGCGAATCGAACTTGCCCTTGTTGAAGATGATCTCGAAGAACTCGGCCGCCTGGTGGTAGCTGCCCATGTGATAGTGCTTCGAGACGTCCTGGGCACCGAAGCGGGAATCCGCCGTCGGGTTGTTGAACTCGAAGGCCTCGATAACGCCTTTTTCCAGCGCCGGCATGATCTCGCCGCCGGGCAGCTGGGTCACTTTCAGGCCCATGCCCTGCATGATGTCGGTGGCCAGTCCGACCGTGCGATATTTCAGGCCCTTCAGCTTGTCGACACCGTCGACATGGAACTTGAACCAGCCCAGCGGCTGGGTCGGCATCGGCATCGAGAAGAAGCCGACCAGGTTCAATTTCAGGATGTTCTGGACCAGTTCACGGTACAACTCCTTACCGCCGCCGAAGTGGATCCAGGCCAGGATCTGCGAGGCGTTGCAGCCGAACACCGGGCCGGTGCCGAACAGCGAGGCGGCCTTGTTCTTGCCATACCAGTAGGCCGTCACCGTGTGGGCGGCGTCCAGCGCGCCCTTGTGGCAGGCGTCCTGCACCTGAAACGCCTTGACAACCGCGCCCGAAGGCAACAGGTCGATCTTCAACCGGCCGCCGGCCATCGCCGTGGCGCGTTCGTTATAATGCCGGGCCATGTCCATGAACGGACTGGTGGCGCCCCAGGACGTCTGCATCTTCAGCGTCACCGTCTGGGCTCGGGATACATTCGGCATGGCGAGCGTACCGGCACCGGCCGCCGCCGCCACGGCACCGCCCTTGAGCAGCCCGCGTCTGGTTACTTTCGCTTTGGTTTTCTGCATTTCTCTCTCCCTGTCGCCGCGACGGCCCCCCGCCGCAGTCCGACAAAGACAGTCGTACACTTTTATCAACCGGACTCACAAGAGTTCCGGCCGATAACATTCGCCACACACCCGAGTGATCGGCGGCGGCGCCACACGCCGATGGTTCATTTCCGGGTCAACCAGAAACCTGCCGGCCCTGGCAATTCGCCCATGTTGCCGTCGTCGGCACTACCCGGTTTGGCTGGCGGCGTTCCCCGTCTGATTGCCGTCGCCGGCCGGGAACGGCGCGAAGGGATAGGGCCGATCCTCGGTCTGAAAGGTCTCGAAGGCGACGATCTGGTACAGATAACGGCCCAGCCGGTCGCCCAGGGCCCGCAACTCGTCGTTGACCGAACCGGCGAACAGGCGGCTGAGGAATTGCACCACCGCCACCGCGCAGACGACCAGTTCGGCGATGCTGAAGATCACCGCGAACAGCAGCATGAACACCAGCCGCCGCCAGGTGCCACCGTCGCTCAGGTTCCGTTGCAGTTTCTCGTCCATGTCGAAACGCCTCCTACCCATGGCAGATCTATCCCACAGATAGGCGTTGGCGGTACCCGCGCAAGGCCGGCGCATCCGGAAATAGTGTCCTGAAATCCGCTGCTCGACTCGACCGGCGTTTGCTGTCGTCTGGCGGCATGTCAGAAGATAAATTGTCTTCCGTCGGAGGCACCACTCATGCGGTCCTTCACCGCCCCTGTCGATGCACTTCCGGAGCGCCCGTTTGTGATCCGTCCCTACCGCTGGATATTCCCTGTTTTGGCCGCCGCGTCCATCGCCGTGCTGCTCGCGGGCGTCGGCCTGGTCGGTTTCTGGCCGATGCCGGCAGAGCATGCCGAGGCCTCAATCCATTCCTGCGCGAGCGTCTTCACCGGCCGCGAGAAACGTATCCATTTCGCCATGGGGCTGCTGGCGGAAGGTCGGATCGAGCGCCTGTTTTTGTCTGGCACGCGGCAAGGCGCCAACCATTTGATCCTGGCGCGGGCACGGGAGATGGCGCCGGTGTTGTACGACGCCCGAGTGACCATTGGTTTAGGGGCCCGCGATACGAGGGGCAACGCAGTGGAAACCGCCAAGTGGGCGCGCCGCGATAGCTGCCTCAGCCTGCTGCTGATCACCGACGATTACCATCTGCCCCGCGCCTTGCTGGAATTGCGGCGGCGCCTGCCCGACATTCCCGTCCACGGCCAGGCGGTCCCCTACGTCGCCGGGCGGCCGATCGCGGCGGCCGACCTGGCGACGGTCGCCGTGGAATACCTCAAATACCTTACGAGCCGGCTGCGCCCGGCGTGGTGAAGTCGGCGCCGGGCAGCAGTTCGCTGGTCCGGCCCAACAGGTAATAGCCAATCAGGCCGGTCCAGGCCCGCAGGGCCTGGTCGAAGTTATGCAGTCCGGCGGCCAGGTTGAAGCGCGGCCGTAACGAGCGCCGCAAACCCAAAGTCCGGTAGTCGCAGGGATAGGCGCTGACGGGCCAACCCAGTGTGTGGAACACCCC
>JASLMH010000279.1 GCA_030746635.1 Alphaproteobacteria bacterium | reverse complement strand
CACTGGCGGCTTTGAACTGCCGTCTAGCATATTTCAATTGACCCCGGCGGCAGGCAGGAAATCCGCTGGGCTTGTCGTCCCCGGTCTGACATGTTCTGTAGCGCGGTGAACCGGTGGGCACGACGAACGGATGCCGTGCCGCGACGCCAGCGACGTCCGAACGGCCTGGACCCATATGACCGCTAATACCAAAAACCCCGCCGTACCGTCCGTGGCAGCCTTCCCCTTCGGCACCAAGGGCGAAACCCTGGCGCGGCTGGCCGAGCGGTTGCGGGCGCCGGTGTTGTGCGAGCAGGTGCTGTTCGACGTCGCCGAGTGGCGGGCGAACCCGGCGGCGGTGGTGGCGGGCGTGGTCGAGCGGTTCGCGGCTACGGCCCTCGCCGTGCGCTCTTCGGCCCGGGGCGAGGACAGCTGGGTCGCCTCCATGGCCGGCGCCCATGACAGCATCGTCGCGGTGCCGCCCGATCCCACCGCTCTCACCGACGCCATCGAACGGGTGATCGCCAGCTACCGCACGGCCGACGAGGGCCACCAGGTGCTGGTCCAGCCCATGGTCACCGACGTGGCCATCGCCGGCGTGGTGCTGACCCGCGAGTTGGACACCGGCAGCCCCTATTACGTGATCGACTACGACGATGCCACGGGGCGCACCGATGCGGTTACCGGCGGCGCCGAAAGCAAGACCCTGTTGGTCCATCGCGGCCAAACCGGTGCCCTGCAATCGCCGCGTTTTCGGGCGCTGATCGCGGTGGTGCGGGAGATCGAGGAGGTCAGTGGCAGCGACCAGCTCGATATCGAATTCTGCATCACCGGGGCCGAGCGGATCTTCATCCTGCAGGTCCGCCCCTTGGCCGCGCGGCGGCACTGGACCCCCCTGCCCGACCAGCTGCTCGATAGCGGGCTGGCCGGCATCCGCGATCGGCTGGAGGGGCTGCTGGGCCGCGACCCCGATCTGGTTGGCGGCACGACGATCTTCGGCGACATGCCGGACTGGAACCCGGCCGAAATGATCGGCAGCGCCCCCGGCGGCCTGGCCCTGTCGCTCTACAGGACGCTGATCACGGACGCCACCTGGGTGCGCGCGCGCGGGGCCATGGGCTATCGACCGATGGCCGATCAACCGCTGCTGCACGACTTCGCCGGACGCCCCTACATCGACGTGCGCCGCAGCCTCAACTCGTTCCTGCCCGCCGGGTTGCCCGACGATCTGGGCGAGGCCCTGGTCGATCATCAACTGGCGCGGTTGGCGGCGCACCGCGAGCTGCACGACAAGATCGAGTTCGACATCGCCATCACCTGCCGGCACCTGGACTTCGCCACGCCGGCGGGGCGGCTGCGGGAGGCCGGTTTCGCCCCTTCGGCGATCGAGGCCCTGGGCGAGCGTCTGGGCCACCTCACCGAACAGGCCCTGGCGGCACGAGCCGGCAGCCTGGATGGGCTTTTGCGCCAATGCCAATCCCTGGCGGCCCGACGACGGCAAACGGCCGGCCTGCCGCCACGGGAGCAGGCCCTGGCGCTGCTGCGCGATTGCATGGACAACGGCATCCTGCCGTTCGCGCAATTGGCCCGGCATGCCTTCATCGGCGTCTCGCTGCTGCGTTCTCTGGTGGCGCGCGAGGCCATCACCCAGACAGACAGCGACCGCTTCATGCGCGGCATTCACACCGTCGCCGCCGATATCGTCGACGACATGGCGGCACTGTCCCGGGGCGAACTGGCCATGGCGGCGTTCCTCGAACGCTACGGCCATTTGCGGCCCGGCACCTACGACGTGCAGTCCTGGCGTTACGACGAACGGCCCGAGCTTTATCTCGGTGCGGCCGAGCGTCCGGCGGCGATTGAACCGCCGTTCGACCTGCCGTCGAGCCAGCAGGCCGCCATCGCCCGGTTGCTGGACGAGGCCGGCTACGACCTGCCGCCGGCGGACCTGTTCGCCTATGTCAGGCAAGCGGTCAGCGCCCGCGAGCAAGCGAAATTCCTGTTCACCCACAACATCAGCGATGCCCTGGTGGCGCTTTGCCGCTGGGCCGAGAGCCGGGACATCGCCCGCGATGACCTGGCCCACCTGGCGATCGACCGCATCGCCGCCAGCGACGATGCCGGGGTGTTGCGCGAAGCCATCGCGCGGGCCCGCGACGACCATCGGCTGACGCGCGCGATCCGCCTGCCCCACCTGATCGTGAGCGCCGACGACATCGACGTGGTGCGCCTGCCGCTCGGCCGGCCGACCTTCATCACCGACCGCTCGGTGACGGCACCGACGAGACGCTTGGGTACTGGTCGGCCCGACGACCTGAACGGCCATATCGTGATGATCGAAAGCGCCGACCCCGGGTTTGATTGGATTTTCTCGCACGACATCGCCGGCCTGGTCACCAAGTACGGCGGCACCAACTCCCACATGGCCATCCGTTGCGCCGAATTCGGCCTGCCGGCCGCCATCGGCTGTGGCGAGCGGCTGTTCGACAGCCTCGCCCAAGGCCCCGCCGTGGCCCTCAACTGCGCCGCCCGCACCGTCAGGCTGGCCGGCGGCTGACCCACCGATCAGCCACCCCGCAGCAGGATCGACCCCGCCGTCCACAACAGGCGCAAGCCCAAGACGGTCAGCAGGATCGTCAAGGCTAACCGGAAGCGGCCGTCGCCCATGCCGTGTAGCACCCTGCGCCCAACCAGGGTGGCCAGGAAGCCGGTGACGATCATGCCGATCACCAGCGGCAGATACGGCGCGTAGTTGAAGCCCAGCAGTCCGAACACGGCGATCTTCAGGCCATGTTGCAGGACCATGCAGCCGGCCTGGGTGCCGACATGAGCCATGCGGTCCAAGTTCAACGTCTTGATCACGGCCGCGACCAGGGGGCCGGTGCCGCCGATGAACATGGTCAGAAAGCCGGAGGCCGCGCCGCCCAGCCACAGGCTGGCGCGGCCCGCCGGAACCGCGCCCTTGCCCCAGGCGGACCACAGGACGAATGAACCCACGGCCAGGAACAGCAGCCAGTCGGGCAGGCGCACGGCGATCAAACCGCCGATCACGGCGCCAACCACGCCGCCCAAGGTCAGCGGCCACAGCACCGGCCAGCGGATATGGCGCGCCATCACCGAGGCACGGCTGATGTTGGAGCCGATCTGCACCAGGCCATGGATCGGCACCAGGGCGGCGGCGGGCACCATTGTCGCCATCAGCGCCAGCAGGACCAGGCCGCCACCCAGGCCGAAAGCGGCCGAGATGAACGAGGTGAGGGCGCTGATGACCAGCAGGGTCGGCGCGACCCAGGGCGCCAGATCCGCCGGCAGCAAGCCGGACCAGGCAAATTCGCTCAACACCAGGCCTTATACCAAATTGCATCGCCCACAGGGTCAAAATGGTTAACGATCAGCCCCCACACTACACGACAGTATTGCTGAGAGGCCGGTAATTTGCTGGAGTGGGCCGATTCTATTTTCGCAAATGGAGTCG
>JASLMH010000278.1 GCA_030746635.1 Alphaproteobacteria bacterium | reverse complement strand
GCGGTCACCGCCTCGGGGGCGTCTTCCTGCAGGAAATGGCCGACGCCGGGCAGGGTGACCACTGGGCCGTCGGGCCACAAATCCTTGAAGCAGCCGACGGCGAAATCCATCGGCATGGCCCGATCGGCCTCGCCATGGATATACATCGCCGGCTTCCGCTTCAGCGCGTTGATTGCCTGTTCGGTGCGGATGGTCTTCAGGAAGGCGATGGTTTCCCGGTCGGCGATGGCTTCGGGGAAGCGTTTGGCGGCGATGCAGTCCGCCGGCGTCGGGAACGGCGCCGCGTAGGCGCGCACCCAGTTCTCGTCGACCTGGGCCGTGCGGTCGAAACCGATGCGTTTCATCACCGATAGGGCCGTGCTGCCCAGGTTCAGGATGGTCGGCTCGAAGGCCGGCGAATTGACCCATTGGAACCAGGGGGAGTCCCGGACCGTGTTCTTGGAACCCTCGGGCGCCCGGCCGCCGACCACGGCGTTCATGACGCACAGCCGCCGCACCCGCTCGGGATGGCGATAGGCGATGGAACCGCCGATCGGCCCTCCCCAGTCCTGCAGCACCAGGGTCAGGTCCCGAAGGTCGAGATCTAGCACCAGGCGTTCGAGATTGTCGCAATGTTCCTCGATGGTGTAGCGGCGATCCCGCGGCGTCTCGCTCTTGCCGAAACCCATATGGTCCGGCACCACCACCCGGCCAAGTTTGCCCAATCGCGGAATGAAGTTTCGATACAGATACCCCCAGGTCGGCTCGCCGTGGACGCAGAGGAAGGTCTCTTTCCCGGTCGGGTTCTCATCCACGTAATGCATCCGAAAACCGTAGCCGTCGAAGAAGTGCGGCGGGTATGGCCAGGTGCCCTCGAAGGTCTCGTCGGCGTCAATCATCGGCGTGCTCCTACGCTGTCCCGTCTATTGGTACGCCGTCGATCTTCATCGGCCAAATACCGATTTTCCGATCAGGTCGATCGGGCGAGCCAGGAGCGGGCTTCGTCCATGCCGGCGAATTGCTCCTGCTCCCAGTTGCCGTCCTGAACGTCGAAGACGATGCGGTACATGTTGGCGAGGCCGATCAGCAGACTGTCTTCGCCGATGATGGCGACGCGGATCGTGGGGTTCCGTTTCGATGCCTCGGAATCCCAACGGGCGACCGTGCGTACGGCGTCGCTGGAGAAGTCGAGCCGGGTGACCTCGGTGAAGTCGGCGATCTCGTGTTCGAGGCTTTCGAACCTGGGGTCGTCATAGATCTCGAGATTGGATTGTCGGAGGTCGTCATCGGAGGCAACCCCCCAAAAGCGGAATACGACGCCTCGATCTTCCCAACTCAGCTCATAGGGCATGGGCCGGCTTTCCCCGATCGGCGATCATGGTACCGGAATAACCCCAAATTACCCGGGCCGAAACCGGCTGCGCGGGTCATTCCTTGCCAATGGCCCAGGCGGGTAGCCGTTCGGCCAGGCGGGCGCGGATCTCGGCCAGCATCTCCCGGCGGCTCAATTGATCGTAGATGCGGCCACGGCGGACGTAGACGTGGTCGACCAGGCGGCCGCCCTTGCTCTCGACCAATTGACGGAACTCGGCGATCTCCGCGTCCTTGAAGCGGCTGTTGAAGGTGTTGAACAGCACCACCTGCTTGCCGGTAAGGTCGCTGCCGTCGACGAACATCCACAGCGGTGGCGACGGCCGATACCACCAGATCGGCGAGCCCAGGAAGATCCAGTCGTGGGGCGCCAGGTCGAATTCCGGCACCTCGATCTCGGTCGGCAGCTTGTTCCAGGCATCGTAGCCGGCCCGGGTCCAGCCGAGGAAGTCATCGCCGTAGGCCGGCGCCCGGATCGCCACGGTGGCCGCGCCGAGGCGGTCGGCGATCTCCGCCGCCATGGCCGCCGTATTGCCGGTGCGCGAATAGTAGATCACCAGGGCGCTTTCGCCTGGCGCGGCCTGCACCAGGCCGAAGCGGGTCAGCAATGCCGTCAATGTGCCGAGGCCAAGCGCCTTGAGGAAAGCGCGTCGGCTGCCGACGGCGACGCCGTCGTCTGGGGCCGTTCTTACCCAGGGGCGCATTCGCTCAGGGCCTGATCGAAGATCGCCATGGCCCGGTCGATCTCCGCGCGGCCGACCGTCAGCGGCGGGGCGATGCGGAAGACGCTGCTCATGGACCGCCGGCCGATATTCAGGCAGGCGCCGAGTTCCAGGCAGCGCTGGCCGACGGCGCCGCCGATGTCGTTTGCCGGCACCTTGCTCTGGCGATCGGTCACCAGTTCCACGCCCAACAACAAGCCGCGGCCACGGACGTCGCCGATCACCGGGTGACGCTGCTGCAGGTCGCGCAATTGGGTTTCCAGGTAGTCACCCAACTCCCGCGCCCGCTCGGCCAGCCGGTCGCGGATAACGATCTCCACCACCTTGTGCCCGACCGCCGCCGGCAACGGGTCGGCGGCATGGGTGGTGTAGAACAGGTAATCCTTGTCGTGGCAGTCCCGTTCGATCGCCTCCGAGGTGATGGTTGCCGACAGAGGCAGGCCGGCGCCCAGGGTCTTGGAGAGATTGAGGATATCGGGCACCACGCCGTCGCGCTCGAAGGCGAAGTTGTCGCCGGTCCGCCCCATGCCGGTCTGCGCCTCGTCCAGGATCAGCAGCATGCCCCGCTCGTGGGCCTTGTCCCGCAGGGCGGCGAGATACCCCTCGGGCAGTTCGATGATGCCGCCGGAACTGAGGATCGGCTCGACGATCACCGCCGCCAGTTGGCCGGTGCTCTGGCGGTCGATCATCTGCCAGCCGAACTCAAACTCGGCCCGCCAGTCGTAGTCGCCATCGCGGTTGAAGGGCGAGCGATAGGCATGCGGCGTCGGCAGGGTCAATACCCCCGGCAGGGTCGGGCCATGACCGCGGCGGCCGCCGGAATAGGTCGTCGCGGCGGCGCCGCCGGTTACGCCGTGCCAGGAACGGTCGAAGGCGACGACCTCGAAGCCGCCGGTATGGGTCTTGGCGATGCGCAGGGCCGCCTCGTTCGCTTCGCCCCCCGTCGACAGCGGCAGCACCCGGTCGAGACCGCCGGGCAGCATGTCGGTCAGGGCGTCGGCGAATTCGAGCACCGGATCCGACAGGAATCCGCTATGCAGATGATCCAGCTTGGCGGCCATTTCCCGGACCACGGCGACGATCTCGGGATGGCCGTGACCGAGGATGCCGCTCATCTGGCCGGAGGTGAAATCGAGGATCTCGCGGCCGTCGGCGTCATAGATGTAACAGCCGTCGGCGCGGACGATGCGCTGTTCGGCGAAGTCGCCGCCATAGCGGAAAACCCGGCCATGTCCGCTGCTGCTCATCGTCCGCCGCCCCTCGACATCAATCCGCGCCCGGATGTGCTCTAGGATGATACCCGAACGACTTCGAATTTCACCAGCTTCCGGCCGCCAGCCGCCGTCACCGCCCGCAACCAAGGACGGCGGCCGACACCAGGCGTCGGCGAGCGCGCGCCAATCAGCAGTCTTTCAAGTCTTGGCGAACCCTGAAGGGAT
>JASLMH010000277.1 GCA_030746635.1 Alphaproteobacteria bacterium | reverse complement strand
ACGGCGGCGCCGAAGATGCCCTTGGCCATCAGCGAGGTTTCCGCCGCCACCCGATCGCCATAGACCTTGGCCCGGATACCGTGCACCGCGCCATCGTCGGGCGCCGCCCGGGCGGCCAGTTCCACCAGATGGCCGGCCAGGCGCAATTCCCCCTCGGCCCGCAGCGCCTCGGCCCGTTCGGCCAGGGCGCCGGCGCCGCCCGCCAGGACCGCCAGCTCCCGGGCCAACTCGGCTTCCGGCGCAGGCTTCAAATGGGCCGGGTTGCCGTCGTACCAGCCGCCGTACAGGCGCCAGACGTTGTGGACCAGGAATTCCGGATCGTCGTAACTGGGGTTCAGGTAGGGCCGGCGCAGCCAGTCCTCGGGCACCTGGTAGCCATGCAGGATCCGGTCCAGGCTCTCGCCCCGGTTCATGCCCGCCACCGTGTGGTCGTGGACATGCTCGAGGAAACGGATGGTCTCCTCCAGCATCCGGCGCACCCGCTCGGCGCCGTACACCGCCGGGCCGTGTCCCGGCACCAGGATCTCCGCCTCCTTGGCCAGCATGGCGGTCAGGGCCCGGGCCCAGCCATCGGCATAACGCTGGACCTTTTGCGGGTTGCCGGCGTTGGGCGCGGCCCAGATGATGAAATCGCCGGTCACCAGCATCCTGCGGTCGGGCTGCCAGACCCAGGTCTGGTCGTCGGTTTCACCGATGCCGTGATGCAGTTCCAGGGCCACGCCGCCGACGCTCAGGTCGAGCCGTTCGGCATAGGTGCGGTCGGGCTGGCGGTACTCGGTGGGCCATTCCAGGGCGCGGCCGAACTGGCGGCCGTTGATCTCGCCGTTCAGGCCGGCCGTCAGGCGGTAGCGGGCGAAACGGCGGGCGACGTTCTCGTGCGCCACCACCACCGGCCGCCGCCAGCCATTGGCCTCGGCCTCGGCGTCGTACAGCGGCGCGCCGAACACGTGATCGAGATGACCGTGGGTGTAGATCAGGGTGTTGACCCTGGCACCGTCCCAGCCCCGCGCCGCCGCCTGGATTCTCTCGGACACCATCATGTTGCCGCTGTCGATCATCACCAGGCCGTCGTTGGTGCGGATCAGGGTGACATTGCCGACCACGCCCCGGCTGGCGACATAGGCGGCATCGTCGGTCAGATCGATGGCGACGCTGTCCTCCAGCGCCTTGTTCCACTGCCACAGGCCGGCCTCGCCCTGCCAGACCTGCTCGCCTACCGCCCGATAGTCGGTCATCGCCCAATCCTCCGGTTGTTCAGGTGTCTATTCACTGTTCAATTGCAGCACCGCATCCAGGGCCAGGGCTCCCTGCCCCCGGGGCCGCACCACGAAGGGGTTGAGGTCCAGGCTGTCGATGACCTCGCCATGGGCGGCGGCGAACAGCGACAGCCGGGACAGCGCCCCGGCCAGGGCGTCGATGTCCGCCGGCGGCCGTCCGCGCACGCCCTCAAGCACCTTGTGGGCGCGGATCTCGCCGATCATCCGTCGCGCCTCGGCCTCGTCGAACGGGGCGACGCGGAAGGTTACGTCCTCCAGGACCTCGACGAAGATGCCGCCCAGGCCGAACATCACCACCGGGCCGAACACCGGGTCCCGCTGCACGCCGAGGATGGTTTCGACCCCGTCCGTTACCATGGGCGCGACCAGGCAGCCGGCGATCGCCGCCGCCGGCATCCGCGCCGCCGCCTGCTCCATGATCGAGGTGAAGGCGGCACGCACCGCCGCCGCATCGGCCAGGTTCAGGGCGACGCCGCCGACCTCGGTCTTGTGCGGGATATCGGGCGAGACCACCTTCAGCGCCACCGGGAAGCCCAAATCCTCGGCCGCCCGGGCGGCGGCATCGGCATCCGGGCACAACTGCGCCGCCACCGTCGGCACCCCGGCTCCTTGCAACAGCTCCAGCACCTGGACCTCATGCAGCGGGCCCTCGGGCAGCGCCGGCGGCGCGGCCGGCGGCTCCGGCCGGCTTCTACCTTCCGCGAAGTAGGCGCCGAACCGGCTGAGCGCGGCGACGGCGCGCACCGCGTGGGTCGGCTCCAGGAACACCGGCACGCCCGCCGCCTCCAGGGCGCCGGCGAATTCGTCGGTGGCGAAACCGGCGGCGGCGAAGACCCGATCGGGGAACTGGCGGCGGCGCTCGCCCCATTCGCGCTGCATTGCCGCCGAACGCTCCGGGTTGCGGCCGGCCGCGCCATGGAAACAGATGAAACTGCCGTAGTCCGCCTGCTCGGTGACGATGCCCGTCACCCGGCTCAACAGGGTGGCGTCGTTGACCACCTGGCCGGTGGCGTCGATCGGGTTGCGGGTGCCGGCGAACGGCACCATCTCGCGGATCTCCGCCTGGGCCGCCTCGGGCAAGGGTGCCACGTCCAGGCCGCGGCTTTGGGCATCGTCGGCCATCAGCACGCCGACACCCCCCGACACGGTCAACAAACCGACACGATCGTTGGGCGGGAAATTGCTGACGGCGGCGGCGCAACCGACGTCGAAGAATTCCTCGACGCTGTGGGCGCGATAGACGCCGTATTCGCGGAACAGGGCGTCGAACACCCGGTCCTCGCCGGCCAGGGCGGCGGTGTGCGAGGCCGCCGCCGCGGCGCCACTGTCGGTGCGGCCCAGCTTCACCGCCACCACCGGCTTGCGGTTGCGGCGGGCTCGTTCCAGAGCCTCGATGAATTTCGCGCCGTCTCGGCAGCCCTCCATGTACAGCAGGATCACCCTGGTACCTGGATCCTCGGCCAGGAAGGCCAGGCAATCGGCGACGTCCACGTCGGCCTCGTTGCCGGTGGTCAGCATGTAGGAGAACGATTGCCGCCGCTCGGTCGCCAGCATGAACGACATGCCGCCGAAGGCGCCGGACTGGCTGACCAGGCCGATGCCGCCGGGCGGCGTCGGATCGGAAAATGCTGGGTGGAAGGTGGCGATGGCGTTTTGGGCGAAGTTGACCATGCCCATGCAGTTCGGCCCCATCAGGCGCATCCCGGCGGCCCGGGCGGTGGCGGCCATGGCCCGCTGTTCGGCCGCGCCCGCCTCGTCGACCTCGGCGAAGCCGGAGGTGAACATGATCATGCCGCCGACCCCCGCCTCGGCGCAGTCGCGCACGGCTTGCGGGGCCAGCGGCGCGGGTACGGCGCAGATCGCCAGATCGACCGGCCCGGGGACCTCGGCGATGGATGGATAGGCCTGGAGGCCCTGAACCTCCGCGGCGTTCGGATTGACCGGATGGATGGCGCCGGCGAAACCCTTGGCCAGCAGTCCGGCGACCGGCCGACCACCGATCTTCTCCGGCCTGGCGGAGGCGCCCAGCACTGCGATCGAGGTCGGCCGGAACAACGGCTCGAGGCTTTTCAAGTCGATCAACGGACTGGACATGGCGTGCGTTTCCTCCCCGGCTTCCGTTATGCAATGATCGCGCCGTCCTTGTCACGCCGCCCTTGTTGGGGAAAGGAATTGGCGATGTCCCGTGTCGAGCGCCTGACCGGCCTGCATTGGCGCCAGCAGGGGCCGGTGCTGCTGGTCGGCATGGGCCACGGCTCCACCCATTGGCTGCTCGGCACCTTCTATCTGTTGCTGCCCTTCATC
>JASLMH010000276.1 GCA_030746635.1 Alphaproteobacteria bacterium | reverse complement strand
GCCTTCCTCGATATTGCGGGCGGCGCCGAAGAAGCGCTTCGGCCGCTGCAGGGCATTGGCGTCGACGCCGCCGGTCAGCACCTTGCCGGACGACGGCACCACGGTGTTGTAGGCCCGGGCCAGGCGGGTGATGGAATCGAGCAGGATCACCACGTCGCGCTTGTGTTCGACCAGGCGCTTGGCCTTCTCGATCACCATTTCGGCGACCTGCACGTGGCGGACCGCCGGTTCGTCGAAGGTCGAGCTGATGACCTCGCCGTTAACCGAACGCTGCATGTCGGTGACCTCTTCGGGCCGTTCGTCGATCAGCAGCACGATCAGGTAGTTTTCCGGGTGGTTGGCGGTGATCGAATGGGCGATCGACTGCAGGATCACGGTTTTGCCGGTGCGCGGCTGGGCCACGATCAGGGCCCGCTGGCCCTTGCCGATGGGCGAGACCAGCTCGATCACCCGGCCGGTCATGTCCTCCAGGGTCGGGGCTTCCCGTTCCATCAGGATGTGTTCGTCGGGATACAGCGGCGTCAGGCTGTCGAAATGCACCTTGTGGCGCGCCTGCTCGGGATCCTCGAAGTTGATGGTATTGACTTTCAGCAGGGCGAAATAGCGCTCGCCGTCCTTGGGCGCGCGGATCTGCCCTTCCACCGTGTCGCCGGTGCGCAAGGAGAACCGGCGGATCTGGCTGGGCGAGACGTAGATGTCGTCGGGACCCGGCAGATAGTTGGCTTCCGGCGAGCGCAGGAAGCCGAAGCCGTCCTGCAGCACTTCCAGCACGCCGCCGCCGGTAATTTCCTCGTCGGCGTCCGCCAATTGCTTGAGGATGGCGAACATCATGTCCTGGCGGCGCAGCGAGGAGGCGTTCTCGACTTCCAGTTCCTCGGCATAGGCCAGCAGGTCGGTCGGCGTCTTGGCCTTCAATTCCTGTAGATTCATTTTCGTTTGATCGTTTTTGATGTGTGAAAGGTGATAACGACGGCTGTCGTCGGTGGCCGGCGCGAGCCGGTGCAACGGAGGTGGGAAATCAGGGCCGGCGGAATCGTCCGGTTTCGTCGTTCGTGGGAGGGTTCAGGCTCGTCGGAGGATAAAACTCGAAACGCGGCGCCGGCCGGCACCGATGGCCCCTTGTTGGCTTATCCACCTAACATAGGGAGGGCGCAAACAAAAGCAAGAATTGCACCATCAACGCGCGGCATAACCGCCGTCGACCAATAGATCGGCGCCGGTCATGAAGCTGGATTCGTCGCTGGCCAGATAGACCGCCGCCTTGGCGATTTCCTCCGGCCGGCCGAGGCGCCCGACGGGATGGGCCGGGCCCCATTCCCTCTCGGCGGTTTCCAGATCGCCGAACTGCCAGGCCAGCCGGTCGGTGGCGACGCCGCCGGGGGAGAGGGTGTTGGCGCGGATGTTCTCCTCCGCATGCTCCAGCGCGATCACCTTGGCCAACTGCAACAACGCGCCCTTGGTGGTGCAATAGGCCCCCCGTTCCGCCTTGGCCACCCGGGCGAACTGCGAGGCGGTGATGATGATGCTGCCGCCGCCGGCCGCCAGCATGTGCGGGATGGCATGCTTGCAGCTCAGGAAGACGCCGGTCAGGTTGACCGCCAGGGCCTGTTGCCAGTCGGCCTCCGCCAGATCAACGATGCGATGCGAGGGGGTGAAGGCGGCGGCGTTGCACATGGCCACGCTGGGCGGGCCCAGGCGTACCGCCGTCTGCGTCATCGCCGCCTCGACCTGTTCGCCGTCACGGACATCGCAGGCCACGGCGATGGCCCGGCCGCCGGCCTCGACGATGCCGGCCGCCGCGACTTCGGCCGCCGCGCCGTCCAGGTCCAGGCAGGCCACGCCGGCGCCCTCGGCCGCGAAGGCCCGGGCCGAGGCCAAACCGATGCCGCTGGCCGCGCCGGTCACCGCCGCCACCTTGCCCGCCAGACGTCCTGTGCTCATCCGTCGTCTCCCTTGGTTAGAACGGCCGCACGATGACCATGATCACGGTGACGATCATGAACAGGGTCGGGACCTCGTTGACCATGCGATAGAACTTGGCCGGCCGGGTGTTGCGGTCGGCCTCGAAATCCTTGCGCCAGCGGGCCAGGAAGGCGTGCATGGTGCCCAGGCCGATGAAGACGCAGAACAGCTTGACCCAGATCCACCAGGCCGACCAGTCGATGACGCCCGGGGTGAACAGCATGGCGATGCCCAGGGTACAGGCGACCATCATCGCCGGATTGATGATTGCCCGCAGCAGGCGCCGCTCCATCACCTTGAAGGTCTCCGACTGTACCGAGCCCGGCTCGGCATCGGCGTGATAGACGTAGAGCCGGGGCAGGTACAGCATGCCGGCCATCCAGGCGATGGCGCCGATCAGGTGCACCGCCTTGATCCATTGATACCACTCGGCCAGGAAATCGCTCATGCCACCAACCCGCATCCACATTGGCCGAAGGCCGCCGGACACAACCGTTGGCCATCGACCCGGCCGGCGACCCCGGCCGGCAGGGCCAGGGCGTCCCGTACCAACTCCGCCAGACCGCCGATGAACGCCGCCTCGGTACCGACGGCGGCCACCCGAAGGTAGGCCGGCACGCCGGCATTCCCGGCCAGTTCCCGATACTCGATATCCAGCTCCACCAGGGTCTCGGAATGCTCGGAGACGAAGGCCACCGGCGCCAGCACCACCGGCACGCCGTCGCGGCCGGCCCGTTCGATCTCGTCATCGGTGGCCGGCCCGATCCACTCCAAGGGCCCGACCCGGCTTTGATAGCAGGTCCGCCAATCGATGTCGTTCAGGCCGGCCGTCGCCAGGTCCTCGACAATCGCGGCGCAAGTCGCCTCGACCTGCCATTGGTACGGATCGCCCCGGGCGATCACCTTTTTCGGCAGGCCGTGGGCCGACAACAGCAGCCGCGGCTTGCCCTTGGCCGCGGCCTGGCGCAGGGCCGGCGCGATCAACGCCGCCTGGGCGGCAATGAAGCCGGCATCCCGGGGATAGCAGCAGACGGCCCGCTGCGGCGCCGACAGCCCGGCCGCCGCCGCCGCCCGCCGCCAGTCCGTCAACGAAGATCGGCTGGTGGCGGTAGAGAACTGCGGGTACAGCGGCAACAACACGACTTGCGCCGGCGCAAAATCCACGACCTGCCGCGCCACGGCCTCGCTCATGGGATGCCAATAGCGCATGCAGGGAAAGGCCCGCACCTCGGCGATCTTGGGCAAGCGCTCCCGCAACGCGGCCTCCAGGGCCCGGGCCTGGGTCTCGGTTTCCGGCAATAGTGGCGAACGGCCGCCGATTTGGCGATAGATCTCGCGGGCATGCGACGCCCGGCGGGTCGAGATCAGCCGCGCCAATAGCCAGCGGACCGGCCCAGGCGCAGCGATGATCGCCGGATCGCTGAACAGATTGCGCAGAAAGGGCCGTACGGCCTCCAGACTGTCGGGACCGCCCAGATTGAACAGCACGATCGCGAGACGGGACATCTTTTTGAGGCAATCCCCTCTAGAGTGTGTCCGGGATATTCTGGGCCATTTGACCGCCTACCAAAGCCCCGTGGGTAGGCGCGGTTCGCAGGTCGATGTGGGGCATCGTCCAAGAACCGCAACGCCGCCACGGGG
>JASLMH010000275.1 GCA_030746635.1 Alphaproteobacteria bacterium | reverse complement strand
GGCCTGGGCGGAAGCGTCGAGCGCCGCCTTCAATTCAAGCGATTGGCGCAACAAATCCGGTGCCCGCCCGGACGGCAGCGCGATGCCCTGGACCGCCGCCAGATCCTGGGCGGATACGGTGAGCTGACCGTGCAGTTTCGGCGCCGCATCGATGCCCGAAAGGCGGCCCGTGAAGCCGAGCCGCGCCTCGGTGCCGATCAGCCCCAGAGTAAGGCGCAGACCGACCGGCTTGCCGCCATTCAGGACATCGAGAGCCGTTTCAAAACTCAACGGCACCTGGCGCGGCCGCGCCGTGCCCTTGAATTGAAAGGGGCCCCGCAGCGAGCCAGCCGATCCGGCCAGTTGGATGGCGTCAATGCGCTCCTCGGTGCCGCTCCTCTGGTCGCGATAGATCACCACGCCCTCGTCGATGGCGATGCTGTCCAACGACAGATCCAGCCCCGGCCCGTCGCCCGCGGCGTCCGACGATGGGTCGTCCGCCGCCGCCATCGCCTGGAAATCCCAGTTCCGTCGGCCATCGGCCAGCACCTCCAGTACCAGTTCGGGGGCGATCAGACGGACGCTGTTGACCTTGACCTGGCCGGATATCAACGGCCACAAGGCGACGCGGACCTCAAGTTCGCGCAGGCGCAGCATATCGGCCGATATCGCGCCCGGGACGCTGGCGAGGCGCACTCCCTGCACCGACAAGGCCGGCGCCGGCAGCACGCTGAGACCGATATCGCCGTCAATGGCCAAATCCCGGCCGGTGGCGTCGCGTACCGCCGCGACAATCTCGGCCTTGTGGCTGTTCCAATCGATGAAGCCTGGAACGACCAGGATCGCCGCGATCAGCAGCACCACCAACGCCAGTATGGCGACGATCAATTTCCTCAAGGCCATCTCCCGCGAGGGCTGGGGTTCCGGGGACGCTCGGTCCCGACGCCCGCGCCTGCCGTTGGGTTGCCTGCGCGGTCATATTGCCTAATGTAGTGGCAAGGAAGCTATGCCGCAAAGTTGACGTTGTCCGTCGGTTTCCCGGCGGACCAACAGGGAGGAGGAACCACAACGGTGGCCGAGGTCGTCAATCTCAACAGGTTCCGCAAGGCCCGGCGCAAGGCGGAGAAAACATCGCGAAGCGCCAAGAACAGGGCACGGCACGGACGACCCAAGGATCAGCAAGAACGCGAGCGCCGGGCGAAAGATACCGATGACGGGGCATTGGACGGCAAGCGCCTGAACGACGACGATCCGGGCGAGGACGAATCGGGCTGAAACGTCGCGGTTCGTGATCTGCTATCGGCGGCGCCCTTCGTCGTGTTCTTCCGCCTGCGCCTGCAACAGTGCCCGGTTATAGGCCCTAAGGACGTCGTTGTGATGCACCACGCCGACGGCCGTGCGAAGCTCTTGCGAATCGATCACCGCCAAGTGCTCCTCGCCCGACACATCCATGGTTGCCAGGACATCCTCCAGGGTGTCGTCAACGGTGGTCGCCGGCGCATGGGTATGGGCGACGTCGCGGGCGTTTATCAAACTGTCGAGGCTGTCATCGAAGGCGATGTGCTTGAGGTCGGCGAACGACAGGGTGCCGACCAAACGGTCCGCTTCGTCAACAACCACGAAGACGCCGTGGGGCAGTCGGCTGAACAATTCCTTGATCGTGGCGATCGTGGTGTCTTCCCGGATCTTCTCGAAATCCCGGGCCACGACATCCTCGACGGTCAGGGTCTGCAACAGATGGCGGGCCCGGCCGCCGCGCAGATCGAGGCCGCGCCGATCCAGTTGCCAGTGGAAGAAGCTTCGACCGAGGATCTGCTGCACGATCACGGTGGCGGTCGAGGTCGCCACCATGACGGCGATGGTCACCTTATAGTCTCCGGTCAGTTCGAAGACGATCAGGATGGTCGAGATCGGCGCCCCCAGGACGGCGGCAGCCAAAGCACTCATGCCGACGATGGCATAAGCGCCGTGGCTGGCCGCCAGATCGGGGAAAACCCCGGCGGCGATGATGCCGAAGGCACCGCCGGCCATGGCGCCCAGATATAGCGATGGAGAGAAAACGCCGCCGCCGAATCGGCAGCCCAGGCTGATCGCCGTCGCCGCCGTCTTCAACGGAATCAGAAGCAACAGCAGCCACAGCGGCAGCAGCTCATTCAATGCCGCATCGGTGGCGCCGTAGCCGACGCCCAGGACATGGGGAAACTCCACCGCGATGGCCCCGACCGCCAGGCCCCCGGCCGCCGGCTTCAGCCAATTCGGCACCGGCAGGCTGTCGACCACCTCCTCGGCGTGGAAGATCGACCACATGAAAACGATGGCAATGCCGGCACAAATTGCGCCAAGCACGATAAAAGCCGGGAATTCCCAGGCCGATATGACGGCGAAATCCGGCAGCAGGAAGGCCGGCTGGCCGCCCAAATGGACGCGGCAAATCACCGTGCCGGCGACCGAGGCGATGACCACCGGGGCGAAGGCCGACAGGGCATAGTGGCCGATGATCACTTCCAGGGCAAAAAAAACGCCCGCGATCGGGGCGTTGAACGAGGCCGCCACGGCGGATGCCACGCCGCAGCCAAGCAGGGTGCGGGCCAGCCGCGGCGACATCCGCAACAGCTTGGCCAGGCTGCCGACGATGGCCGCGCCCAGGTGCACCATCGGGCCTTCCCGTCCGGCCGAGGCACCCACCCCGAGGGAGGTGAAGCTGATGACGCCGGCAAGCAGCCCCTCGCGCAGGTTCATCCGGCCGTTGCGCAAGGCCATTGCCTCGATCACCTGGGCGACGCCGCGCGGCCGCTGACCCGGCATGAAGAAATGCAACAGCAGCCCGACCACCAGGCCGCCCGCCGCCGGCACCGCCAGCAGCTGCCACACCGGCAGGCGGCTGGCGCCGGCGATCACGTTCTCGTCAAAGAAGCCGTAGGACAGCCATTGCACGCCGCCGATCGCCAATCGAAAACCAATTGCCGCATAAGCCACCAGGACGCCGGCCACGGCGGCGACGACGGCCATCAGGACCTGATCGTTTCGGAGCAACCGCCGGGTGCGCGCGAATTGCCCTGCTATGCCCATGGATCGTCAGGATTTGCGTCGAATGGCAATGGATCGGCCGACGCCTTCCGGCCTGGGCAGGTCGGCATGGGCCGCCAGAATGAGATCGATTCGCGCCTTCAGATCCGCCGGGAAAGGCACCGACCGGCGGGCCTCAAGGTCGACGTGCAAGGCGATTTGTTCGGACGTCGCGGCCAAGAACCCTTCAGTCTCGTGGAACATCTCCAAGTAATAGTGCAGGCGCTTGGTATCGGCGTCGATCAATTGCATGGTGAAACGCAATGGATCGTCCAATTTCAGCTCTTGCTGATAGGTGACGTGCGTTTCCAGCACGAAGGAGGAATGGTTGTACCGCCTAACGTAGTCGATGCCTAGATCGATCAGGTCGAACAGCCGGTCGGTGGCGTGATCGAACATCAGGACGTAATAAGCGAGATTCAGATGGTTGTTATAGTCGATCCATTCCGACAGGACGGTGGCGCGATGGATTTCCAGCGGTGCCCGCGGGACGGCGTCCAGTCCCGGCTGCAATGGTACGCGGAGACCGTGCGCCGGCTGTTGGGGTGCTGTCGAAGCATCGTTCATGGCTTGTGTAACCTGACGTCTGGAAATTCTTTTGGAGTTTGCGCTTTGTCCCCCACTGAGGGGCATGCCCCTCAGTGG
>JASLMH010000274.1 GCA_030746635.1 Alphaproteobacteria bacterium | reverse complement strand
AAGGGTCGGCCTGGGCCGGCCGCCCGCGGCGTCGAAGGCCTTCACCGTAGCCCCACTACGCTTTCAGGCCTTCTCCTCGCGGCTCGACTCGGCCCAGGCCGACGCAGGCCGTGGCCACGGTGAGAAATGCGGGCTAGAGTGCGTCGGGAAATTCTGACGCCGGGTTCCGGTGCAATCGTCCAGGGACGCCATTCATGGCCATCGACTTCTACGACCTGGCCGGTCGGGACGGCCGGTGTTTCAGCCCCTATTGCTGGCGCGTCCGCATGGCGCTGGCCCACAAGGGGTTGGCGATCAGCCATCTGCCGACGGTCTATGCCGGCATCGCCGGTATCGGCGCGGGCGATCAGAAGACCCTGCCGGTGATCGACGATGGCGGCCGCGTCATCGGCGACTCCTGGGTCATCGCCCAGCACCTGGAGGACAGCTATCCCGACCAACCCTCGCTGTTCGGTGGGCCGGGCGGCCGGGCGCTGTCCCTGTTCGTGCACGATTGGGCCGCCGTCGCCCTGCACGGCAACCTGATCCGGCTGCTGATCAAGGATATCCACGACCACGTGGACCAGGGGGATCGGGCCTATTTCCGGGCGAGCCGGGAGAAGGCCTTCGGCGCCCGCTTGGAGGACATCCAGGCCGGCCGGGAGGATCGTTTGGCGGCCTTCCGGGAAGCACTGACGCCCTTGCGCCTGAGCCTGCGCCGGGGCGAATTCCTGGGCGGCGCGGCGCCGCTCTATGCCGACTACATCGTCTTCGGGGCGTTTCAATGGGCCCGCACGATCAGTGATTTCCGGGTCCTGGCCGAGGACGATCCAATCTTCGCCTGGTATCAACGCTGCGGCGGGCTGTTCGACGGCCTGGCGTCGAAGGCGCCTGGCTATTACTGAATGGGAAGGGAATATCGATGACCACGTTGTATCGGGGCGGTTTGCTGTTCGATGGCGCCAACCCGCCCATCGAGGGCCAGGCGGTGGCGGTCGAGGACGGCAAGGTGGCGCGGCTGGCGCCGGCGGGCGAGTTCGACGGCTTCGCCGGCGAAGTGGTGGACACCACCGGCGGCACCCTGATGCCGGGGCTGATCGACTGCCATGTGCATCTGTGCCTGGGCGCCGAGGGTGATCCCGGCACCGCCGCCGACAAGTTGCTGCCGGGACAGATGACCATGAAGGCCCTGGAACGGGCGCAAATGGCGCTGGCCGGCGGGATCACCGCGATCCGTGACTGCGGCGGCAAGGATTTCCTGGAATTCGCCGTGCGCGACGCCTGCAACGCCGGCCAGCAGATGGGTCCCTCGATCCGCGCCTCGGGCCAGGTCATCTGCATGACCGGCGGCCACGGCAACCGCACCGGCCGGGTTGCCGACGGTATCGACGAGGTGATCAGGGCGGTCCGCGAACAGGTCCACGCCGGCAGCGACCTGATCAAGATCATGGCCACCGGCGGCGTCATGACGCCTGGCGTGAACCCGGAGGATGCGCATTATTCGGCCGAGGAGATGGCGGCCGGCATCGCCGAGGGGCATCGCTTCCACCGCCGGTCGGCCAGCCACGCCCAGGGCGGCGAAGGCATTCTGAACGCCGTCCGGGGCGGCATCGATTCCATCGAGCACGGCATCTTCATGAACGAGAAATGCATCCAGGAAATGCTGGAGCGCGGCACCTACCTGGTGCCCACGGTGTCGGCCCTGCGCAACATCCTGGCGCATCGCGATAGGGGCATTCCGGCCTACGCCATCGAAAAGACCGAGCGGGTGGCCGAACACCACAAGCGGTCGATCGCCATGTTCTACAAGGCCGGCGGCAAGATCGCCCTGGGCACCGACGCCGGCACGCCCTTCAATGCCCACGGCAACAACGCCATGGAGTTGGAATTCATGGTCGACTACGGCGTCATGCCCCTTGATGCCTTGCGCTTCGGCACCGCCGCCGCCGCCGATCTGATCGATCTGCCCGGCGAGGGCCGCATCGCCCAGGACGGCGCGGCCGATTTCCTGGTCGTCGAGGGCAACCCGGCCGAGGACATCACCATGGCGGCGCGCAAGGACAACCACCGCCTGGTGGTCAAGCGCGGTATCCCGATCAGCGGCCGGACGATGACCATGGCCGGCCATAACTTCCAACGCATGGCGGCGTTCTGAGGTTATGCAAGCGTGACCGGAGCGGGGCCGGCTAGGCACTTCCGATCAGATCGGAACCAAAGCCGCCCTGATAAACGCGAAACGGCCCGCGCCTGGCGGCGCGGGCCGATGTCGTTCCGGTGCCGTTCGCCTTAGCGGAGCACCAGGTTCTCGGCGGCTTTCTTGCCGTTGCGTCCGGTCTCCAGCTCGTATTCCAGCTTTTGACCCTCGTTCAGGTCATGGATGCCGGCCCGCTCGACGGCCGAAATGTGGACGAAGGCGTCCGGGCCCCCATCGTCAGGGGTGATGAAGCCGTAGCCCTTGGTGTGGTTGAACCACTTTACCGTTCCAATTGGCATGTATCTTTCCTTTGATGACTGTGTTCACCGCGCCTTCATATCTTGCGCGGCGGCGTCTTGGTCTCGGTGGCGTCCGGAAGTATTAGAGTGCTTGGTCTGCGCGACGAAGCGCACCATACGGAAGGATATTCGCGACCCGATGCGTCCTATTTAGTCTGTTTCGGTCGAAATGCAAGCAGCTTCTCGCCCCGGCAGCCTATTGGCAGCCTGTTGGAAACGGCGGTTTCCGGCATTTTCGGAAGGTTCCGGCAACGCCTACCGGGCGAAGCGATCGAACGCCGCAGCAGGGACGGGATGGTTCATGTTGCCATTCTCCGCCGCTGGATCACGAATATTTGTGCATCGGCGCGGCGGCCAATTTCTGGGCATCGACGTCGCGTAGCGCGATACTACCGATATCGAGCGGAGTGCAAGAGACCATCAGTCGGGCCAGCGCCAACGATCGCGCAAGAAACGAAACGACTGGAGAGGACCATGCCGCTACGCATCAATGACGAGGCGCCCAACTTCACCGCCGAGACCACTGAAGGGGCGATCAGCTTCCATGACTGGATCGGTGATGGCTGGGCCATTCTGTTTTCCCATCCAAAGGACTTCACGCCGGTCTGCACCACCGAATTGGGCTATATGGCCGGGCTGAAGCCAGAGTTCGAGAAACGCAACTGCAAGATCATCGGCCTGAGCGTCGACCCGGTCGGCAATCATCAGGAATGGTCCAAGGATATCGAGGAAACCCAGGGCCACGCCGTGAACTATCCGTTGATTGGCGATCCCGAACTGGCGATCGCCAAGCTGTACGACATGCTGCCGGCCGGGGCCGGCGACAGCTCGGAAGGCCGGACGCCGGCCGACAACGCCACCGTGCGTACGGTGTTCCTGATCGGCCCGGACAAGCAGGTCAAGCTGTCCCTGACCTATCCCATGAGCACGGGTCGGAATTTCGACGAGGTGCTGCGGGTGCTGGACTCCTGTCAACTGACCGCTCAGCACAAGGTCGCCACGCCGGTCAACTGGCAGCAGGGCGATGAGGTCATCATCGTGCCCACGGTGTCCGACGACGAGGCCCGCGAGAAGTATCCGGACGGTTGGCGTTCGCCCAAGCCGTATCTGCGGTTCGTGCCGCAGCCACGCTAGCGCGGGTCGCGCCTAGCTGGATTCGCCCGGCCACCCGCTCCCCCGTCCCAACCACCCATAGATGGTACCCTCGGGGTGGTTGGGACGGGGGAGCGGGTGGCTTGG
>JASLMH010000273.1 GCA_030746635.1 Alphaproteobacteria bacterium | reverse complement strand
ATAGCCGTCCAGCCGGCCCAGGTTGGCGGCGATGCGGCGGTCCAGTTCGGCCTGCGGCAGGCCGGTCAGCAGGGCGTTGGGGCCCGGGTCGCGGTCGCCGCTGCTGGGCTCCATGGGCAGGTGCAAAAGGATCTCGTGGCCGGCCGCCCGGGCCCGGGCCACCACGCCGTCCAGGTTCCGGCCGTAGGGCAGGATCGCCATGGTGATCGGCCGCGGCAGGGCGACGGCGCGGTCGGACCGGAACTGGCTGAGGCCGAGATCGTCCAGCACCACCGCCACCATCGGCCGGCCCCCGGTCGGCGGCGCCAAGGCGGCGAAACGTTGCCAGGTCGCCTTGGGCGCCGTGTAGGGCGGTGGCGCGGTCGGCAGGACGGCCGGCGCCGTCGATGGCGATGGCGATGGCGGTGCGACGGTCGGCGCGGTGCCGGCCGAGGGAGAGGGCGACGGCGCGGTGTCGCTCCAGGCCGCGGCGGCGCCCGAGAGGCGGATCGCCAGCAGCAGGTTTTCATGCTCGATCTGTTCCCGGCGGGTTTCCTCTTCGGTCAGCATCGGCGGCCCCGCCGGCGCCTGTTCCGCGATGGCCGGAGCGGGCGGCGGTGGCGGCGGCGCGATCGGTTTTTCGGCGACGGCGGCGGCCGGTGCCTTGGCGACCACCGTGGATAGCCTCTCCGGCCGCGGCGGTCGCCGCTCGGGCAATGGCGGCAGCGCCGTCACCACTTCGGCCGGCCGCGGCGCGGCTTCCGGCGCCGGCCCCTCGGGCGGCACCAAAACGCTCAACGACACGGTGATGCCCAGGCCGATGACGAACCCCGCCAGGGCGATGAAGGCCGATCGGTTCATCGCCCGGGCCCGCCGCCGGCGCGCCCGCCGTTGCCGGATCGGCCGGCGGCGTGTTCGCTTGTTCGGGGGTTTTTGGGCCAGGGCGCTGCTCCCTCCGCGTTGCCGCCGGCACTATAGCAAAGCTGCCTCAATGGCGGCCCGCCAAATCATCCAGGATCGGACAGTCGGGCCGCTGATCGCCGTGGCAGCGCTCGACCAGATGTTTCAGGGTATCGCCCATGGACTGCAATTCGGCCACCTTGTCCTCGATCCGCCTAATCGCGCCCTGGGCGACCTTGCGGACCTGGGCCGAGGCACGCTCGCGGTCCCGGTACAGGGCCAACAACTCCGCCACCTCGATCACCGAGAAGCCCAGGCCGCGGGCCCGGGCGACGAAGCGCAGCATGTGCACGTCGCCGTCGTCGAAATCGCGGTAGCCATTATCGGACCGCCGGGCCGGCTCGATCAGGCCGATGCCTTCGTAGTACCGGATCGCCTTGGAGGACACGCCGGATTGCACCGCCGCCTGGCTGATATTCATCGCCGATCTCCGTAGTTATCGCTTGCCGGGTCCAGTTAGGGCTTCTAGTTACTGGAACGTCAAGCTTGGTTTGGCGGCGACCGTGGGAGGCTTGACGGCGGCCGGTCCGCGCTGTTTGTTGTGCCGGCTCGCGAGGGAGAGGCGCCATGGGCGAAAACACGACGGATTTCAGGGCCTTGATCGGCACGGTGGCGGACGGCCGCTCGCTGACCGTGGAACAGGCCCGGGCCGCCTTCGACGTGATGATGTCGGGCGATGCCACGCCGTCGCAGATGGGCGCCTTCCTGATGGCCCTGCGGGTGCGCGGCGAATCGGTGGCCGAGATCACCGGCGGGGTGATGACCATGCGGGACAAGATGACGCCATTGCAGGCGCCGCCCGACGCCATGGACATCGTCGGCACCGGCGGCGACGGCAAGGGTACCCTGAATATCTCCACCGCCACCGCCTTCGTGGTCGCCGCCTGCGGCGTCCCCGTCGCCAAGCACGGCAACCGGGCGGCCAGCTCGCTGACCGGGGCGGCGGACGTGCTGACCACCCTGGGCGTCAATATCGATGCCGATTTCGGCCTGATGCGCACCGCCCTCTGGGAGGCCGGCATCTGTTTCATGATGGCGACGCGGCATCATGGCGCCATGCGCAACGTCGGCCCGACCCGGGTCGAGCTGGGCACCCGCACGATCTTCAACCTGCTGGGGCCGATGTCGAACCCGGCCGGGGTGCGGCGGCAGCTGATCGGGGTGTTCGCCAGGGAATGGCAGCGGCCGATGGCCGAGACCCTGAAGGCCCTGGGTTCGGAACGCATCTGGGTGGTGCACGGCGCCGACGGCACGGACGAATTGACCACCACCGGTCCGTCCTACGTGGCGGCGCTGGAGGACGGCGAGATCCGCGAGTTCGAGGTCACGCCGGATCAGGCCGGCATCGCCACCGCCGACCTCGACGACCTCAAGGGCGGCGACCCGGAGGTCAACGCGACGGCCCTGCGGGCGCTGCTGCAGGGCCAGGCGGACGCCTATCGGGACGTGGTGCTGTACAACGCGGCCGCCGCCCTGACCATCGCCGATCGGGCGCCGGACCTGCCCGCCGGCGTCGCCCAGGCGGCCGAGGCGGTCGATTCCGGCGGCGCCCTGGAGAAGCTGGAACGGTTGATCGAGATCACCAACCGCCCGGCACCGGCCAGCGAATGAGCGACGTCCTGCAACGCATCTGCGCCGACAAGCGGCAAGAGGTGGCCGAACGCAAACGGCGGCGGCCGCTGGCGGCGGTCGAGGCGGCGGCCCGGGCGGCCGGGCCGCTGCGCGGCTTCGCCGAAGGATTGCGGAGGTCGGTGGCGGCCGGCGGCTACGGCCTGATCGCCGAGATCAAGAAGGCCTCGCCCTCCAAGGGTCTGATCCGGGCCGACTTCGACCCCCCCGCCCTGGCCCGCGCCTATGCCGCCGGCGGCGCCAGCTGCCTGTCGGTGCTGACCGACGAGCCCTATTTCCAGGGCCGGGACGACTACCTGGTGGCGGCCCGCGCCGCCGTCGAACTGCCGGTGCTGCGCAAGGACTTCATGCTGGAGCCCTATCAGATCGCCGAGGCCCGGGCCCTGGGCGCCGATTGCATACTGCTGATCATGGCGGCGCTGGACGACGGCCAGGCCCAAGAACTCGAGGCCGCCGCCCTGGATTGGCGGATGGACGTCCTGGTGGAGATCCACGACGCCAACGAAATGACCCGGGCGGCGCGGCTGCAAAGCCCGCTGATCGGCATCAACAACCGCAACCTGAAGACCCTGACGGTCGACATCGCCACCACCGAGGCGCTGGCCCCCGGCCTGCCGGACGGCGCCCTGGGCGTCAGCGAAAGCGGCCTCTATGAACCCGCCGACCTGGCGCGGATGAGTGCCGCCGGCTGCGATTGCTTCCTGGTCGGCGAATCCCTGATGCGGCAGGCCGACGTGGCCGCCGCCACCGCCGCCCTGCTGGCCCGGCCGGGCGCCCTGGCTGCGGAAGCCTGAGGGGGCGGCGATGGCGGAACTCACCCATTTCGACGACCAGGGCAATGCCCGCATGGTCGACGTCTCGGACAAGGACATCAGCGAGCGCACGGCGACGGCGGCCGGCCGGGTGCTGATGCAGCCCGAGACCCTGGCCCGGATCCGCGATGGCGGCGTGGCCAAGGGCGACGTGCTGGGGGTCGCCCGCCTGGCCGGCATCATGGCCGCCAAGCGCACGGCCGAACTGATCCCGTTGTGCCATCCCCTGCAACTGTCGTCGGTGGCGGTCGAGCTGACCTGCGACGAGGCCAATGACGCGGTGCTGATCGAGGCGACGGTGAAGCTGCGCGGCCGCACCGGCGTCGAGATGGAGGCGCTGACGGCGGTCAGCGTCGCCGCCCT
>JASLMH010000272.1 GCA_030746635.1 Alphaproteobacteria bacterium | reverse complement strand
CTTGGGCGTTGATGTCGGTGGAACCTTCACCGACCTGCTGCTGTTCAACGAACAGAACGGCGAACTGCGCCTGTTGAAGACGCCGTCCACGCCGGCCGACCAGTCCCTTGCCATCTTCACCGGCATCGAACGGCTGGTGGCGGAAGCCGGCGTGCCGCCGTCCGACATCAGCGCCCTGCTGCACGGCACCACGGTGTCGACCAATATCGTGCTGGAGGAAAAGGGCGCCCGGGTCGGCCTGCTGGTCACCCGGAACTTCGAGCAGGTCCTGCACCTGGCGCGGTCGCAGACGCCGGGGCCGCTGGCCGGCTGGATCATCATGGAGAAGCCCGATCCGCTGGCCGATCTGGAATTGACCCGCGGCATTCCCGAACGCATCAACGCCCGCGGCGAGGTGCTGACGCCGATCGACGAGGCGGCCGCCCGCGAGGCGGTGCGCGAACTGATCGACGCCGGCGTCGAATCGATCACCGTCTCGCTGTTGCATTCGTATGCCAATCCAGCCCACGAGCAGCGGCTGAAGGCGATCATCCGCGAACTCGACGCCGATCTGCCGGTCTCGCTGTCATCGGAAATCCTGCCCGAGTTCCGCGAGTACGAGCGCACCCTGGTCACCGTCATGAACGCCTATGTCGGGCCCAGCATGCGCAACTATTTGAACAATTTCGAGGACAAGCTGAAGAACATCCAGTTCTCGCCGCACGTCAACATCGTGCGTTCGGACGGCGGTCTGATGAGCGTGCGTCGGGCCGCCGACTCGCCGGTCCACACCATGTTGTCGGGACCGGCCGGCGGGGTATCGGGCGCGGCCTTCCTGGCCGGTTTGGCCGGGCACCCCAACGCCCTGGGCTTCGACATGGGCGGCACCTCGACCGACGTCTCGCTGATCCAGGACGGTGAGCCGACGATCTCGCGCCAGACCACCCTGGGCTACTACCCGATCAAGGTGCCGTCGGTGGAAGTGCATTCGGTCGGCGCCGGCGGCGGCTCGATCGCCCACGTGCCGATGACCGGCGCCCTGCGGGTCGGCCCGGAAAGCGCCGGCGCGGCGCCGGGTCCGGCCTGTTACGGCCGGGGCGGCGACCAGCCGACGGTGACCGACGCCAACCTGGTGCTGGGCCGGTTGCCGCCAAGCCTGTTGGGCGGCGACATGGCCCTGGACGTGAAGGCGGCCGAAGAGGCCGTGGGCAAGGTCGCCCGCGACCTGGGCCTGGATCTGCATCAGGCGGCCCAGGGCATCCTGGATATCGTCAACGAGAACATGTTCGGCGCCCTGCGTCTGGTCACCGTGCAAAAGGGCCTGGACCCCCGCGATTTCGCCCTGGTGGCGTTCGGCGGCGCCGGGCCGTTGCACGGCAACGCCATGGCCATGCTGGCCGGTTGCTTCCCGGTGATCGTGCCGCCGACGCCGGGCGTGCTCTCGGCCCTGGGCTTTCTGTATTCGGATGTGAAGAACGAATTCGCCCAGACCTACGTGCGCAACATCGACGATATCGACGGTGGCCAGATCGGCGAGATCCTGGACCGGCTGGGCCGCGAGGCGCGGGCCTGGCTGCGCGAGGAGGGCATCGACGAGGGCCGCCAGGGCCTGCAGTACCAGGCCGACGTGCGCTATTTCCGCCAGGGCTATGAATTCTCCCTGGACGTTAAACCCGAAGCCCTGTCGAACGGCGGCCTGGCCGATTTGCAATCACGCTTCGGCACGGCCCACGAGAAGCTGTACGGCTTCCGCCTGGAACAGCCGGTGGAGCTGGTCAATCTGCGGGCCGTCGGCTCGGGCCGGGTGGAAAAAGTGCGGCTGCCCAAGGGCGAGCAGGCAGGGGCCGAGGCCTCGTCCGCGGTGATCGAACAGCATCGGGTGTTTTTCGACGGCAATTTCGTCAACGCCAACGTCTATGACCGCGATCTGCTGCGGGTGGGCCATCGCCTGAGCGGACCGGCCATCGTCACCCAGCGGGATTCGACGACCCTGATCCATCCCGGACACGTCGGCGAAGTCGATGATTACCTGAACATCCAGCTCGTCCCCGAGGGCAGACCATGAGTGATGCCGATATGACGAAACCCCTTGGCGGCGCGGTCTCGCTGGACGACCTGCTGAAGACCAACAAGGCGCAGTTCGACAAGGTCTTCGCCACCCAGATGCAGGACAACGGCCTGGTCGCCGGCGGCCCCCGCCCGGTCACCGAGGAGGACCTGCAATCGGCCGGCTTGGCGAGCCTCGACGAGGCGCCGCCGCCGGACGTCACGGCGATGTTGAACCGGCGGTTCGGCTCGGCCTGGTCGTCGGAGGTGGTCGAACACAAGGCCGAACGCGGCAGCGTCACGGTGCTGTGCAAGCTGATTGTCGACGGCGTCTCGAAGATGCAGTTCGGCAGTGCCCGCATCAACGGCAACCACGGCAAGGCCCTGCAACGGGCCACCGACGACGCCCTGGCGAAGTGCGCCGCCATGCTGGGGGCCGAGGCGATGGAGGCGCGCGTTGAGGGCCCGGCCGCGCCGATCCCGGAGCGGGATGGCAACCGCCGTCCTGCCCCGATCGAGGCCGCCGCGCCCACTGCCCTCCGGGCACCGGCCGAGGGCGGCAAGCTGGACACCATCACCCTGGACCTGATCGAAAACGCCCTGCGCAACGCCCGGCACGAGATGGACGCGGTGCTGTTCCGTTCGGCGATGTCGCCGGTGATCCGCGAGCAGCACGACGAATTCCCCATGATCACCGATCCCAAGGGCCGGATGATCGTCGGCCAGTTCGGCTCCTACGTGCCGGAAATGCTGCAGGCACAGAACTTCGATCTGGAACCGGGCGACGTCATCCTGCAGAGTGACCCCTTCAAATGCGGCGGCGCGATCAGTCACATCAACGACTGGATGGTCCTGGTGCCGGTGTTCCACCTGGGCGACCTGGTCGGCTTCACCTCGATGTTCGGGCACATGATGGACGTCGGCGGCCCGGTACCGTGCAGCATGCCCACCGCCGCCACCTCGATCTTCGGCGAGGGTCTGCGGATCCCGCCGATCAAGCTGTACGAACGGGGCGAACTGAACAAATCCGCCCTCGACCTGATCATGAACAACACCCGCACGCCGGAGATGAACTACTCCGACTTGATGGCGATCATCGCCGGTTGCCGGGCCGGCGAACGGCGGGTGATCGAGATCTGCGACCGCTTCGGCAAGGCGGTCTATGGCCAGGCCTGCGAGGCGCTGCTGGAACGCACCGAACGGGCGATGCGGAAACTGATCGTGCAGAACCTGCCGGAGGAACCGCAATCGTTCGAGGACTATGTCGACGACGACGGCCTGGGCAACGGCCCCTTCAAGATGAAGCTGACGGTCTGGCGAGAAGGCGAACATGCCTTTTTCGACTGGACCGGCACCGCGCCGCAGGCGCCGGGGCCGATCAACTTCTATCTCCACGAAGGCATGTTCAAGATGTTCATCGGGGTCTACATGATCATGGTGTTCGACCCCCAGATCCTGTTCAACGACGGCTTCTACGACTTGATCCACGTGACCATGCCGGACGGCTCGCTGCTGCATCCCGATTTCCCCGCCGCGCTGGGCTGCCGGACGCACGCCCTGTCGCGCCAGTTCGACGTCCTCGGCGGCGCGCTCAGCCGCCACGCGCCCGAGATGGCGACGGCGGCGGGCTATGGCTCGAGCCCGCATTTCCTGTATTCCGGCGTCGACAGGAACGGCCGGACGTTCCAGTTGATGGAGATCCTCTACGGCGGCATTCCGGGCCGGCC
>JASLMH010000271.1 GCA_030746635.1 Alphaproteobacteria bacterium | reverse complement strand
GAGTTGCTTTCCAACGCCGGCGTCGAGGTGCGGGAAACCACCCTGACCGTCGCCGATCTGCTCTCGGCCGACGAGATCTTCAGCACCGGCAACTACGCCAAGGTCATGCCGGTCACCCAGTACGAGGACCGCGATCTGCAGGCTGGCCCGATCGCCCGCAAGGCGAAGGAACTGTATTTCGAATGGGCCGAGGGCTTCTCGGTCTTCTGATCGGGGCGCTTGCCAATGGGCCTAAACCAGATTGCGGCAAGATTGAGCGATTGAGATGCTTCGAGACGGGCGCTCCGCGCCCTCCTCAGCATGAGGTAACTTGTTGAAAATTCACACCTTTCCTCGTCCTGAGGAGAGCCGCAGGCTCGTCTCGAAGGACGTATGGGTCAAGCCATGCTTCTTGCATCTTCCTATTGACCGTCATCCTCCCAGCCGCCGTTGCCGACCAGGGCCGCCAGCCGCGCAGGGTCGTAGTCCGTTTCCAGGCGGGCCGCCGTCTCGTCGGCGACGGCCCGGGCGGTGCCGTCGGCGACCTCTTCCCGGTGCTGCCGCCAGTCCTCCAGATAGTCCTCGCGGCCTTCGGCGCCGGTGTCCATGGCCGCCTGGTCGATGGCTTCCTGGAAGCGGTCGGCGAGCTGCCGGCGGGCGGACCGGCCGTTGCGGACGATCACCTGGGCCGGGATGTCCCGCCAATAGATCACGGTGAGTGTCGGCATCGAGCCCCCCGCATCCGACATCGGCTACTTTTGCCACCGTCATGGTCGCCGTGTTCGGCGGCGGGTGCAAGTGGCGTCAACCGTCGACCGGTGCGATCTTTCCCAACCCTTCAAGCAGGGGATAAATACCGCCGGCCTTCAGAATGCGCAGCAGTTGCGGCGGCATGGGGAGGGTTGGCAGCCCGGCGCGGCCCGCGGCGCGGCTGACCGAGAAATCCTCGAACGACACCTCCGCCACCTCGCCTTCCTGGAACATCCCGGCGACGCCCGGTGCTTCCAGGGCCGGGAAGGCGAAGTTGACCGCGTTGCGGTAGAACAGGCCGTTGATCGAGTCCGCGACCAGACAGGCCAGGCCCAGGTTCTTCAACGATCGGGCGGCCGGGCGGCTCGAACCCATGCCGAAGTTGCGGCCGGCCACCAGGATATCGCCCTGCCGTACCTGCGCCGCCCAGCCGGGGCGGTTGGCCGAGAACACCCAGCTCGCCTGCTCCTCGATAGGCAGGTAGTAGGCCTGGATCGGCAGGATCAGGTCGGTGTTGATGTTGTCGCCGGTCAACCAGACCCGGCCGCGAAAGACCATTCCGCCGCCGCCCTTCATCGGAAATAGGCCAACGGACTGGCGATCGTGCCGGCGATCGCCGAGGCCGCGACGGTGGCCGGCGAGGCCATGAAGATGCGTGCCGAGGGGTCCCCCATGCGGCCCTTGAAATTGCGGGTGCTGGCGGTGATGCAGGTCTCTCCCGGCCCCAGCACGCCGAGGCTGCCGCCGCCGCAGGCACCGCAGGTGGCGTTGGTCACCACCGCCCCGGCGTCGACGATCGATTGCAGATAGCCCAGGCGCAAGGCCTCGCGGTAGATGCCCTGGCTGCCGGGCGTGACGATCATTCGGACGCCCAGATCGATGCGCCGGCCGTGCAGGACCCTGGCCGTCACCTCCAGATCATCCAGGGTGCCGTTGGCGCAGGAACCGACGAAGGCCTGGTCGATGGGCGTTCCGGCGACATCGCCCAGGGGCCGGGAATTGTTCAAGACCGTGTCGGGCAAGGCCACCAGCGGTTCGATGGCGTCCAGGTCGATGCGGCGGCGGTCGGCATAGACGGCGTCGGCGTCGGGATATTGCGCTTCGAACGGTTGCTGCGTCCGCGCCCGGACATGCGCCAGCATGATCTCGTCGGGCTCGAAAGTGGCGAATTCGGCGCTCAATTCGGCCGCCATGGTCGCCAGGGTGCGGCGGGCGTTGATCGGCAACGCCGCCAGGGCCGGCCCGCCGACTTCGATATTCAGGGTGGCGTGGTCGCCGTAACGATCGGCCAGGTACAGGAAGACATCCTTGGCGAAGACGCCGGGCGGCAGCGTCCCGTGCAGGTCGTAGCGGATGGTCTCGCCGACCCGAAACCAGGTCTCGCCCATGGTCACGGCATAGGTCATGTCGGGCGCGCCGACGCCGCGGGCCGCCAGGTTGAAGACGCCGGCGCTGCAGGTATGGGAATCGCCGCAGACCAGGACCGTGCCGGGCAGGCCATAGCCATGGTCGGCCACCAGGACATGGCTGATGCCCTGCTCGGGGCCGATGTCGTGGAACCGGTCGATGCCGAACTGCCGCACGAATTCGCGGCCACGCTTGTGCGCCCGGGCGGAGGCGACCTGCGCCGCCGGCGCCCGGTGATCGAACACGACAATGACCTTCCCGGGATCCTTGACCTCGAGGATCTCCCGCCAGGTGGTGTCCATGAAATTGTTGTCGAACAGGATCGCCGTCTCGACCCGCACGGTGACGATATCGCCCGGCCGCACCACCTCCCCATCGCCGTTGCGGGCCAGGATCTTCTCGATCGCCGTCATGCCCATGTCTGATGCCCCAGAAGCCGGCGCTTATGTCGCCTGGCCGGAACCCGCCAGCTCCCGCAGATCGGCGGCGATCTCGTCGCCGCCGAGGAACCGCTCGAGGTCGTCGAGGCGGTGCGGTCCGTCGTTTTCGGCGACATCCCCCGCCATTTCCCCGGCCAGGTAGTCCCAAAGGCCCCGGCAGGCGGAGCGCAGGGCGCCGCTGGCGTTGGACACCATGCGCACGCCCAGGGCCTCGAGCTCGGGCAGGCCCAGCATCGGCGAGACGCCGGTGCGGTTGTAGCTGATCGGCACCTCGATCTCCTCGACGAAGCGGCCGATTTCCTCGGCCGTCAACAGACCCTCGGGAAAGATCACGTCGGCCCCGGCGTCGACATAGGCCCTGGCCCGGGTCAGCGCCTCCTCCAGGCTGCCGCCCAGGGCGCCGCGCGCGTCGGTCCGCGCCATCAGCACCAGGTCCGGGTCCAGTTGCCGGCGCACCCGGTCGGCGGCGCGCAGCTTCGCCACCGCTTCCTCGATGGTCACCAGTTGCTTGCCGGCGACGTGGCCGCAACGCTTGGGCTCGACCTGATCCTCGATGAACAGGCCGCCGGCGCCGGCCTTGATCACTTCCTCGACGGTGCGCATGACGTTGATGACGTTGCCGTAACCGGTGTCGGCGTCGACCATCACCGGCACCTTGACGGCGCCGCAGATGTGGCGGCAGACCTCGGCCGTTTCCGTCAGGGTGGTCAGGCCGACGTCGGGCCGGCCCAACCGCGACACCGAAACCGCATAGCCCGAGAGGCCAAGGGCCTCGAACCCGGCGGCCTCGAGGATCTTCGCCGACAGGGCGTCGTAGCAGCTCGGCCGGACCATGATTTTCGGCTCGGCCGCGCGCTGGCGCAGCAGGGTAGACATCCGCATGCCCCGGGCGGCGCTCATGGCGTGTAGCCGATCGAGCCGTCGTAGCGGGCGGCGGTTTCATCGGCCGGCAGGAATTCCTCCTCCAGCTTGCGGATCTCGGAAAAGCCGACGAAGCCGTGCAGATCGCCGGTCGGATGGTCCTTGCCCTGGTCCAGGAACCGGATCAGGAACGCCGCGTCCTCCCTGGCGAAGTCGTCCATGTAGTCCGCCATGGCCCGGGCCGCCGCCCCCAGGGCGCCCATGGGGTTGCCGACCATGGCAAGGCCGAGTTCCGCCAGCCGGGCGTTCGACGGTGCCGGC
>JASLMH010000270.1 GCA_030746635.1 Alphaproteobacteria bacterium | reverse complement strand
CCAGCGTGAGAAGTTGCGAATGGTTCGCAATTGCAAATATCAGTATGCCCGCGCGAGTGATGGAGTATGTCATGGCCCTGGCCTCGATTTCCGAAATCGCCCTGATCCTGATCCGCGAAGGCGCCGAGGCGCTGCTCATCATCGCCGCCCTGGCGGCCTATCTCTCCCGCCTCGGCGACGCGGGCAAACTGCGCGTTCTCTATGCCGGCGCGGCCCTCGCCGTGCCCGCCAGCTTGCTGACGGCCTACCTGTTCCAGCGTTTCATGGACGGCATGCATAACGATGCCCTGGAAGGCGTGATCATGCTGCTCGCCGCCGTCATCCTCCTCTACGTCGGCGGCTGGCTCTACGGCAAGCGCGATGCCGAGGCCTGGCAGGGGTATCTCCAGGAGCAGATCGATGGCCGACTGGATGCCGGCACTCTGGCCCTGGGCTTCACCGCCTTTCTGGCGGTCTATCGCGAGGGGGCCGAGACCATCCTGTTCCTGCACGCCCTGGCGGCGGGCCATGGCGGCTGGAATACCTCGATGCTGTTCGGCCTGCTGCTCGGCTCGGCGGTGCTGCTGGCCGGATTCCTGGCCGTCCGGGTGTTCGCCCTGCGCCTGCCGCTGCGCCCGTTCTTCATCGCCACCTCGGCGTTCCTGCTGCTGATGGCGTTGGTCTTCATCGGCCAGGCGATCCAGGAGTTCCAGGAACTGACCTGGATTTCCTACAACGATATCGCGCTGCCGGCCTGGCTGGCCGAGCTTGGCCTGGAGCCGACCTGGGAAGCCCTGTTGACCCAGGCGGCGGTGCTGGCGACGACCCTCGGGATCACCGCCATGGTCGACAGGGGGCGCCAGCCCTCGAGAAACTAGTCGAGCGTCGCCGTCGCCGTCATTGCCGTCGCGCCGTCCGGGCCGATGGCGGTGAGTTCCACCACGCCGTCGTCCTTCGGCAGCCCCATGGTGCGGAACGGGGCGATGTCATAGACCGGCGCCTGCGCCCGGAAGGCGAACGAGGTCACCCGCCGCTCGGTGTTCCGCCGCACCACTTCCAACAACAGCGTCGCCAGCAGCGGCCCGTGCACCACCAAACCGGCATAACCCTCGACATCGGTGGCATAGGGCCGGTCGTAGTGGATGCGATGGGGGTTGAAGGTCAGGGCCGAATAGCGAAACAGGAACGGCTCGCTCACCGTGATGTCGCGGACCCAGGCCCCTTCCGGCGCCGGCGGCAGGGCATCCAGGGCCGTCGGCATCGCGCTCGCCGCACCCTCCTCGCGAAACACGCTGGTGTAGTTTTCCTCGATGCACAGGGTATCGCCGGTACCGATGCGGTGCTGCTGATCGACGAACAGCAGCCGGCCCGAGCGGCCGGTTTTTTCCGTGATGCCGACGACCTCGGCCTCCCGCCGCACCGGCGAGCCGATCGGCAGCGGCGCCAGGAATTTCAGGCTGCAGCCACCGAACATCCGCCTGGGCAGGTCGACCTCGGGCAGGATACCGGTCGAGGTCGGCAGGCCGTCGCGGGCCAGTTCGGCCTGTGGGGCGGTGGACAGGAAATACATCCAATGCCACAGCGGCGGCAACGGATCGCCTTCGTTCAGTTCCGTCGTGCCGTCGCCAAGGGTGGCCAGCATCCGCCGGACCGGCGAAAGGTCGATCCGGTCCTCCATCGCCTCGGAATTGCCGATTGCATCGTCATAGGGCGTCGCCGCCGCCTGTGCCGTCATCACCTTACTCCTCCGTCACCTTGACGCCGGCGATGGTGCCGGCGTCGTGCATTGCGCCGATCTCGGCTTCGCTCAAGCCCAGAACATCGGCCAGCACCTCATCGGTATGCTCGCCCAACCGGGGCGCCGGGCGGATAGTCTCGCGCGGCGCCGCGCCGAAGTCCACGGGTGACCCCGGCACCAGGTAGCGGCCGATGCCGGGCTGCTCGACCTCCTGGAACATCGGGTTCTCGGTGGAACAGCGCCAATCCTCGGCCAGGGCTTCGGCAATCCCGCGATAGGGGCCCCAGGATACGCCGCCGGCGGTCAGGGTGGCGGCAAGGTCGGCGAAATCGCTGGCCGCGCACCAGGGCGCCAACAGACCGGCGATCTCGTCGGTGGCCTGGTAGCGGTCGCCTTCGCGACGCAGGTCCAGGCCGCGCCGCCGCTCGATCTCGGCCACCTGTTCGCCGATCCCGGCGGTCTCCACCAGGGTCGACCATTGCCGGCCGGTAATCGCCACGATCATCACCCGCCGGCCGTCGCGGCTGGTGAAATCCCGCCCGAAGGCGCCGTACAGATCGTTGCCCGTGGCGGCCCGCGGGGTCCGGTTGATCTGGCTTTCGCCGATGAACCCCAGATTCCCCAGGGTGGCGAAGGCGACATCCGACAGGGCGATGGAGAGGAACTGGCCCTCGCCGGTCAGCCGGCGGTGGCGTTCGGCCGCCAGCATCCCGTTCACCGCCGACAGGCCGGTGGCGATGTCCCAGGCCGGCAGCACGTGATTGACCGGCGCCGCCGCCCCGGCGGGTCCGGTCAGATGCGGAAAGCCGGTGGCCGGATTGACCGTGTAATCGACCTCGGAGCCGCCGTCGCGGTTGCCCATGATGTTGAGCATGATCAGATCCTCGCGGCCCGCCTTCAACGTCTCGTAGGACAGCCAGCCGCTGGCGGGAAAATTGGTCAGGAAAATACCGGCGCTCTCGCCGGGGGCGCAGATCAGCCGGGTCAGCAGCTCGCGCCCGGCCGGGCTGCGGAGATCGACGGCAATGGACTTCTTGCCCTTGTTCAGGCCGGCCCAGTACAGGCTCCTCCCCTCGTCGGTCACCGGCCAGCGATGAAAATCCAGGCCGCCGCCGATCGGGTCGAAACGGATCACCTCGGCGCCCATTTGCGCCAGCGTCATGCCGGCGGTCGGCGCCGCCACGAAGGCCGAACCCTCGATCACCCGAAGTCCGCGCAAAATACCGTTCATATCGCCGTCCCTCCTTGCCTGCGATGCGGTTCTACATCGCCGGCTCCGGGTCCGCCAGATGATGGGCGGTCAGTTCCGCGGTCAAGTAGTCAAAGGCCTCGTCGACGCTGTCGGCGCGATGAAGCAGCGCCAGGTCGTCGGCCCCGATCACGCCGAAGTCGGCCAGCGCCTGGAAATCCACCACCCGATCCCAGAAATCGCTGCCGTACAGCACGATCGGCACCCGTTTCTTGATCTTGCCGGTCTGCACCAGGGTCAGGGTCTCGAACAGTTCATCCAGGGTGCCGAAGCCGCCGGGCATCACGACGATCGCCTTGGCCAGGTAGACGAACCAGAACTTGCGGGTGAAGAAATAATGGAACTCGAAGGCCAGGTTCCGGGTGATGTAGGGATTGGCGTATTGCTCGAACGGCAGCGAAATGTTCAGGCCGATGTTCAGGCCCTTGGCCTCGGATGCGCCGCGATTCGCCGCCTCCATGATGCCGGGTCCGCCGCCGGTACAGACGACGAAACGCTTGTCCTCGCGATCCAAGCCCTTGGACCACTCTGTCAATCGACCCGCCAGTTCCCGCGATTCCTCGTAGTAGCGCGACAGGGCGAGCTTGCGCTCGGCAGAGCGGACATCGCCGCCGCCGGCGATTTCGGCGTCCAGGGCGGCCGAGGCCGCCTCGGCCGACGGTATTCGGGCCGAGCCGAAGATGACGATGGTGTCGCGCACATGGGTCTGGGCGAAGACCGTTTCCGGCTTCAGGTATTCGGCCAGGATCCGCAACGGCCTGGCGGAGACGTCGTCCATGAAATCGGCGTCGTGATAGGCCTTGGCGGGGTGGAAATATTCCTCGTTCATTCTCGTTACCTGCTGTTTTCCGGCCAATCTGCTATGATACCCCGTTCTTCATCGGCTCGTGCCCGGTATGT
>JASLMH010000026.1 GCA_030746635.1 Alphaproteobacteria bacterium | reverse complement strand
GTCCAGCCGGGAGCTAGATAGACAGCATCAAAAGGTGCCCACGAATCCGAGAAAACTCCAACTCCAGCCCACAGCGTTTTTCTCAACTTGGCTTTACGAGATGTGGCGGTGTGTAGACACGATCGAAAAACAGCCTTTCGCACGCATATTTAGGTGTGTAAGTGCACGTCTCAGTCGAGAATACAAACGATCGGCGCTTGCCACTGTGTCCGCAAACCAGCCCTAAGGGCTGCATTTTTCGTGGGTCTATTCGTGGGTTGCTATCATATGTTTAAAATTTATCTTTTCATATCAAAGTGTTACCAAAGAAATTGGCGGAGGGGGTGGGATTCGAACCCACGGTACCCGCAAGGGTACACCGGTTTTCGAGACCGGCCCGTTCGACCACTCCGGCACCCCTCCGTCGGTGGCCGCTTTGGCAGGCGGGGCCTCTTATAATGAGCCGCCGGGGCGGTGTGCAAGCTCTTATCGGCGGCGCCTCCGGCCGGCGCTGGCGGCCACTGCGCCGTTGACAACCGACCCTGGCCCGGCGTATATCCGCGCCGACCCGGGCGACGGCGGTTTCGTCGCCTGATTTGCGTTGCGCCGAGGCTGGCGGCAGGGTCGCCGCCGGGGGCGTTCAATCAAGCGATGGACCGAGCGATGTTCGCTGTAATCAAGACGGGCGGCAAACAATACCGCGTCAAACAGGACGACGTGATCCGCATCGAGCGCATCGCCGGCGAGGCGGGCGACGAGGTCGCTTTCGACGATGTCCTGATGCTGGGCGACGACAAGGAGACCAAGGTCGGCACGCCGCTGTTGGACGGCGCCAAGGTGCTCGGCACGGTGCTTGAACAGGCCCGCGGCGAGAAGATCATCGTCTTCAAGAAAAAGCGGCGCAAGGGTTACCGCCGCCGACAGGGCCATCGCCAGGAGTTGACCCTGGTGCGCATCACCGACATCGCCGCCAGCGGCGCCAAGAAAAAGGCCGCCGCCAAGGCCAAGCCGGCCGCCAAGGCCGATGATGAGGGCACGGCCGAGACCAAGGCGGAAACGAAGACGGCAACGGCGAAGAAGCCGGCCGCCAAGAAGGAAGCGGCCAAGAAGGCGCCGGCCAAGAAAGCGGCGGCCGACAAGGGCGAGGCCAAGGCCAAACCCAAAGCCAAGGCCAAAGCCTCCGAGGCCAAGACGGCGAAAAAATTGGACGAGGCCGGCAAGGCCGCGGACGACAGCTAGGGAGCCATTGCCATGGCGCACAAAAAGGCAGGCGGTTCTTCCCGCAACGGCCGCGATACCGCGGGCCGGCGGCTGGGCGTGAAGAAATACGGCGGCGAGGCGGTGATCCCGGGCAACATCATCATCCGCCAGCGCGGCACCAAGTGGCGGCCCGGCGACAATGTCGGCCTGGGCAGGGACCACACCATCTTCGCCCTGATCGAAGGCAAGGTGAAGTACCAGACCAGGGCCGGCGGACGGACCTACGTCTCGGTGGTGCCGCCGGAATAGGCGCGCCCGCAGGCGCTGTGATATGCGGGGGATGGCTGGCCATCCCCCTTTTATTTTGGGTAAATGGCGTTGGAAAAGGTAACCGTCGGTGGCGGTGATTGGGACGGATAGGCGAAAGCCATGAAATTTCTCGATCAGGCCAAGGTCTATATCCGCAGCGGCCGCGGCGGCCACGGCTGCGTCAGCTTCCGGCGCGAGAAATTCATCGAGTACGGCGGCCCCAACGGCGGCAACGGCGGCCGCGGCGGCGACGTGGTGGCCGAGGCGGTGGCCAACCTCAACACCCTGATCGACTATCGCTACCAACAGCACATCCGGGCCAAGAACGGCCGCCCCGGCATGGGCCGGGACATGACCGGGGCGAATGGCGCCGACGCGTTGATCAAGGTACCCATCGGCACCCAGATCCTGGACGAGGCGCGCGACCAGGTGCTGGCCGATCTGACCGAGGCCGGCCAGCGCGTGGTGCTGGCCCATGGCGGCCGTGGCGGCCGTGGCAACACCGCCTTCAAATCCTCCACCAACCAGGCTCCGCGCCGGGCCGACCCCGGCGAGGAGGCGGAGGAATTTACCCTGTGGCTGCGCCTGAAACTGATCGCCGATGCCGGCCTGATCGGCCTGCCCAACGCCGGCAAGTCCACCTTCCTGGCCGCCGTCAGCCGGGCCCGGCCGAAGATCGCCGACTATCCCTTCACCACCCTGCATCCCAACCTGGGCGTCGCCCATTCGGGCGACCGCGAATTCGTCCTGGCCGATATTCCCGGCCTGATCGAGGGCGCGCATGACGGCGCCGGCCTGGGCGACCGTTTCCTCGGTCATGTCGAACGCTGCCGCGCCCTGGTGCATCTGGTCGACGGCACGGCCGAGGACGTCGTGGCCGACTACCGCACGGTGCGCCGCGAACTGGAGGCCTACGACGCCGGTTTGCCGGCGAAGCCGGAACTCGTCTGCCTCAACAAATGCGATGCCCTGGCGGCGGAGCTGGCGGCCGAGCGGGCGGCGGAGCTGCAAGCAGCGGCGGCGACGCCGGTGCGTCTGATTTCCGGCGTCGCCGGCAGCGGCCTGCCGGCGCTGCTGACCGAGCTGGCGGCCTTGATCGCCGAGGACGAAGCGGCCGAGCGGGCCGACACCGGGGAAGAAGCCGAAGCTGGCTCTGGGGCTGGCTCTGGGGCCGAGGCGGCCGGTGGCGGGTGGCGGCCATGAGCGAGCGCCTGACCAACGCCAGGCGCCTGGTGATCAAGATCGGCTCCAGCCTGCTGGTCGACCAGGATACGGGTGAATTGCGCCGGCGCTGGCTTGACGCCCTGGCGGACGACGTGGCGGCCTGCCGCCGGCGGGATCAGGACGTCCTGCTGGTCTCCTCCGGCGCCATCGCCCTGGGCCGGCGCAGCCTCGGCCTGGGCAACCGTGCCCTGCGCCTGGAGGACAGCCAGGCCGCCGCCGCCGCCGGGCAGATCCGCCTGGCGCATGCCTATCAGGAAAGCCTGGCCCGGCACGACGTGCCGGTGGCGCAGATCCTGCTGACCATCGGCGATACCGAGCGCCGGCGGCGCTATCTGAACGCCCGCAACACCCTGATGGCGCTGCTCTCGCGCGGCTCGGTACCGGTGATCAACGAGAACGACACGGTGGCGACCGAGGAAATCCGCTTCGGCGACAACGACCGCCTGGCGGCCCGGGTGGCGGCCATGGTCGGCGCCGACTGCCTGGTGCTGCTGTCCGATACCGACGGCCTGTACACGGCCGATCCGCGCCAATCACCGGAGGCCGAATTCCTCCGGGAAGTCACCGAGATCACCCCCGCCATCGAGGCCATGGCCGGCGCCACCGGCAGCCATGACGGCAGCGGCGGCATGGTCACGAAATTGCAGGCCGCGCGGGTCGCCGGTCAGGCCGGCTGCGGCATGGTGATCGCCCATGGCGTGCCGGAAAGCCCGATCCGCCGCCTGGAACAGACCGGCCACGGTACCTGGTTCCCCACCGCCGCCACGCCGGCCAGCGCCCGCAAGCGCTGGATCGCCGGCAGCCTGCACGCGGCCGGCTCGATCACCATCGACGACGGCGCGGCCCGGGCCCTGAGCCGAGGCAAGAGCCTGCTGCCGGCCGGCGTCACGGGGGTCGAGGGGGAATTCCAGCGCGGCGACGCGGTGGTCGTGCGCGGCGCCGACGGGGTGGAACTGGGCCGCGGCCTGATCGCCTATTCCCACGACGATGCCCGCCGCATCATGGGCCAGCAAAGCAGCCGGATACCCGATATCCTGGGCTTTCTCGGCCGCGAGGAAATGATCCACCGCGACGATCTGGTGCTGGGATAGCACCCGAGCATGTTAGTTTGAGGGCTGGATGGAAAACGGATGGCAGCCATGAGCACGGCGGAAGACATTCAAGGCGACGATTTGCTGAGCCGGATGCAGGCGATGGGCGCGGCCGCGCGGGCGGCGGCGGGCCTATTGGCGAAGACCCCGACCGAGGCCAAGAACCAAGCCCTGCGGGCCGCCGCCGCGGCGATGCGGGCTGGCGCGGCGGACATCCTGGCCGCCAACGAGACGGACATGACGGCGGCCCGCGAACGCGATCTCGGCGGCGCCATGCTGGACCGCCTGGCCCTGACCGATGAGCGCATCGAGGCGATGGCCAAGGGGGTGGAGGAGATCGCCGCCCTGGACGATCCGGTCGGCCGGAGCATGGCGGATTGGGAGCGGCCGAACGGTCTGCGGATCTCGCGGGTGCGGGTGCCGCTGGGGGTGATCGGCATCATCTATGAATCGCGGCCCAACGTCACCGCCGACGCCGGCGCCTTGTGCCTGAAATCGGGCAACGCGGCGATCCTGCGCGGCGGCTCGGAAAGCTTTCATTCATCCGGCGCCATTCACGGCTGCCTGGCCGAGGGGCTGCGCGCCGCCGGCCTGCCGGAGGGGGCCATCCAACTGGTGCCGACCCGGGACCGGGCCGCCGTCGGCATCATGCTGGGGATGCAGGAATATATCGACATCATCGTGCCGCGCGGCGGCCGGACGCTGATCGAGCGGGTGCAGAACGAAGGCAAGATCCCGGTGATCGCCCATCTGGACGGCAATTGCCACGTCTACGTCGATGCCGCCGCCGAACCGGCGATGGCCCGCGACATCGTGCTGAACGCCAAGATGCGGCGTACCGGCATCTGCGGCGCCGCCGAGACCCTGCTGGTCGACCGGGCCTGCGCCGAGCAACAGCTGCCGTCGCTGGTCGATGCGCTGCTGGCGGCCGGCTGCGAGGTGCGGGGCGATGCCGCCACCCGGGCGGTGGACGAACGGGTGCGGGCGGCCGAGGCGGCGGATTGGGACACCGAGTACCTGGACGCGATCATCGCCGTGAAGGTGGTGGATGGCGTCGGCGCGGCGATCGAACACATCGACCGCCACGGCTCGCACCATACCGAGAGCATCGTCACCGGGGATCCGGCGGCGGCGGAACGATTCCTGCGCGAGGTCGACTCGGCGATCCTGCTGCACAATGCCTCGACCCAGTTCGCCGATGGCGGCGAATTCGGCATGGGGGCGGAAATCGGCATCTCCACCAACCGGCTGCACGCCCGCGGCCCGGTCGGGGTCGAGCAACTGACCTCTTTCAAATACGTCGTGCACGGCCAGGGTCAGACCAGGCCCTGAAGCGGCGATGGCGCGCCTCAAGGTCGGCCTGCTGGGCGGGTCGTTCAATCCGGCCCACGCCGGGCACCGGCACATCAGCCTACTGGCCCTGCACCGGCTCGGCCTGCACCAGGTCTGGTGGCTGGTCTCGCCGCAGAATCCCCTGAAGCCGGAAACCGGCATGGCGCCATTGCCCGAACGGCTGGCGGCCGCCGAGGCGTTGGCGGACGATCCGCGAATCCGGGTCAGCGACATCGAAAGCCGGCTCGGCACCCGCTATACCGTCGATACCCTGGCGGCCTTGCGCCGGCGTTTCCCCGAACACGCCTTCGTCTGGCTGATGGGCGCCGACAACCTGCTGCAAATGCCCAAATGGCATCGCTGGACCGAGATCGTCGAAGGGGTGCCCTTCGCCGTGTTCGATCGCCCCGGCCACGGCCATGGCGCCCTGGCCGGACTGGCGGCCAGGCGCTATGCCCGCCATCGAGTGCGCCGGCCGCGCGAATTGCCGCTGCGCCGGCCACCGGCTTGGTGTTTCCTGTTCTCGCCTTTGCACCCGGCCTCCAGCACATCGATCCGCGCGGCCGGGAATTCCGCCAAAAAAGACACATGACTTCTGGCCGGCATGTTGCCATAATCGGATGGTGCCGCGCGGCGGCACCTGAAATTACAAGACTAGGAGCAAATTGCCATAGGTAGTGCAAGGCAACAGCCGGCGGAGGCCCAAGAACTGCTGGCACTCGTGACTAGTTCTCTCGATGACGACAAGGCCGAAGACCTGGCCATCATCGACCTGCATGGCAAATCCAGCATCGCTGATTACATGGTGATCGCCAACGGACGGTCCGACCGTCACGTCGGCGCCATCGCCGAGCATTTGCTGCGCAAGGTCAAGGATCGGGGCTTTGGCCGCGCCCAGGTCGAGGGCATGGGCAAGCGCGATTGGGTGCTGATCGATATCGGCGACGTCATCGTGCATCTGTTCCGGCCGGAAGTCCGGGAGTTCTACAACCTGGAGAAAATGTGGTCGATCGAGATGGCCGAGCCGGGCCGGGCCGCCCTGTGACCGCCCCGGGGTCCTGATTGCGCATCACCATCTGTGCCGTGGGCCGGGCCCGCGGCGATCCCTCGGCGGAAATCTGCCAATCCTACCTGGATCGCCTGCCCTGGCCGGCGGAGGTTCGCGAAGTTGAGGTGCGCCGCAAGCTGCCGACGGCGAAAGCCAAGGAACAGGAAGCCGAAATGTTGCTGGCGGCGGTGCCGGCGGGCGGGCGTTTGTGGGCCTTGGACGGCCGCGGCAAGGCGCTGTCCAGCCAGGAATTCGCCGAATTGCTCGGGCGCTGGCGGGACGACGGTGTGCGCGACGCCGCCTTCGCCATCGGCGGGGCCGAGGGCCTGCATCCCTCGCTGCTATCGGCGGCCCACGGCAGCCTGTCCCTGGGCGCCATGACCTGGCCGCATCTGCTGGCGCGGGCAATGCTCGCCGAACAGCTCTATCGCGCCGCCAGTATCCTGGCCGGCCATCCCTATCACCGGGCCTGACAATGTCGGTTGCATTCAAGTCCGGCTGCGCCATATTGAGGCCAAGCAATTGGCGGGACACAAGGTATTGAGCGCGACGTCACAGCAACGGCCCCGGCCGGTGGTCCTCTGCATCCTCGACGGCTGGGGCCATCGGACCGACGGCACGGACAACGCCATTGCCCAGGCGGCGACGCCGGTCTACGCCGATTTGCTGGCCCAGGCGCCGCATGCGCTGCTGCGGACCTCGGGCGGCGAGGTCGGCCTGCCGGACGGGCAGATGGGCAATTCCGAGGTCGGGCACCAGAATATCGGTGCCGGCCGGGTGGTGTTTCAGGATCTGCCGCGCATCGACCAGGCGGTCGCCGACGGCGGCCTGGCGGCCAATCCGGTGCTCGGCCGTTTCATCGAATCGTTGCAGGCGGGCGGCGGCGCCTGCCACCTGATGGGCCTGTTGTCGCCCGGCGGGGTGCATTCCCACCAGGCCCATGTGATCGCCCTGGCGCGGATCATCGCCGGGCAAGGCGTGCCGGTCTGCCTGCATGCCTTCCTGGACGGCCGCGATACCCCGCCGCGGAGCGGCGCCGGCTATCTGGCCCAGGTGCTGACGGAGTTGGCCGACACCGCCGGCGTCCGGCTGGCCACGGTCAGCGGCCGCTACTTCGCCATGGACCGGGACAAACGCTGGCAGCGGGTGGCCCGGGCCTACGCCGCCGTCGCCGAAGGCGACGGCGTGCCGGCCGACGATCCGGTGGCGGCGATCGAGGCCTCCTATGCCGCCGATGCCGGCGACGAGTTCGTCGAACCGCTGGTGATCGGCGGCTATGTCGGCATGGCCGTGGGCGACGGCCTGCTGATGGCCAATTTTCGCGCCGATCGGGCGCGGGAAATCCTCGGCGCCCTGGTCGATCCGGACTTCGCCGATTTTCCCAGGGCCCGGCCGCCGCGCCTGGCCGCCGGTATCGGCATGGTGTCCTATTCCGCCGCCCTGGATCGGTTCCTGCCGGCGCTGTTTCCGCCGGTGCATCTGCGGGCCACCCTGGGGGAAGTGGTGGCCGAGGCCGGGCTGGCGCAACTGCGTATCGCCGAGACCGAGAAATACGCTCACGTGACCTTCTTCCTCAATGGCGGCGAGGAGACCACCTATCCGGGCGAAGATCGCATTCTGGTGCCATCGCCGAAGGTGGCGACCTATGATTTGCAGCCCGAGATGTCGGCCGTCGAGGTGACCGACCGCCTGGTCGCGGCGATCGGCGGCGGTCGCTACGATCTGATCGTCGTCAACTACGCCAATCCGGACATGGTCGGCCATACCGGCCGCCTGGCGCCGGCGATCCGGGCGGTGGAGACGGTCGACGGCTGTCTGGGCCGGCTGCGCGCGGCGGTTGCCGAGGCCGGCGGATGCCTGCTGATCACCGCCGACCATGGCAACATCGAGCTGATGCGCGACGGCGACCAGGAGCACACCGCCCACACCACCAACCGGGTGCCGGCGATCCTGGTCAATGGCGGCGAGGTGACGGCGCTGCGCGACGGCCGGCTGGCCGATCTGGCGCCCACCGTGCTGGCGCTGATGGGGCTGCCCAAGCCGGCGGAGATGACCGGCCATTCCCTGTTGACCGAGGCCACCGTTGCCGTCGCCGCCGATGCCTGACAGCCGGTTGCGATACGCCGTCATTCCGATCTTGCTGATGCCCTTGGCGCTGCCGGTAGCGGCCGCCGCCGAACAACAGGAAATGCGCAGTGAACTGCGCGAGGTCGATCAATCGATCGAGGCGACCCGCCAGCGCCAGCGCCAACTGTCGCGGCAGGCGCGCCGGGTGGTGGATCAAATCGCCGCCCTGCGCCTGCGCCTGGTGGTGGCCGCCCGTCAGGCCCAGAAGGAAGAGGCGGCCCTGGATGGCATCGACCGACGGCTCGAGGAGTTGGGCAAGCGCCAGGCGGCCGGCCGGGCCGAACTGGAAAAGCTCAAGGACGGCATGGCGCTGTCCCTGGCGGCCCTGGCCCGCATCGGCCGGCAGCCGCCGGCCGCCGTGCTGGCGGCGCCCGGCAGCACCGTCGACGCGGCCCGTGGCGGCCGTTTGCTGGCCGTCGCCCTGCCGGCGATGAGGGGTGAGGCGCGGCGGCTGGGCGGTGTCCTGAGGGACCTGGCGGCGGTGCGGCGGGGCCTGGCCGATGAACGCCGCCGGCGGGCGACCGCCGATGCCGCCTTGAGCCAAAAGCGCGGCGAAATAGCGGCGCTGTTGAAGGAGCGGGCCGGCATCGAAGCCGATCTGCGCCGCTCCGGCGCGGCGGAAGCCAGGCGTCTGGGCGACCTGGCGACCCGGGCTCGCGATCTGCGGACCTTGATGCAGCAACTGTCGATCGACGCGAGCCGCCGGCAGGCGCGGGCCAGGGCGGCGGCCGAAAAGGCCGAGCGGGTGGCGCGGCTGCGCCGCATCCAGGAACGCGACGAAAAACGCCTGGCGGCGGAGATGGCCAAGGCGTTGCGCCAGGACGAAGCCGAGGAAGCGCCGGCCGATACGGCCGGCGACGAGGCGCCGCCGCGGCTGGCGCTGGCGCCCGGCGCGACGCCGTTCTCCAAGGTCAAGGGGCGGTTGCCGCTACCGGCCAAGGGCCGCCTGGTCGGGCGCTATGGTGAAAGCACTGGATTCGGACCGCGCGCGCAAGGTATTACCCTGCTGACACGGGAACGCGCGCAGGTGGTGGCGCCCCATGACGGCTGGGTCGTCTTCGCCGGTCCGTTCCGCGACTACGGGCAGATCTTGATCATCTCTCACGGCGAGGGATACCATACCCTGCTTGCCGGTATGTCGCGGATTCATGCGGTTGTCGGCCAATCGGTGTTGGTCGGCGAACCGGTGGGCCGGATGGGCGACGGCGACAGCGGCTCGCGCTCTCTATATATCGAGCTGCGCCGCAAGGGGGCGGCGATCGATCCGCGTCCCTGGTGGGCGGGTGGTGACAGAAGGGTTAGCGGATGACGCACAAAGCAATCCTGGCGGTTCTCTTGGCGGCTTGCCTGTTGATGGCGCCGGCGCCCGTTCGGGCCGAGGAAAAGGGCATCTACGACCAGCTCAACCTGTTCGGCGACGTACTGGAGCGGGTCCGCTCGGACTACGTGGAGAAGGTCAACGACCCCGACCTGATCGAGGCCGCCATCGTCGGCATGCTGCGCTCGCTCGATCCCCACTCCAGCTATCTCAATACCAAGGCCTATCGCAAGATGCTGGAACAGATCCGCGGCGAGTTCGGCGGCCTCGGCATCGAGGTGACGATGGAGAACGGCCTGGTCAAGGTGGTTTCACCGATCGACGACACACCGGCCTCGCGGGCCGGGCTGCAGGCCGGCGATCTGGTCACCCACCTGGATGGCGATCAGGTCATGGGGCTGACCCTGTCCGAGGCGGTGGCCAAGATGCGTGGTCCGGTCGGCGCCGAGATCCGCCTGATGATCAGCCGCCCGGGCGTCGAAAAACCCTTCGAGGTCAAGCTCGTGCGCGACGTCATCCGCGTGAAATCGGTGCGCTCGCGCCGCGAGGGGGATTTCATCTACATCCGCATCACCTCGTTCACCGAGCAGACCGACACCGGCCTGATCGACGCGATGAAGGATCGGAAAGAGGAGATCGGCGACGGCTTCCGCGGCGTGGTTTTGGATTTGCGCAACAACCCCGGCGGTTCCCTGGATCAGGCGATCGCCGTCAGCGACGCCTTTCTCGGCAAGGGCGAGATCGTTTCCACCCGCAGCCGACGGCCGGAAGAAACCCAGCGCTACAGCGCCAAGGATGGCGATCTGGCCGACGGCAAGCCGGTGGCGGTGCTGATCAACGGCGGCTCGGCCTCGGCCTCGGAAATCGTCGCCGGCGCCCTGCAGGATCATCACCGGGCGATCGTCGTCGGCACCCGGTCGTTCGGCAAGGGTTCGGTGCAGAGCATCATCCAGATTCCCGGCCACGGCGCCATCCGCCTGACCACGGCCCGCTACTACACGCCTTCGGGGCGCTCGATTCAGGCCAAGGGCATCGATCCCGACGTCGAGGTCGAACAGGTCCAGGTGGACAAAAAGGATCGGCCACGCCGGCACAGCGAAGCGGATCTGCCGAAGCATTTGAAGGCGGAGGGAGGCAAGACCCAGCAGCCGGCTGGCGGTGGTGGCGTCGACAACGGCGACAACAACAACCGCCGGGACTTCCAGTTGCGTTACGCCCTCGATCTGCTGCGCGGCCTGGCCTTGTTGGGCGATCTTGACGGCATGAAAAAGTAATACCGGTGGCATAATCAGCGGAGACGCCCCGTCCGGCGGATGCGGTAACGTGGCCAAAACCCCCAGGGCCAAGGAAAAGGCAGCCAGGCGGCGCGTCAGGCGCGAACGCCGCGCGCCAAGCGCGCTGACCGTGGTGATCTTCCTGCTGCTGGTCGGGGCCGCCGCCACCGTCGTCTGGCTGCAAGTGACCTATGTGCCGCCGTTGACCGAGGCCGCCGCGCCGGCGCCGCCGGCGGTGGCCCAGGCGCCGAAGCCGGAACAAAAGGCCGCCGTCGAGGCGAAGGAAGACGCCGCCGGCGAAAAGGACCCGGCCGCCGCCAAGCCGGCAGCCCCCGAGACCAAGGCAGCCGCCCGGCCGCCGGCGCCGGTGAAACCGGCCACGCCGCCAGCATCGGCCGCCGCGCCGTCGCCGCAACCCTCGGCGGCGCCACCGTCGACGCAACCGCCGGCCCCCGCGCCGGCGACGAGGGGCGGGGCCACCGCCGCCGCCAGCGACCCGGATCCCAGCCCGCGACCGGCCGCCGAAACACCGAAGCCGGCGCAACCGGCACCGGCCGCGCAACCGAAGCCGGCCGTGCAGGCGAAACCGGCGGCGCCGGCAAGCGGCGGGCCGCGCCGGCTGGCGGCACTGCACCCGGCCCCCGATCCAGCCCTGGTCAAGACTTCGCCGGACGGTCCCCTGCCCATCGTCGCGCCGGATGGGCGCACGCCGTTGAAGGTCTATGCCCGGCCCTATCGGCCCACCGGCCGGCCACGCATCGCCATCGTCGTCGGCAGCCTGGGCCTGTCGCGGGCCGCCACCATCGCCGCCATCCAGCAACTGCCGGGCGGCGTCACCCTGGCCTTCGCCCCTTATGGCCGCGATCTGCAGAACTACGTCAATCAGGCACGGGCCGCCGGTCACGAGGTGCTGCTGCAGTTGCCGATGGAGCCGATGGATTACCCGACCAACGATCCCGGGCCGCATACCCTGCTGACGAGTTTGTCGATCCACCGCAATCTGCAGCGCCTGGATTGGCTGCTCAGCCGGTTCGCCGGCTATGTCGGCGCGGTCAATTTCATGGGCGGCCGTTTCACCTCGGCGCCCTCGCACGTGCAGCCGGTGCTCGAGGCGATCCGGGATCGCGGCCTGATGTTCCTCGATGCCCGCGCCTCCTCCTCCAGCGTCGCCGGCAAGATGGCTGGTGAAATCGGCCTGCCCGGCACGGTCAACGACCGGATCATCGATGCCGAGGCCGCGCGCACCAGCATCGACGCCCGCCTCCTGGAACTGGAACGCCTGGCCAGCGCCCAGGGCAGCGCCGTCGGTATCGGCTTCGCCTATCCCGTGACCATCGAGCGGCTGGCGCAATGGAGCCGCTCGCTGGGCGATCGGGGCTATGATCTGGCGCCGGTTTCGGCTCTCGCCGGGATGCCGGGGAAGCAACAGTGAAGCCATTGGACCAGCGTCCCTACCGGCCTTGTGTCGGTATCCTGCTGCTGAACGCCGACAATCGGGTGTTGGTCGCCCAGCGCATCGATCAGGTGGCCGAGGCTTGGCAGATGCCGCAGGGCGGGGTCGACGACGGCGAGGAGCCCCGGGCAGCGGCGTTGCGTGAGCTGCGGGAGGAGATCGGTACCGACCGGGCCGAGATCATCGCCGAGGCGGAGGATTGGATCAGCTACGATTTGCCGCCGCACTTGGCCGATCGCGTCTGGCGCGGCCGCTACCGCGGGCAAACCCAGAAATGGTTCGCCATGCGTTTCCTGGGCGACGACGGCGATATCGACCTGGACACCGAGGAGCCGGAGTTCGACGCCTGGAGATGGGTGTCGCTGGATGAACTGCCCGGCATCGCCGTGCCGTTCAAGCGCGACAGCTACCTCCAGGTGATCGCCGCCTTCCGCCACCTTTTCTAGGCCGGGATATGAACGGTACCGTGATGATGATTCCGGGCGCCTTCGCCGGCGCCTGGTGTTTCGACGATTTCCGCCGGCATTTCGAAGCTGCCGGCTGGCGCGTGCTGACCCCCGAACTGCGTCACCACGGGGCGCCGGGCGGGGCCGACCCGCGGCTCGCCGGCACCGGGCTGCGCGATTATGCCGACGACCTGGCGGCGGAGATCGGTGCCTTGGACGAGGCGCCGGTGCTGTTGGGGCATTCCATGGGCGGCCTGCTGGCGCAGCTTTTGGCGGCGCGTGGCCTGGCCCGCGCCGCCGTCCTGCTGGCGCCGGCCCCGTCCTGGGGCATCCTGCCGTCGTCCCGGGAAGAGATCGCCGCCGCCATGGGCCTGATGTCGCTGGGATCGTTCTGGGAGCAAGTGCTGGATTCGGCGTTCGAGATCGCCGCCGACAACTCCTTGAACTGCCTGCCCGCCGATCGCCAGCGCGCGGTGTTCGAGCGGTTCGTGCCGGAATCCGGCCAGGCGCTGTTCGAGTGCCTGTTCTGGATGTTCGATCCGAACCGGGCCGCCTATGTCAACGGCGTCAATGTCGATTGTCCGCTGCTGTGCATCGCCGGCGGCCGCGACCGGGTGGTGGTGCCCGACAGCGTGCGCAAGACCGCCGACAAATACCCCGAACTGGCCACCTTCATGGAGTTCGAGGAGATGGGCCACATGCTGCTGCTGGAGGACGACTGGCAAGCAGTGGCCGAAGCTTGCACCGACTGGCTGGCGGCGGTGCTCTAGTACCCTAGCGCGCAGCCGTCCTTGCGTGGGTCGGAGCCGCCGATCAGGGTGCCGTTTTGCCAATCGATCTCGATGATCTGGCCGCCGCCCCAGGGCATCTCGGGTCGGCGGACTTCGTGGCCCAGGGCGGCCAGGCCGTCCATTACCTCCTCGCCGAACCCGCGCTCGACCTCCAGGCGGCCGCCGATATGGAACACCCGAGGGCAATCCAGGGCCTCCTGCGGGTCCATGCCGTAGTCGATCATGTTGGTCAGGACGTGGGCGTGGCCGACCGGCTGATAGCCGCCGCCCATCACCCCATAGCTGTACTTCACCTTGCCATCGGCCAGGCACATGCCGGGAATGATGGTGTGCAGCGGCCGCTTGCGCGGGGCGACGTTGTTGGGGTGGCCCGGCGCCACCCGGAAGCCGGCGCCGCGGTTCTGCAGGCAAACGCCCGAGCGCGGGCCGACCAGGCCGGAGCCGAACGGCATATAGAGTGAATTGATGAACGAGCAGGCGTTGCGGTCCTTGTCGACGACGCTGAGATAGATGGTGTCGCGATAGGCCGGGCCGGTGGCCTCGGGCGCTTCAACCGATCCGTCGGCGGCGATCTGCTGGCGCATCTCGGCGGCGAACTCCGCCGACAGCATGTGATCGACCGGGACATCGGCCTGACGCTGATCGGCCACGTAGCGGTCGCGGGCGGCATAGGCCAGGCGCGAGGCCTCGGTTTCCAGATGCAGCCGTTCGACGCCGCGGGGATCGAGCGCCGCCAGGTTGAAATCAGCCAGGATATTGAACATCATCAGGGCGGTGATGCCCTGGCCGTTGGGCGGGATCTGGGCCATGGTGTGGCCACGGTATTCGGTGCTGATCGGCTCGACATACTCCGCCCGCTGTTCGGCGAAATCGTCCAGGTCATGACGGCCGCCCAGGCCGTTCAGGTATTCGACGAGGTCCTCGGCGACCCAGCCCCGGTAGAAGCCGTCGCGGCCCTCGCGGGCGATGGTCCGCAGGGTCTCGGCCAGTTCCGGCAGCCGCCAGGTCTGGCCGACGGTGGGCGCCTGGCCGCCGGCCAGGAACTTCGCCGCGGCCGAAGGGTCGGCCGCCAGTTTGTCGCGATTGCGGGCCCAGTCGACGGCGATCCGGGGGCTGACCGCCCAGCCGTCCTCGGCATAGCGGATGGCCGGCTGCAGGGCCTGGTCCAGGCTGATGCTGCCGTGGTCGCGCAACAGGGTATCCCAGGCAGCCACCGCCCCCGGCACGGTGACCGAATGCGGCGACTGCGTGCCGATCGCCTCCTCGCCCTGGTCGAGCAGGGATTCCGCCGTCAGTCCGGCCGGCGCCCAGCCGGAACCGTTCAGGCCGATCATCCGGCCCTCGCCGCCCGGCACCAACAGGGCGAAGCAGTCACCGCCGATGCCCGTCGACATCGGTTCCACCACGCACTGCACGGCGCAGGCGGTGACCGCGGCATCGACCGCATTGCCGCCTTCGCGCAACACGTCCAGCGCCGCCAGGGTGGCCAGCGGATGCGAGGTGGCGGCCATGCCGTTGACGGCGTGGGCGGTGGAACGGCCGGGAAGCTGCAGATCACGCATGCGAATTCCTTGCTGTGCTGGCGGTGGTTCGACGGGCGGGGCGGGAGTATGCCCAGGCAGGGCGGAAAAGCCAATCCATTTGGCCTCTACGGCGGCTGCCGATGGCGGCGTTGACCGAAATCAACGACGCGGCGGCGGTTACGCGAAAATCTTAGGGTCGGCGACGGCCGCGGCGAGTGGCGGCAGTAGGGAGCAGTCGGCGTTCCGATGACATCGCAATTCCTGGTTCGGCCGTTGCGACCCGACCAGGTGCTTCAGGCATATCCCCTGGTCCGAGCACTGGATTCGGCGCTCACGCCCGAACAATGGCAGGATCACGTGGAAAAGGCGGCGGCCTCCCTGAAAGGGGGCGAGGCGGGCGACGTGATGACCCTGCAAACCGCCTCCGGCTACATCCACGCCCTGTTCGTCTATCGGGTGCTGGAAGACATCACCCATGGCCGCACCTTGGAGGTCGATCACATCATCGTGTTTGATCTGCCGGGGCAAAGTACGGCCTTCGAGGCGATCGTCCGCATCATGGAACAGGTGGCGCGGGAGCGTGATTGCCCGGTGCTGAACATCCAATTGCCGCAGCCCGAAGCGGCCGGCGGTCCGCCCGGCGACCGCTTGGCCGACCTGCTGAGCGATGACGGCTACCAGCCCAGTTCGATGCGCTGGAGCAAACGGATCGGATCGGACGAGTGATCGGCAGGCGGCGGCGGTCGCGGTGACCGGTGCGGCCGCCCCGTTAGCCGGGTTGATGCAGCGCCCGCAGGCGCGTGCCATCCTTGACGATGACGATGTTCGACTCGGGCAATGCCAGGATCTTGTCCTTGCGCAACTGCGTGAAACAGCGGCTCACGGTCTCGATGGTCAGGCCCAGATAGTCGGCGATGTCGTTGCGGCCCATGGCCAGGCGCAACTCCTTGGAGGGACCCAGGGCGCGGGCTTGGCGTTCGGCCATGCGAACCAGGAACGAGGCGAGTTTTTCCTTGGGCGATTTCCGGCCCAGCAGCAGCATCTGATCCTGCGCTTCCGCCAACTCGTTGCTGGCCCGCTCCAGCAGCCGTTTCTCCAGCTTCGGGAAACGATCCAGCAGGTCCATGAAATCGCCCAGGCTGAACCGGCAGAGGTTGGCCTGGGTGACCGCCTCGGCGGCGAAAGAGTAGTTGTCGCCGCGAATGAACCCCAAGAAATCGCCGGGCAGCAGAAAGCCGGTGATCTGACGCCGGCCATCGGAGAGCAGCTTGCTCAGTCGCAGCATGCCGCCGGTGATGTTGTAGACGTGGTCCGCCGGATCGCCTTCAAAGAAAACCGACTGGCCGGGCGTGAAGGTTTGGTGGGTGACGATGGCTTCCAGGGCGGCGACTTCCTCATCGCTGAGGGCGATGCAGATGGCCATGTTTCTGGTATTGCAGGCCATGCAAGGGCCGGCCAGCAGCCTTGGGTCGATTCCGCCGTGACGTCTCTTGGCGGTTGGATTATCGAGAGCCTTGTTGTTCTTCATCCCCACGGTCTTCCCCTTTGACGGCGTCTCCCCACGGCCAAGCCATTCGCGCTTGGCGTTTCTATATTATCTAACGTTAATTAGATATTTAAAAGCGACCAAACGTCGCGCTTGCCCGCACCGGCCCGGACCGCCGAAAACTGCCATTGTCCGAAAATCTCGTGGCGCCTACCCTGCACCGAACCATGACGGGAGTTCCCAGTGATGACGATAGACGGCGGCAACAGGCCGGAAGTGGATGCCGAGGAAATTCTCGAGGGCGTGCTCGCCTGGGTCGAGCTGGAGACCCCGACCGCCGAGGCGGCGGCGGTCAACCACCTGGTCGACCATGTGGAAAACGCCTTCCGGAACCTCGGCGCCGAGATCGAGCGGACACCGGGACGGGATGGTTTTGGCGATATCCTGTGCGCCCGCACGCCGTGGGGCGGCGAGGGGCCGGGAATCCTGGTGCTGGCGCATCTGGATACGGTGCACCCGATTGGCACCAGCAAGGGGGAGTTGCCGATCCGGCGGCAAGGCGATTGGGTCTACGGCCCCGGCATCTATGACATGAAGACCGGTGGCTATTTCGGCTACTACGCCTATCGCCACCTGCGCCGCCTGGGCCTGCGGACCCCGTTGCCGGTGACCTTCCTCTTCCTGCCCGAGGAGGAGGTCGGCAGTCCGACCTCCCGCCCCCTGATCGAGGCGGCGGCGCGGCGGGCGAAATACGTTCTGGTGCCCGAGCCGGCCCGCGACGGCGGCCGCGTCGTCACCGCCCGCAAGGGTGTCGCCGATTTCCACCTCACGGTGACCGGCCGGCCGTCCCACGCGGGCGCGCGCCATCAGGACGGCCGCAGCGCCATCCGGGAAATGGCGCGGCAGGTCTTGCGGCTGGAGGAGATGACCGACTACGAACGCGGCATCACCGTCTCGGTCGGGACGATCCAGGGTGGCACTGCGATCAACGTGGTGCCGGCGTCCTGCAGCGCCGATATCGACGTGCGGGTGCCGGATGCCGCCGCGGCGGCCGAGGTCAAGGCGATGTTCGACGGCCTGGAGCCGTTCGATCCAGACTGCCAAATCGCGGTCACCGGCGACCTCAACCGCCCGGCCTTCGAAAAATCCGAGGGCATCACGGCGCTGCTGGCCCATGCCCAGGCCTTGGCGGCGGAATTGGGCTTCGAATTGCTGGACACCTATTCGGGCGGCGGCAGCGACGGCAATTTCTCCGCCGCCCTGGGCGTGCCTACTCTCGACGGCCTGGGCCCCGACGGCGCCGGCGCCCATACCCTCGAGGAACGCATCATGGTGTCCTCGCTGGCGCCCCGGGCGGCCCTGATGATCCGACTGCTGCAGACGCTGGAATAGCCGCTGGAGCTAGCCGATATCGCCGAAGGCGCCGAACATCTGTCTCAGGGCCTCCTGCTGTACCGACCAGTGCCGGCCGCCGATCATGCCGCCGTCGACGACGATGTCCCGGCCGTTGATGAAACCGGATTCGTCGCTGGCCAGGAACACCGCCGCATGCGCGATATCCTCTGGCAGGCCGGCCCGGCGGATCGGTTGGGCGGTGGCGAAGGCCTGCTTTAGGATCTCGGCCGTCTGCTCCGCCTTTTCATCGGGCAGGCCGGCGACCTTGCCGAAGATGCCGGTGGCGATGGCGCCGGGCGAGATGCTGTTCACCCGGACGCCGCTCTCGCCCAGTTCCATGGCAACGCAGCGCGTCAGGTGCACCACCGCCGCCTTGGCCGCGCTATAGACCATGGACGAGGAGAAGCCGGCCTGGTGGGCGGCGATGCTGCCGTTGTTGATGATCGAACCGAAGCCCTGCTCCATCATCACCTTGGCGGCATATTTCATGCCCAGCATCACGCCGCCGACCAGGACCGATAGGCTGTAGTCGAATTCCGCCCGGTCGACCTCGGTGATCGAGCCCTTCGGGGCCGGACAGCCGGCGTTGTTGAACAGGCAGTCGATGCGGCCGTGTCGTTCCCGGGTGGTGCCGATCAGGCCCGCCACCTGGTCCTCGTGGGCGACATCGACGGCGATGAACTCGGCGTTTTCGCCCAGGCGCTCGACGATGGCCTGGCCCAGGGCCTCGCGCCGGCCGCAGAACACCACCTTGGCGCCCTCGGCGACGAAGATCTCCACTGTCTTCTCGCCGATGCCGCTGGTGCCGCCGGTGATGATCGCAACCTTGCCGTCGAGCCGTGCCATGACCCTGCCTCCTCCAGATGTTGGATTTCGAGGGTGTCTATAGCAGAGAAGTCGACGCCGCCCTACCGCCAGCAGCCGACGCGGACGATGAAGTCGCGAGCTTTTTTGAACATCTTCGGACGGTCCAGGGCCGGGCCGCTGTCGGCGACCCGGTAGGCCACGTCGTTGCGGCGCAGGAATTCGAACACCACCGGGTTGGCGACGGCGATGCCGATGTCGTCCGGCACCTTGCCGGTATGCTTGTAGATCGCCACCGAGTTCAGTTGCGCGAAGATCACCCCGATGGCGTAGCCCGAGCCGTCCAGCACCGGGCCGCCGCTGTTGCCGCCGCGCACGTCGCCCTTGATCTGAAAGCGGTTCCGATCGCCCGGACGGCCATGCTCCGCCAACAGTTCCGCCTCGGTGTGGAAGGGCAGGATCGGCGCGATGCCCTGGGTCGGATAACCGACCAGATCGGCCCGTTCGCCCAATACCAGGGCCGGCGGATCACGGAAGGTGATGATGGCGTCGGGGCGCATTTCCGCCCGTACCAGGGCCAGGTCGAAGGCCACGTTGCGATCCAGCAGATGGCCCTTGACCCGCCGACCGGACGGGGTCTCCACCGACAGCGCCTTGCAGCCATCGATCACGTGGTTGTTGGTCAACAGCCGGCCGTCGGCGGTGACGAAAAAGCCGGTGCCGATGCTGGCCAGCTTGGTGCCGGCGGCGGGGGGCTTCGGCTTGCCGCGTCGCATGATGCCCTGAATGCGGCGCACCCGGGCGGCCTTGATCTCGTCGGCCCGTGCCTTGTCGATGATCTCGCCCCGGCAGTCCTGCGCCTTGACCCGGGAAACCTGGTCCCGATCCTTGTCGAGACAATAGACCACCGGGTCCTTGGCTTCGGCCGCGCCGTGCGACACCGCCAGGGCCAGCGCCAGCGGGCCGAAGATCCTGCCGCCCGATGCCATGGCCGACGCCATCGCTCAGTCCGGGCCTGCCCGGGCCCGGCGCTGATAGCGTTGGAAGGCCTTGATGTTGGTCGATACCAGCAGGACCCAGCCGGCCAGGCCATAGACCGACGCCAGCACCAGGCTGACCGGCCATGAAGCCGGTAGATGGTTGCCCAGAAACAACCAGGTCAGAGGCATCACCACGGTCACCGAGGTAGCGATCAGATAGACCATGCCCAGCATCACCCGGGCGCCGTTGCGGCCGACGTAGGCGTAATACCAGACCAGGATCAGCAGCACCGAGAAGAACATGCCCCCGACGTAGGCCAGGTTGATGTCGCCATAGCGCAGGCCCTGGGGTATGCCTTCGCTCATCAGCTTGCGCATATTAACCAGCGGTATGGCGATCACCAGGGCCAGCACCGAATACATCACCCGCTGACCCCAGACCTGGGCCGCGGTCATGGTTGTTTCCCTCGCGATTTGGCTCGACTCGGTCATCAAACGCGCCACGATCAAGCAACGAATTCAGGCATTTCCAGACATGGCGTTTCGCCCTGCCAGGACAATGCTAGACTAGCATGTCTTACCGAAAAGTGAGTGATTGCGATCACCACTTGCCTGAAATCATGCGGCAAAACAGCAGACTTGAGGAACTAAGGTGACGGTGCCGAACGAAACCGACGGGCGAACCATCCTGATCACCGGCGCCGCCAGCGGCATCGGCGCGGCGGTCTGCCGGCGCCTCGCCGCGCCCGGCGTCCGCCTGTTCCTGCATACCGGGCGCAACCGGGCGGCGGCCGAACGAGTGGCGGGGCAGGCCGCCGAACAAGGCGCGCGGACCGAGGTGCTGCTGGGCGACCTGGCCGAGGCCGGGACGGCGGCGGCGCTGATCGAGGCGGTGGCGGCGCGCGACGGCCGCCTGGATGGGCTGATCTCCAACGCCGGTTTCGCCGACAAGACCCTGGTCGCCGATCTGGACAATGATGCCTTCGAGCGTTCGCACCAGGTCATCACCGGCGCCTTTCTGCGCCTGTCCCGGGCCGCCATGCCGCTGTTGCGGGCGGCGCCGGCCGGCCGCATCGTCGCCGTGTCGTCCTTCGTCGCCCACCGTTTTCAACTGGGCGGTGTCGGCATGCCGGCCTCGGCCGCCGCCAAGGCCGGCCTGGAGGGCCTGGCGAAATCCCTGGCGGCGGAACTGGCGGTCGACGGCGTGACGGTGAATTGCGTGGTGCCGGGCTATGTCCAGAAGGATGCCGGCGCGCATGCCGCCCTGGACGAGGCGGCCTGGCGCCGGGCGGTGGAGCGGATCCCGCTGGGCCGTCTGGGCCGGCCGGATGAAATCGCCGCCCTGATCCAGTTCCTGGTCTCGGACGACGCGTCCTACGTGACCGGGCAATGCATCCATGTCGACGGCGGCATGACTCTCTAAGGGCTCCGGTCGAGCCATGCGATGACGGCATGGCTCCGTCTTGGAAATTGCAATTGTCCCGCGCCGACGCAGGGACTATCTCCTCGCTATCAGTTGCCACCGACGGCGCCCCAGCGGCGCCGGCGATCTCCCGAAAGGACGAACGATGAACATGCTTCACCGCATCGCGGCTTTCGTCGGCCGCCTGGGACTCGAAGACGCCAACAGCATCCCGCGCTACGCCACCGAACATCCCGTCGCCAAGGGCGTCGGGCTCAGCGCCCTGATGCTGGAGGGTCGCGTCGGCCGCTAACAGCCTTTCCGCCGGGCCACAGGGGCTGCCCTTTGGCCGAAGGACGGAAATCCTATGGATCCAGGCGAGGCCGCAGGTCGCGCCAGACCTGCCCGGCGATCGCTTCCGGCGGCCGCAAGGCGCCGCTCTCGCCCAATGGGTCGACGATCAGCCAATGGTCGGGGTCGGCCGCCGCCAGCTCGGCGTAGACCGCCGCCACCGTCGACAGATAGTCCCGGTCGGCCTCGTGCAGGTCGCGGGTCGCCTCGGTGTAGCCGCGTTCGCCCTTGCGGGCGACCAACTGGTCGGCCAGTTGCGGTTGGGTGGCCAACAGCAATGTCAGGTCCGGGCGCGGCAGCCCGAACATTTCGAACTCCAGCCGTTCGATCCAGGCGATCAGTTCCGGGCGCTGCCCGGGCGGCAGCTTGGCGGCGTTGTAGGCGATGTTCGAGGCGACGTAACGGTCGAGGATCAGCAAGCCGTCAGCGGGCGACAGATCGAGCAGGTGCTGGCGGCTTTCGAACCGGTCGCCGCCGTAAAGCAACGCCGCGAATTTGATCGGCACCTCGTCGAGGCTGCCCATCTGGCCATTCAGGTACTGGCCGATCAGCTCGGCGAAGCGGGTCTCCCCATAGCGCGGAAACGACAGGGTCGCGGCGTCGATGCCGGCTCCGCGCGCCAGGCCGAGCAATTCCCGGCAGAGCGTGCCCTTGCCGGCACCGTCGATGCCTTCGATGGCGATGAGCATACGTGCCTCGTCCTTGCCCCGCTGTTGCCGCTGACCCAAGATGTCGGGCAGTGATCATAGCGGAGTACGTCATGGATATCGCCCTCACGGAAGAGGAACAGCGCCTGGTCGAGACCGCCCGGGCCTTCGCCGCCGACGTCGTCGCGCCACGGGCGGCCGATTGGGAACGCGACCGCGTGATGCCGCGTGAGGCCATCCGGGCCGCCGTCGAGGCCGGCCTGGGAAGCCTGCTGGTGCCCAAGGAACATGGCGGCCAGGGCGCTTCGAGAACCACCCTGGCCCGGGTTGCCGAAGAGCTGTCGGCGGTGGACATGGCCTTCGCCTTTTCCCTTGTCGTGCACAACAACCATCTCAACAGCATCGCCAACGCTGGCAACCCCGAACATATCGAACGCTATCTGCCCCGGATGCTGACCGGCGAGGTCATCGGCTCGTTCCTGCTGACCGAACCCCAGGGCGGCTCGGACGCCGCCGCCATCACTACCTCGGCCACGCGGGACGGCGACGGCTGGCGTCTGAACGGGCGCAAGGCCTGGGTCACCAATGCCGCCGAGGCCGATCTTTTGAGCGTCTACGCCCAGACCGACCCGGACAAGGGCTGGCGCGGCATCGCCACCTTCCAGGTCGAGGCCGAGCGAGACGGCGTGGTGCGCGAGGCGCCCTACAGCACGCTTGGCGCCCACGCCATGGGCACCGGCGGTTTCCGTTTCGAGGATTGTCGGGTCGAGGATCGGGCGATGCTGCTGCCGCCGGGCGATGGCTTCAAGTTCGCGATGAGCGGCATCGATCTGGCCCGGGCCTGCGTCGCCGCCATGTGTTGCGGCATCCTGCGAACCAGTCTGGATGTCGCCCTCGGCTATGCCGCCGGGCGCCGGGCCTTCGGCCAGCGGATCGCCGATTTCCAGGGCCTGCAATGGCAACTCGCCGACGTCGCCACCGATCTGCACGCCGCCCGCCTGATGGCCTACGAGGCGATGCGGCTGATCGATGCCGGCCAGGCCGCCGCCATCGAAGCGGCGCATGCCAAGAAGTTCGCCACCCGCGTCGCCCTGACCGGCGTGGCCGAATGCATGCAGGCCATGGGCGCCGACGGTTACAAACACGATTTTCCCCTGGCCCGGCACCTGGCCTGCGCCAAGATGGGCCAATACATCGATGGCACCACCGAGATCCAGAACGTGGTGATCGGCCGCGCCCTGCTGAAACCCTATATCGATTGAGGGGTTTGGTTCAGGCCATCTCCAGGACGGCGGCGCCGCGCAACTCGCCGGCCCGTAGCCGTCTGAGGGCCTCGTTGGCCTGGTCCAGGGGAAAGGACACAGTCTCGCAGCGCACCGGCACCCGCGGCGCCAGTTCCAGGAAAGCCACGCCGTCGGCCCGGGTCAGGTTGGCCACCGATACCAGCTTCTTCTCCCGCCACAGCCAGTCGTAGGGGAAGCTGGGGATGTCGCTCATGTGGATGCCGCCGCAGACCACGGTGCCGCCGGGGGCGACGGCCCGCAGGGCGGCCGGCACCAGGGCGCCGACGGGAGCGAAGATGATCGCGGCGTCCAGCTCGTCGGGCGGCGGCTGGTCGGAGCCGCCGGCCCAGACCGCGCCCAGGTCGCGGGCGAAGTCCTGGGCCTCCAAATCGCCCGGCCGGCTGAAGGCGAAGACCTTGCGGCCCTGGTGGCGGGCCAGTTGGCTGACGATGTGGGCCGCCGCGCCGAAGCCGTAGATGCCCAGGCGTTCGCCGTCGCCGGTCATCTTCAGGGCGCGATAGCCGATCAGGCCGGCGCACAGCAGCGGCGCCGCCTCGACGTCGGAATAGTCGCCATGGATCGGCAGGCAGTAGCGGGCATCGGCCAGCATGAAGTCGGCATAGCCGCCGTCGAGCTGATAGCCGGTGAAGCGGGCCTCGGGGCACAGGTTCTCGCGGCCGCCGCGGCAATAGCCGCAGATCCCGCAGGTCCAGCCGAGCCAGGGCACGCCGACCCGCTGGCCGATGGTGAAGCCATCGCTCTCCGGCCCGATCTCCGCCACGCGGCCGACCACCTCGTGGCCCGGCACCAGCGGCAGCGCCGGTTCGGTCAACTCGCCGTCGACCACGTGCAGGTCGGTGCGGCAGACGGCGCAGGCGGCGACCTTGATCAGCAGTTGGCCGGGGCCCGGTTCCGGCACCGGCCGGCGTTCGTGACGCAACGCCTTGCCGGGGCCGTCCAGCACTATGGCCTGGCCGAATTGCCCCGTGCACATGGCGGCATCGCGATCCGGTCCCGGCCTCAAGCGTAGGCGATGGAGATGGTTTCCGCGATCATCACCGGCCGTTCCTCGCCCTCGCGTTCCATGGTGACCTCGGAGATGATGCGCACGCCGTCGCCCTAGACGTCCTCGCAGGCCTTCAATGTCGAGCGCATGCGCACCCGCGAGCCGGCCGGCACCATGCCGGTGAAGCGCACCTTGTTGGAGCCGTAGTTGATGCCCCGGCTGCGGTGCTTGATCTCCATGATCTGTGGCGACAGGCGCGGCAGCAACGACAGGGTGAGGTAGCCGTGGGCGATGGTGGTGCCGATCGGCAGTTCGCGCTTGGCCCGTTCCACGTCGACATGGATCCATTGGTGGTCGCCGGTGGTCTCGGCGAATTTGTCGATCATGTCCTGGTCGATGGTGACCCAATCGCTGACCCCGAGTTCCTGGCCGATATGTTGCTTCAGGTCCTGGGGCGTTTCGACGACGAGCATGGCTGTTCTCCCTTGATCACGACTGTTCCCCTTTTCTAGCCATTGGCGGTATGCGGGTCAAAACAGCGATAGCTGGTCGTCGTTGGCCGGCGGTGGCTGGAACCGTCCGGAATCCAGGGCGAACTCCGGATTGTCCAGGCCCAGCCGTCGGCAGGTCAGGTCGAAACGGCGGCCGATCATCTCGGCATAGGGGCCGCCGCCGACCATGCGCCGGTGGAAGCGGCCGTCGTAGTCGCGGCCGCCGCGGGCCTCGCGGATATGCCGCATGATGCGGCTGGCCCGGTCCGGGTAGTGCTCGTCCAGCCACTCCCGCCACAGGGCTTTGATCTCCAGCGGCAGGCGCAGCAGGATATAGCCCGCACCCCGCGCCCCGGCCGCCGCCGCCCGGCCCAGGATCGCCTCGATCTCCATGTCGTTCAGGGCCGGGATCACCGGCGCCACCATCACCGCCGTCGGGATGTCCGCCTGGCTCAGCGCCGCCAGGGCCGACAGTCGGCGTTCCGGCGTTGCCGCCCGGGGCTCCATGCGCCGGGCCAAGGCGCGGTCCAGGCTGGTCACCGATATCGCCACCTTGGCCAGGCCGCGGGCCGCCATCGGGGCCAGGATGTCGATGTCGCGGCAGACCAGGTTCGATTTGGTGACGATGGAGAGGGGATGGTCGCAGGCGGCCAGCACCTTCAGGATCTCCCGCGTCACCCGCAGGCGTTTTTCGGTCGGCTGGTAGGGATCGGTGTTGGTGCCCAGGGCGATCGGCTGGCAGCGATAGCCGCGCCGCCGCAATTCCCGTTCCAGCACCGCCGGTGCGTCGGGTTTGACGAACAGCCGGCTCTCGAAATCCAATCCCGGCGACAGGCCCAGCCAGGCATGGGTCGGGCGGGCGAAACAATAGATGCAGCCGTGCTCGCAGCCGCGATAGGGGTTGATCGAGCGGTCGAAGCCGATATCGGGCGAATTGTTGCGGGTGATGACGCCGCGGCTGGTGTCCCGGGTGATGCTGGTGGTCAGGGGCGGCGGCGGCTGGTCCAGGCCGTTCCAGCCGTCGTCCGCCCAGGCCCGTTCATGGGCCTCGTAGCGGCCCGAACGGTTGCTGACGGCACCACGCCCGTGGCGGCCGTCGGGGTGCATGCGATCGGTGGTGTGGTCGCTCATGGAGAGAGGAATCTAGACCTGTTATTGAACAAAACAAGAACATTTTGCCGTGTGTCTTTTCTTGGCAAATCGCGTCGCCACGACTCGCAGTGACGGCCATCGGTATTAAGATGCCGGCCATGTTGTCGGTGGTGATCCCAACCCTGAACGCGGCCGCCGGGCTGCCGGCCTGTCTCGAGGCATTGGCGCCGGGGCGGCAAAGCGGCCTGATCGAGGAGGTGGTGGTCAGCGACGGCGGTTCCACCGACGCCACGCGACACATCGCCGAAGCCGCTGGCGCCAGTTGGCTGTCCGGCGGGCCGGGCCGGGGCGGCCAGTTGCAGCGCGGCGCCGTCGCCGCCGGCGGCGAATGGCTGTTGTTCGTGCACGCCGACACGGTGTTGCCGCCCGAATGGCTGTTCGCGGTCGAGAGCTTCATCGCCGAGGCGGGCAATGCCGGCCGGGCGGCGGCCTTCCGCTTCGCCTTGGACGACCCCGCGCCGGCCGCCCGTCGCCACGAAGCGCTGGTGGCCTGGCGCTGCCGCCGATTGGGATTGCCGTTCGGCGACCAGGGCCTGCTGCTGTCGCGCCGGCTGTATGGCAAGGCCGGGGGCTTCCGCGATCTGCCGCTGATGGAGGATGTCGACCTGGTCCGGCGGATCGGCCGGCGGCGTCTGGACATCCTGCCGGTGGCCGCCGTGACCTCGGCCGAGCGCTATCGCCGGGGCGGCTATTGGTGCCGGCCGCTGCGCAACCTGACCTGCCTGGGCCTGTATTTCCTCGGCCTGCCGCCCCGATTGTTGGTGCGGCTGTATGGGTAGGGGGCATCTGGTGGTCTTCGTCAAGGCGCCCCGCCTGGGCGCCGTCAAGACCCGCCTGGGTCGGCAAATAGGCCACCTGGCGGCCTGGCGCTTCCACCGCCGGATGTTGCGGGAATTGTCGCGGCGGCTGGCGCGGGATCGGCGCTGGCGGTGCGTGCTGGTGGTGACACCGGACGATGGCGCGATCGCCGAATGGCCCCGCGACATCCCTCGCATCGGCCAGGGGCGGGGCGATTTGGGCCAACGCATGGCGCGGGCCATGGCGGCGGTGCCGGCAGGCCCGGTGGTGCTGGTCGGCGGTGATATCCCGGGCCTCGGCCCCGAACATGTCGACCGCGCCTTCGCCGCCCTGCGCCGGGCCGAGGTGGTGTTCGGGCCGGCCGCCGACGGTGGCTTCTGGCTGGTTGGGCTGCGCCGGGGCCGGCGCGCCCGCCAGCTATTCAGGGATGTCCGCTGGTCGAGCCCCCAGGCCCTGACCGACACCCTGGCGAACCTGCCGGCGGCGGCACGGGTGGCGCTGGTCGATGAACTGGCCGACGTCGATACCGCCGAAGACTACCGGCGATTCCTCGATCGAGGTACCTGACGCTCAGGCGCTTTCCTGCAAGTGCTCCTGCAGCCGCGGCATCAGTTCGGCGAAATTGCAGGGTTGGTGCCGGATGTCCAACTGGTCCTTCAGGATATGGTCCCAGCCGTCGCGGCAGGCCCCCGGCGAGCCGGGCAGGGCGAACAGGTAGGTGCCGCCGGCGACGCCGGCGGTGGCCCGGGACTGGATGGTCGAGGTGCCGATGAACTTGAAGCTGACGGTCCGGAACAATTCGCCGAATCCGGCGATCTCCTTCTCGTAGACCTGGGCGAAAGCTTCGGGCGTGACGTCCCGGCCGGTCACCCCGGTGCCGCCGGTGGAGATCACCGCCTCGATCAAGGGATCCTCGATCCACTGCCGCAACTGCGCGACGATGGCGTCCTGTTCGTCCTTGACGATGGCGCGGTCGGCCAGGAAATGGCCGGCCTCGCTCAACCGGTCGACCAGGATATCGCCGGATTTGTCGTCCGCCGCCGAGCGGCTGTCCGACACCGTCAGGACGGCGATATTGACCGGGCGGAAGGGGATCGATTCGTCAATTCCTGCCATGGCGGGTACTCGCGATGGTGTTGGCATCAAGCGTCAGATAGACCGGCCAATGACCGGTCGCCGCCGCATCCAACGAAGGTGTGTCCTGTTGCAGCCGTTCGCGGTAGATCCAGAAGTTCGTCAACACCCGTTCCACGAACAATCGGGTTTCCCGCGACGGCAGGCTCTCGATGAAGAGCAGCGGATCACCCTTGTATGTGACCTTTCGCAGCCATTTTCGCAAGTTCCCGGGTCCGGCGTTGTAGGCCACGACCAGGCGGAACAGGTCGCCCTTCACGCCGACCTGCCGCAGCAGGTGCGAGAGGTACTTCTGTCCCAGCGCCAGATTGAATTCCGGATCGTACAATTTGGTCCGGTTGCCGCGGCGCAGACTGCGGTCGCCGGTAACATAGCTGGCGGTACGCGGCATCAGTTGCATCAGGCCGCGCGCGCCCATGGGGCTTCTTGCCCGGGTGTTGAAGCCCGATTCCTGGCGCATGACGGCGAACAACAGCGCCCGATCGACGGCGAAACCGCGCTCCGGGCGCCAGGGCGGCAGGGGAAACAGGGCTTGATCGTAGAGCAGCTCGGAGGCGTTGCGGACACCACGCGCCAGGCGCATCTGCATCGCCGGCAGATCCATCTTGTGGGCCAAGGCCAGCAGCGCCGGCCCGCTCAACGGGTTCGTGCTCAAATAGGCCCGGCGGATTTCCTGTTCGGCTTTTTGCGGCCGACCGACTTCCACCAACGCGACGGCCCGGCGCACGGCGTCGAGGTCGCCGACCCGCTGCAAATCCCGCGACGTCAGGGGCGGCGTCGCCCAATGCAATTTCAGGTCGACGCCCAGTTGCCGCGAGGCGATCAGGCCATAGAAGGTCCGGGGATGCTGGGCGGCGATTTCCAGCAGCGGATTGACCTTGTCCGGCCGCCGCGCGATCAGATTGGCCCGCGCCGCCCAGAAGGCGCCGGCGGCGGCGTTCCAGGAATCGGCCACGGGCGAGACGGCCAAGGCCTCGAAATGGCCCGCCGCCACCTCGATCCTGCCCAGTCGCCAGGCCGCCAGGCCGGCGATCCAGTGAGTGTTGGAAAGATACCGTGGCGTACGATCGGCCGCCCCGGCCGCCAGCGCATAGGCCTTCCCATCGTTGCCGCGGTAGTACCAGGCGGCGGCCACCCGGGCCAGCAGCTCGTCACGTTCGACCGGATCCAGCAGCCGGCGGACATCCTTGCGGTCGAGGTATTTCTGCGAAACCGTCAGGCGCTCGTGCCTGACGTTGCGGCGGATCTTCGCCTGGATCCGCCGGACCAGCCGGCGCTGAGCGGCGGAGCGACGGCGCGGCGACTGATATTGCGAGGCCGCTTCGATGTCGGCATAGCCGCGGGCCGTCCGGGGGCCCGATGGGGCCTTCGGTGCTCTCGCGCCCTTCGGCCGCCGGCGTTGGGCCAACCGATGGATCCGCGTCGCGCCCGGGTGGTCGGCGTACCTGTCCAGCCAGCCCCGCAATTCCTTGTAGCGCGAGCGGTACTTGGTCGGATGCATGTAGCGTTGGAACAGTACATGGCCCAGCAGCAGTGGGTCGTCGAGCCGGCGGATCAGCTGGTCGGCCCGCATCCAGTCGCCGCTTTCCTGCAGCGCGAAAATTCTACGGTAGCGTTGCCTGTCGGCTTGCCGGAGGATTCTCGGCAGATCGATATCCGCCGCCTCGGCGGCGTTCGCCGGCGACAACGCCGCTGTTTCCAGGCCGCCGCCGGCATGGCCCGGCGCGGTCGCGTGGATCGCCGCCGCCGCCGCCGGTCCGGCCAGCAGAACCATTGCCAGCGACCCGGCCGCCACGGCTACGAATGGACGCCACTTCACGACAAGCCGCCGTGGCTGACTGTGCAACCGATCCTCCGACATAGCCCGTATTCATAGCTTATCGGGGAAAAAGCGGCAAGGCGGCCCGCCGAGTGAGACTACAAAATATAGTAAGCGGACAAAGTTATTCTACTAAATGTCGGATCATTCGCGTTCGGCAAGCTTGGCCTTGATGGCCAGCAGGTCGGCCCAGGCCTGTCGCTTCAGGGCCGGTTGGCGCAGCAGATAGGCCGGATGGAATATCGGCATGGCGGCGATCATTCGATCGCCCGCCGGGTAGTCGAACCAGCGACCGCGCAGTTTGGTGATGCCCTCGCTACGGCCGAGCAAGTTGGCCGCCGAAGTGCCGCCGACGAAGACCAGCACCGCCGGTGCCACCAGTTCGATGTGGCGGCGAATGAAGGGCAGGCACATGGTCGTTTCCTCGGCCGTCGGCTTGCGATTGCCGGGCGGACGCCAGGGCAGGATATTGGTGATATAGGCGCCGTCCCGATCCAGGCCGATGGAGGCCAGCATGCGGTCGAGCAATTGGCCGGAGACGCCGACGAAGGGCAACCCCTGGCGGTCCTCGTCGGCCCCTGGCGCCTCGCCAATGAGCATCACCTCGGCATTCGGATTGCCGTCGCCGAACACGAGGTTGGCCGCGGTCTTCTTCAGCGGACAGGCGTCGAAGCCGTCCAATGCCGAGCGTAGCGCGCCCAGGTCCATCGCCGCTGCTGCCAGTTCGCGCGCACTGGCCTCCGCCTCCGCCGGTCCGACGGCGGTTGGCGGCCGGGCGGCTGGGGGCTGCTCGGCGCGGTTGCGTTTCGGAGCGGTCGGACGGCTGGTGGCGGCTTTCGCGGCGACCGTCCGGCTTTCCTTGAAACGGTCGACCGGGGTATCGCCGATCACCTCGTCGATACCGGCATCGGCATAGAATCGAAGGGCGTCGCTGATACTGCCTGGCTGGACCATGCCAAAAGCCTAACATGCCCCGGCGCCGGGCCCCACCGTTCGCGGCTCAGGGCCATTGACCCGTTGGCTTGATCGGCGGCATAACGGGCGCGGTGGCGCCGCCGGTGCGGCCCGCCCGAACAGCGAGGTTGCGCCATGGAACGCGAATCGATGGAAGTCGACGTCTTGATCATTGGCGCCGGTCCGGCCGGACTGGCGGCGGCGATCAGGCTGATGCAACTGGCGCAGCAGGCAGGGAGCGAATTGTCGGTCTGCGTACTGGAAAAGGGTTCCGAGGTCGGCGCCCACATCCTCTCGGGGGCGGTGATGGAACCCCGGGGCATGGACGAGTTGTTCCCGGATTGGGAGGAGCGCGGCGCGCCGTTGAACGTGGCGGTGACGGCGGACAAATTCATGTTCCTGACCGAACACAATTCCATCCCGATGCCCAACTTCCTGATGCCCAAGGCGACCCACAACCACGGCAACTATGTCGTCTCGTTGGGCAACGTCTGTCGTTGGCTGGCGGAACAGGCCGAGGCCATGGCGGTGCAGATCTTTCCGGGCTTCGCCGCCTCGGAGCTGCTGTTCCACGATGACGGGCGGGTCAAGGGCGTGGTCACCGGCGTCATGGGTATCGCCGCCGATGGCAGCGAAAAGGCGGCGTTTGAACCGGGCATGGAACTGCACGCCAGCTACACCTTTTTGGCGGAGGGTTGTCGGGGGTCGTTGTCCAAGCAACTGATTGAGCGGTTCGATCTGGCCAAGGACAGCCAGCCGCAAACCTATGGCATCGGCCTGAAGGAGCTTTGGGAAGTGCCCGACGAGGCGCACCAGGAGGGGCTGGTTTTGCACACGGCCGGCTGGCCGATGGACCGCCGAACCTATGGCGGCTCGTTCCTCTATCATCTCGACAACAATCAGGTGTCGATCGGCTTCGTCGTCGGCCTCGATTACGAGAACCCCTATCTGTCGCCGTTCGACGAATTCCAGCGCTACAAGACCCACCCCGATATTCGCCGCTACCTGGAGGGCGGCAAGCGCATAGCCTACGGCGCCCGGGCGCTGAACGAAGGTGGCCTGCAATCGATCCCGGAACTGGTTTTTCCCGGCGGCGTCCTGATCGGCTGTTCCGCCGGTTTCCTGAACGTGCCCAAGATCAAGGGCAGCCACAACGCGATCAAGACCGGCATGCTGGCGGCCGAGGCGGCGTTCGAGGCGATCCAGGCGGCGGACGGCGGCCAGGTGGAGCCGCTGTTGAGCGCCTATTCCGAGGCAGTGCGCAATTCGTGGGTCTGGCGGGAGCTCGTCTCGGCCCGCAACTTCCGCCCAGGCTTCGCCAAATGGGGTCTGATCGGCGGTACGCTGTATGGCGGTTTCGATCAGTTTTTCGGCGGCAAGGTCGGCTGGACCCTGAAGCATCCGCATCAGGACCACGCCACGCTGAAGCCCAAGGAACAGTGCCGGCCGATCGAATATCCGAAACCGGACGGCGTAATCAGCTTTGATAAACCTTCTTCTGTATATATATCCAATACCAACCATGACGAAGATCAGCCGGTGCATTTGCGGCTTGCCGATGAGAGCATTCCCGTCGCCCACAATCTGGCGCTCTATGACGCGCCTGAGCAGCGCTATTGTCCGGCCGGGGTCTATGAAATCCTGCGGGACGACGATGGCGCCAACCCGCGATTGCAGATCAGCGCCCAGAACTGCCTGCATTGCAAAACCTGCGACATCAAGGACCCGTCGCAGAACATCACCTGGGTGACGCCGGAGGGAACTGGTGGCCCGAATTATCCGAATATGTAGAACGTCGACATCACGATGGCTTGGCCCGGCGGCAGGTTTGCTGCTGGCCTGGCTGCTGGTCGGCTGTGCGACGCCGCAAGACGGCGAAGTCACGGCCGCGCAGCCCCAGGAACCGGCCCGTGTTTCGCCGCTCGGCAGTTATCTGGCGGGCCGTGTCGCCCGTTCCGAACGGGCCAGTGATCGGGCGGCCGACTTCTTCGACGTCGCCCGGGCCAATGATCCCGACAATCGCGCGCTGGTGCGTTACACGTTGCTGTTGATGCTGGTCGAAGGCCGGATGCAGCGGGCCCTGGACCTGTCCGAGCGGACGCTGGAGCTGGCCGCGACGCGGGTGGCCGAGCGAAGCCGCGAGTTGGATGAATCGGCGGAAAACCTGGCGGCGGCCAAGCGCGACCTGGAAAAGGCCAAGCAAGACAGCGCGACTGATAAAGGTGATTTGGAGCGGGCCGAACAGGCGGTCGAACTGGCCGCCAAGGATCATGAGCGGGCCGAGCATGTGGAGCGCGCCTTGCAGCGCAAGTCGGCGACCAACCAATCGGTGGCCTTGGCGCTCTTGACGCTGGCGGCCCACGAGATCCGGGAGCGGGATTTCGACAAGGCTCGTGACTATTTGATGCGGACCAGCCGCGTCGACTTCATGAACCTGCTGCAGCCGATCCTGCTGGCCTGGGTGGAGACCGGCGCCGGCAACCGCGAGGCCGCGATGACGGCCTTCGAGAGGTTGCGCAAGCCGGCCGCTTTCGAGTCGTTCCGCGCGCACCACACGGCACTGGTCGAAAGCCTGTTGGACCGTCCTGAACAGGCCGAGGTGGCGTTCAAGGAGACCCTGTCGCGGGCTTCGCGTCCGGCCGCCCGGGTGATCCTGAACTACGGCAATTTCCTGATTGGGCAAGGCCGGGAGGAGGACGCGCGGGTACTGTTCGATGAATTCCTCCGCACCTCGCCGGAGCATCCGGTCATCCTGCAGGCCAAGCAGCGACTGCGGGACGGCGAGGTTCCGGCGCCGAACCTCCGGTCGGTGGCCGATGGCGCGGCCGAGGCGTTTCTGTCCACCGCCGGCGTCCTCGCCCGGCGGCGCAATGTCGAGGCGGTGCGGATCTATCTGAACCTGGCCCTGATGCTGCGTCCCGACCTGCCGGCGGCATATATGCTGTTGGCCGAAGTGCTGGAGAGCCAGCGGCGCTTCGAGGACGCCATCGCTGCCTACGCCAAGATACCGGAAACCTCGGCCTATCATTGGGATGCCCGGATCCGGACCGCCGCCAACATGAACAGCCTGGAGCGGATTGACGATACCGTGCGCCTGCTGCGCGGCATGGCCGAGGAGCGCCAGGACGACACCAATGCCCTGATCACCGCCGCGAATATCCTGCGTTCGCACGAACGCTATGAGGAGGCAGCCTCGGAATACCAGCGGGCGCTGGCCCGCATCGAAACCCTGCAGGCGCGCCATTGGGGGGTACTGTACGGTCGTGGCATATCGCTGGACCGCTCCAAGCGCTGGCCGGAGGCGGAGGCCGATTTCCTCAAGGCGCTGGATTTGGTGCCGGACCAGCCGATGGTGCTCAATTATCTCGGCTATTCGTGGATCGAGCAGGGGGTGAAACTGAACCGGGCTCGCGAGATGATCGAGAAAGCCGTCGCCAAACGGCCGAACGACGGCTATATCGTCGACAGCCTGGGCTGGGTCTTCTATCGCCTCGGGCGCTACGACCAGGCGGTGAAGCATCTGGAACGGGCGGTGGAATTGCGGCCCGAGGATCCGATCATCAACGATCATCTGGGCGACGCCTATTGGCGCGCCGGCCGCCGCCTGGAAGCGCGCTTTCAGTGGAACCATGCCATCGCCCTGGGCGCCGAGGCCGACCGCGTCCCGGCCATCCAGGCGAAGTTGGTCGACGGCCTCGGGCCGCCGCAGACCATCGGTGGCGGCGGCTAGGGGATGACCGCGGCCAAGCGTTGGACAGCACCGGCGAAGGTCAATCTCTACCTGCATGTCCTCGGCCGCCGGGACGATGGCTACCACGATCTCGACAGCCTGGTGGTGTTTCCTCAATTCGGTGACGTCCTCGACGTGGCCGCGGCGGACGAGTTGCGCCTGACGCTCGACGGTCCGTTCGCCGACGGCTTGCCCGATAGTGGCGATAACCTAGTGTTGCGGGCCGCGGCGCTGTTGGCAGATGCCGCCGGCGTACCGGCGCACGCCGCCATTCGGTTGCGGAAGAACCTGCCCGTCGCCGCCGGCATCGGCGGCGGTTCCGCCGACGCCGCCGCCGCGCTGCGGGCCCTGGCGGCGCACTGGCGGTTGCCATTCGATGCGGCGACCCTGCAGGGCCTGGCCGGTCGCCTTGGCGCCGACGTGCCGGTCTGCCTGTGCGGCCGGCCGGCCCGGATCGGCGGCATCGGCCATCGGGTGCGGCCGATCGGCCCGATGCCCTCCTTTGCCCTGCTGCTGGCCAATCCCGGCTTGACTGTGTCGACGGCGGCGGTATTCCAGCAATTGGATGCCGTGTCCCGCGCCGCCGCGCCGCCGCGCCAGTCGTACGACTCGGTCGCTGACTTGGCGATGGACCTGCAGGCGCGCGGCAACGATCTGGAAGCGCCGGCGCGGCGGCTGGTGCCGAGCATCGACCGGGTGATCGGCCGGTTGGGCGATTTGCCCGGTTGCCGGCTGGCCAGGATGTCGGGGTCGGGGGCCACTTGTTTCGGTCTGTTCGATGACCTGGCGGCGGCCGGCGCTGCCGCCGCCGCGTTGGCGGAGGCCGAAAAGCGATGGTGGCTGCGGGCCGCGATTGTGGCGGGTACCGGGTGATGGATATCGCTTGGCGCATGGCGTGGCTTGTGCTCGCCGGCTTCTTGGCCGCCTGCGACGCCAGCACGCTGAACCGCAGCGAAACGCTCAATCCCAGTGCCCTGACCGAACCGGCCAGCGACATCGCGCGAACGTTCGACGATGCGAGGGTGGTATTGCCCCGACGCCGCGGCCAGCCGCCCCTGGTCGCCAGAATGGGCGACGATGCGTTGCACCGGCATCTCGCCGGCCTGCCCGCGAGTTGGCGATTTCCGACCATTCTGTACTTGCATGGCTGCACCGGTCTGGGCCGGATCGAACCGATGACGACCCTGGCCCAAGACGGTTTCGCGATCATCGCCCCCAACAGTTTCGCCCGGCGCTTCCGGCCCTTGCAATGCCGGCCGTCAAGGCAAACCGGCGGCGAAAACGTCTTCGTGTTCGAGTTCCGCTTGGTCGAAATAAGCTACGCCCTGCACCGCATGGCGGCGCTTCCCTGGGTGGATTTGGACAGGCTTTTCCTCGTTGGTACCAGCGAGGGCGGGGTGGCGGCGGCGCTTTACCGGGGGGACGAATTCCTGGCCCGGGTGATCACGCAATGGACGTGCAATGGCGCGCCTTTCATCCGCGGCCTCGCCGCGCCGCCCGACGAACCGGTCCTGGCGATCGTGCGTCGGGGGGATCCCTGGTACCACCCCTCCCGCACCGCCGCGCAGGAGGGGCATTGCGGTCAATTCATCGGCCAGCGGCCACGCTCACGCTCGCTCTTGGTCGAAGGCGACGATCACCACGATATCTACGGCAACGCCGGGGCGATGCGGGCGATAAGGGATTTTCTGCGCGACGAGTTGCTTCGCGCGCCCGGCCGATGATGCCGAATTCGCTCCAGCTTTGCCTTCTAGGGGAGGTTGCCGGGGGGCAGCTTGCGGCCGTCGACCGCGACCAGATGGACCACCATCGCGCCCATGCCGATATCGGCCTCCGCCCGCAGGGGTAACGGCGGATATCCCGGGCGCAGGGTCGCCATCCAGATATCCATCCATGGGGGGCCCTTCAAGCCGGGCAGCCATACCCGGGTTGAGAACCCGGCGATCCTCTTTCGTTTGACGCGGCACAATTGCGTCGGCCCGTCATGAAACGGGCCGTCAAGGTGCTGTTGGCCGAGCGAGGTCAAGGTTACGTTGTAGCGTCGGCGGCCGTCGAATACGTCGAGGGTGCCGTGGCAGCCGTCCTTGCCGGCGGCGTTGAGCGCCGCCTGAAAGGAGGCGCTCAACGGGTCGATGGTGTCACGGGTCAAGGACTCGGGCACCGGTACGCGGTCGTCCTGGGCGGCTGTCGGTTGTGCTTTCGATCGGACCGTGCCGTCGGCCAGATAGTCGTTGCTGACGAATCGTTTGTTGCCGAACCAGAGATTTTCGGTGCGATAGCGGGTCGGCCGAATAACCGCGTCGTTGGCTTTGCCGGCCACTTCCGCCTGACCGACGAATCCGACCAGGAAATCGAGGATCCCCAGGGTGCGGGATTCGCTTCGAATCATGTAATCGGTACCATTCAATCTGGCCTCGAGATCGACCATGCCGGCCAGAAATCCGCCGAGATAGATATCGTAGGCCAAAGCTATGCGACCGGTCTTGAGCAACTCAGCCGCCACGCACACGCCTCCGTTGCCGAGGAAGGTGGCGATGCAAACAAGGGCTATGACGGCGGCTCTCATGACGTGGATGCGACCACGCGGATGCGGCCGATTGCTAGATATCGGCATCCTGTCGCCGGCTGGCGTTCGATGAGCGTTGGAATGTTCAGCATCACGGTAATCGATCTCTCCACTTGGCCATGCGTTATTGGATTGGCAATACATTAGCGGCATGGTATTCGGGCAAATGGACTTTGTTACTGTACCAGAGTCGGTCCTTCGTCTGTTGCCTTCGGGCAACTATATGTGATTTTCTTGCTGCGCTCATGAAAATGGGGTTGCGAACAGTGAAGGGAATCCGTATTTTGCGAATGGAATTCATTGGTTTGTGATTAAGTGCATTCTTCCGCTGGCGGTTTGAACCGGATCTGGCGTGGGGGTGGAAGCGGTTTTTGCCGGTGTCGTTTGCGGTTGCTTGGGGTCGGCAAACCCGCTAAGGTCTAGAAAGAGTTTACCTATTTGGAGGTCCTCGGCAATGGTCGTTAAGAAAACTCTGATTGCTTTTGGTTTGGTTATTGCCCTCGCGGCAGCGCCGACTTTGGCTTATGGGCAGTCGCAAGCTGCCAAGACCGGTAGCGGCACCGCCACCGGGCTAACGGCCGGTCAGGAGCAGGCCGCTGCCGGCGCCGGTCTCACCGCCGGAGCCATCGCCGCCGGCGTGGCTGTCGCCGCGGCCATCGCGATCGCCGTCTCGGCCGCCTCCGATGACAGCGACGCGGTCAGCACCAGTTCGTCCACGTCGACTTCGACTTCGACCAACTAAAGACCGCCAACTGGACTTTTGGTTATGACGGGCCGCCGGGTCGGCGGCCCGTTCCTAATGCCCGATTTCCATCGTTAATCCGGCTGTGACGCCATGCCGGGTGATTCTCGTCCTGTCATTGC
>JASLMH010000269.1 GCA_030746635.1 Alphaproteobacteria bacterium | reverse complement strand
CTGGCCTCGCTGCCATTTTGCGGCGTGTTCGGCTATTCCCTGGCCATGGCCACCCTGGCGGCCGGCCGGCCGATGGTCTCGATGCGCTTCTTCGACCCGGCGGAGGCCGGCCGGCTGATCCAACGACACCGGATCACGCACATCTACGGCAGCGACGATCTGTTCCACCTGATCCTGCGGGCGACCCCCGGCGAGCGGCCCTTCCCCAGCCTGCGGCTGTGCGGCTTCGCCGCCTTCAACGCCGCCCTGGACAGCATCGTCGACCAAGGCGACGGGCGCGGCGTGTCCTTCGTCGGGGTCTACGGCTCGTCCGAGGCCCAGGCCCTGATCACCTGCCAGCGCCCCGACGGCCCGGCCGAACAGCGCCGCCAGGGCGGCGGCTACCCGACCGCCGAGGATACCTATGTCCGGGTCCGCGACCCCGACAGCGGCGAATTGCTGCCCCCCGGCGAGGCCGGTGAGCTGGAGATCAACTGCGCCAGCCTGTTCGACCGCTACGACGGCGACCCAGCGGCGACGCGGGCGGCCAAACACGACGACGGCTATTTCCGCACCGGCGATCTCGGCTTCATCGAGGCCGATGGCCGGGTGGTCTTCCTCTCGCGGATGGGCGATGTGCTGCGCCTGGGCGGCTTCCTAACCAACCCGGCGGAGATCGAGGCGCACCTGGAGGACCATCCCAGCGTGGCCGAATGCAAGGTGGCGGCGGTTTCGACCGACGACGGCAACCGGGCCGTGGCCTTCATTATCCCGACCGACGGTAGGGCGCTGGACGAAGGGGCGTTGCGCGATCATTGCCTCGAGGGCATCGCCAAGTACAAGGTGCCCATCCGGTTCCTGGCCATCGAGGCCTTTCCCATGGCGGAAAGCGCCAATGGCCTGAAGCTGCAGCGCGGCAAGCTGAGCGACCTGGCGCAGCGGCACATCAACCCATAAGGAGGACCATCGGTGAACTCGGTTTACTTCAAGGAAGAACACAATCTGCTCCGCGATCAGCTCCGCCGCTTCGTCGACAAGGAGATCAAGCCCCATGGCGACGCCTGGGAGCGGGACGGCAAGGTGTCGCGCGATACCCTGCGGCAGATGGGCGAGCTCGGCTTCTTCGGCCTGCGCTTCCCGGAAAAGTACGGCGGCAGCGACATGGACGTGTTCGCTATGATCGTCCTGGCCGAGGAGATGGGCCGCTCGACCTATGGCGGCGTCGGCGTCACCGTGATGGTCCACAGCGCCATGTCCTCGCCGCATCTGCTCCATGCCGGCAGCGAGGAACAGATCCGGAAATACCTGCCCGGCATCATTTCCGGCGACACCATCTGCGCCATCGCGGTCACCGAACCGGCGGCCGGCTCGGACGTCGCCGGCATCCGCACCCGGGCGGTGCGCGACGGCGACGAGTGGGTGCTGAACGGCAGCAAGATGTTCATCTCCAACGGTTACTACGGCAACCTCTACTTCGTCGCCGCCAAGACCGACCCCGAGGCCAAGGGTTCGCGCGGCATCTCGATGTTCATCGTCGAGCGCGACACGCCGGGCTTCAACATCGGCCGCAAGCTGGAGAAATTCGGCATTCACTGTTCCGACACCGCCGAATTGTTCTTCGAGGATTGCCGGGTGCCGGCCGGGAACCTGCTCGGCGAGGAGAACAAGGGCTTCTACGCGGTGATGGCGAACTTCCAGAACGAACGCCTGAGCATCGGCTCCATGGCCTGCAGCGAAGCCATGACGGCGCTGGAAATCACCATCCAGCATATCCGCGACCGCCAGGCCTTCGGCGGCGCCCTGATCGACAAGCAGGGCATCCGCCAGCGTCTGGCGATGTCGCAGTGCAAGCTGCTTGCGGCCCAGCAATTGCTGTATCACGCCGCCTGGCTGGACAGTCAGGGTCTGGATTGCGTGTCCGAGGTGTCGATGGTCAAGGCGCACTGCGCCGAGGTCACCCAGGAGGTGATGTACGACTGCCAGCAGTTCCACGGCGGCATGGGCTACATCCGCGAGACCGCCATCGAGCGCATGGTCCGGGATGCCCGGCTGCACGCCATCGGCGGCGGCGCCACCGAGGTGATGCTGGAAGAGGTCGCCAAGCGCTGGTAGCGGGCCGGTCGCGCGGCGCCACGCACCGGCACGATCTGTGGGTAAATCCGATAGCAATGAATATCGGCGAAAACGACCATAAGTGTCGGTATATTTTACATATTATCGGCCACCATCCTATGGATCAGGCCATAAGCCATTGATTCAAAAGAACTGAAAAAGTTGGCACGGTTTTTGCTTGGTTATGGTTAACGGCGGATGAATTGTCCGTGACGACGTTGTGCGCTGCGTTTCCGAAATGGATTCCCGTGCGGGAGGAAGCAATGTCATTGGTCCATAGCCTGATGCCGTGGTTGAACCGGCATCCGTACCGAAAACACATTATCGCGTTCCTGTTGCTGGCCGGACTGACGGCCGGCGGACTGCCCACCTCGCCGGCTCTCGCCGGGCCCCTGCCCGATTTGGGCGCCGGGTCCTGGACCGGCATCGGGTATGGAACCGCCGATACCGGCGCCGGACCCGCCGACGAGATGCTGGGCGGGTTTCTCTACGTCAAGTGGAACCCCTTGCAGAAAGGCATCGCCCGCGCCGAATGGGCCGAAGTCGGGGCCGGACCCGGCGGCGGCGGGCCCGGGGTCAAGGTGGTGAAGAAGTTCCGGGTGCAGAACGTCAGCACCACGGTGTCGGATTTCTTCACCCTGAACTACCTCCTGCGGTTCACCGGCAGCCTGTTCTCGCCGGCCTGCGTGCCGCCGTCCTGTCACGATGTCGTGCAGGTCGGTGGCTCGATGATTTTCGAGACGACGACGACCCTGGTCACCACCATCGTCACGCCGATCGAGAACGAGGCGGAGGTGAAGGTCAAGGGCATGGCGAATGGCGATGTGGACGTCGATCAGGCGGCCGACGGCCCGCAGGTCGCGCCCGCCGCCGCCGACGCCACCGCCGAGAAGAGCAACGAGGGCGAAGAGGTCGATGTGGTGATCGATCTCGGCACCGAATGGGGCGTCTTCTCATCCCATACCATGAGCATCGATGGCGGCCCGGCCGAGGAAATCGGCACCAGCAGTTTCGAGAAGGACGCCGACAACAACTACACCGTGGCCGGCGCCAACGCCACGTCGAACGTGCCCGCGAACGGCACGCCACCGCCGCCGGACCTGCAGATGGACAGCTTCTTCGACGTCTTCGTCGAAATCGACCCGAACACCACCATCGAGATCGAGCTGGTCAGCTTCTTCACCGGCTTCCTGCAGCACGAAAACGACGGCTACAGCATCCCGGCACCAGCGGTTTGGCCGCTCATGGGCCTCGGCTTCCTGGTATTCGCCGGCTGGCGGCGATACCGACGGAATTGACGGGGCCGGCGCGACGCCGGTCTTGCCATTTGACAGATCCGCCGCGCGGTTCTTTGATCGGGCCTCGTTAGACTCTTTTGGCGGCACTGAACAGGGGGCGGCGGATGCCGAGCAACGCGACATATCTGTTGATCGTCAGCATGGACGTGGACGAGGAGAAAGAGGCGCTGTTCAACGAGGTCTATGACACCGAGCACGTGCCGAGCCTGATGACGGTGCCCGGCGTGATCTCGATCCGCCGCACATCAACGGTGCCCCTAACCTTCAGCATGGGCGGCCAATTGCAGACCATCGTCGCCGAGGGCGAGCCGAAATACACGGCGATCTACGAGATCGAAAGCCCCGACGTGCTGGTCAGCGATGCCTGGGCCGAGCAGGTGGAAAAAGGCCGCTGGCCCGACGAGGTCCGGCCCTACACCACGAACCGCCGGCACGTGCTGCACAAGGTCATCACGTCGGCTGGTTAGCGCGGAGGGGCGAGGTAGTTTCGGGGGGGGGGGTTTTTTGAATTCGCCCCCAAAAACAAAC
>JASLMH010000268.1 GCA_030746635.1 Alphaproteobacteria bacterium | reverse complement strand
GGCAGCCGACGTCCGCCCTACGGCTTTGCACCGCCCGCCTTGTTCGCAAGCAGATCGCGCAGACGACTGTATTCGGCAGCGTGTCGGGCCTTCCCGGCGATCAGCGGCTGGGCTGCGGCCAGGGCGGCCGCCAGTCGAGCCCAGTCCCGCCGATGCAGCGCGAAGTTCGCTTCCAGCAAGTATGGCTCGGCGAACCAGGGCACCGCCTGCTTGGTGCGCGATAGCAGCGCCTCGAAGGCGGCAGGCGCGGCCAGGCAATGGGCCGCCAGCACGGCGTTGACCAGACCGGCGCGCAATGACAACGCATCGGCCCGTCGGCAGTGGAGAAAAACCAGAAGGGCGATCGCACCTTGGCGCAGCGAAATGAGACCGGCGGCGGGATCGGCAGACCAGGCCAGCGACAGTGCCGCGTATGCCAGCGTCAGCACCGCCAGCAGATCGATCCGATCGGGAATGAAGGCATGTCCCATCATCAGCGCGACGACCGCGACCGAGGCCAGGACGGCGGCGAACGCCCACCGCGTGGAATCGAACATCAGGTAGGTCTCTGTGGCCACGAACGCGGCAAAAACGCCAGTGAACAACAGCGTGTAGAGCGCCACCCCGCCGACCGCCATCAAGGTGGCCGGCTCGACCCGGAGCGGATGCGCGGGCATTGCCCGAACGACCGGCCGCCCCGCCCGATCGCCTCGACCTACAACAGATCCGCGACAGCGGCGCGGTAGCGTTCGATGCCGTCGATGTGCTCGGCCAGGCTGCGGCCGGCGATGCGCTGGTGGTGACCGCGGTCGTAGGTGTTGTTGACGGTGATATGGCTGACGCCGGCCTCTTGCCAGTACTGGAACTCCCGGCGCCACTCGTCCGGTCCACCGGCGCCGACCGAGACCCAGACCTCCAGGCCCATGGCCGCCGGATCGCGGCCCTCGGCCTCGGTATAGGCACGCAGGGTGGCGAACTGGGCCTCGGCCTCGTCACCCGGCGGATAGGCCAGCATGATCCAGCCATCGCCCCATTTCGCCGCCCGGCGCAGGGTCACGTCCATGTGGCCGCCGAACCACAGCGGGATGCGGCCGCGTTTAGGCAGGGGATTGATGCCGGCGTCGTTGATGCGGTGCCATTCGCCCTCGAAGGTGACGTGGGGTTCGGCCCACAGGGCTTGCAGGAATTGCACCTGTTCCTCCGAGCGCCGGCCCCGGTTGGAGAAGTCCTCGCCCAAGGCGACGAATTCCTCGGCGTTCCAGCCGACGCCGACGCCCAGGCGCAGCCGCCCGCCGCTCAACACATCGACACAGGCGGCCTGTTTCGCCACCAGGGCGGTCTGCCGCTGGGCCAGGATCAGCACCTGGGTGGAGAACTCGATCGCCTCGGTGCAGGCACTCAAAAACCCGAACAGCACGAAGGGGTCGTGGAACAGATCGGCCGAGGTGTTGCGGTCGCCCCAGTCGGGCCGGCTGGCGGCGTTGACGCCGACGACGTGGTCGGCGGCACCGAGGAAGTCATAGCCCATGGCCTCCGCCGCCTGGGCGAAGTCCCGCACCACCTCCGGCTCACCGCCGATATCCCACAGCGACAGGTTGGCACCGAGTTGCATGTCGTCTCCCCTTTTTTCCGCCTCGAAGTCCCGTCGCCGGCAGGCCGGTCGGGCTGCCCCTCGCGCGGCAGGCGCGATATAATTCATTGTGGCACATGTCGCCGGACCACCGGTACGGGTGGCCGCCGACGATAGAAGGAAGCTTCGCCATGCGCCCACGCAACCCCATCGCCAATCTGCCCACCCACGAAGTCATCAACATGCCGCCGCACATGGGCGACCAGGATCTGTTCGCCAGCGACGCCGCGCTACGGGAAGGTCTCGAGCGCGAGGGCGCCGGCTGGGCCGCGGATCACGTGGCCGCCTTCGGTAGGCTGGCCGGGCGGGAGGAGACCTTCGAATGGGCCGAGCAGGCCAACCGCTTCGGCCCGGAGATCCGGCCGTTCGACCGTCACGGTATGCGCATCAACCAGGTCAGCTTCCATCCCGCCTACCACCAGTTGATGGACCTGGCCATCGCCAACGATCTGCCGACCTTCGCCTGGAACAACGCGCGGCCCGGCAACCACGTGGCGCACGGGGCGCTCTCGTACCTGCTGAACCAGGCCGAGGGCGGCGTGCTTTGCCCGATGTCCATGACCTATTCGGTGGTGCCGGCATTGAAAACCACGCCGGCGGTGGCGGACGAATGGCTGCCCAAGCTGCTGGTCAAGGAATACGACCCACGCGACATTCCCGTGGCGGAGAAGACCGGCATCACCATGGGCATGTTCATGACCGAGAAACAGGGCGGCTCCGACGTGCGCACCAATACCACCCGGGCGGCGCCCGCGGGGGCCGAAACCGGGCCTGGTGCCGGCTATCTGTTGAACGGCCACAAGTTCTTCTGCTCGGCGCCGATGTGCGATGCCTTCCTGGCACTGGCCTACACCGACAACGGCATCAGTTGCTTCCTGCTGCCGCGCTGGCGACCCGAGGGCAGCCGCAACGGCCTGTTCATCCAACGCCTGAAGGACAAGGTCGGCAACAAATCCAACGCCTCCTCCGAGATGGAACTGGTGGACGCCTGGGGCGTCATGGTCGGCGAGGAAGGCCGCGGCGTGCGCACCATCATCGAGATGGTCAACGGCAACCGCTATTACTGCGCGGTGTCCTCGGCGGCGCTGATGCGGCAGGCCCTGGTCCAGGCCCTGCACTACACGACCCACCGCTCGGCCTTCCAGAGGAAGCTGATCCAGCAGCCGCTGATGCGCAACGTCCTCGCCGACATGGCGGTGGAGGTGGAGGCCGCCACCGCCCTGTGGCTGCGCCTGGGCCGAGCCATCGGCGCGGCCGCGGGCGACGATGGCGAGGCCGCCCTGGCCCGTATCGGCACGGCGGTGGCGAAATACTGGATCTGCAAGCGCGCCCCGAACCTGATCTTCGAGGCCATGGAATGCCATGGTGGCCCCGGCTACGTGGAGGAATGCATCCTGCCCCGCCTCTACCGCGAGGCCCCAGTCAACAGCATCTGGGAGGGCTCCGGCAACGTCGTCTGCCTGGACGTGCTGCGCGCCATGTTCCGGGAGGAAGCGGCGATCCCCGCTTTCCTGGCCGAGGTCGAACAGGCCAAGGGCGGCCATGCCCTGCTCGATCGCCTGATCGCCGAGGTGCAGGCGGAACTGGCCGATCCATCCGACCTGGAACTCCGCGCCCGGCGGGTCACCGAAATGCTGGCCCTGGCCATGCAAGGCTCGCTGCTGGTGCGCCACGCCCCCGCCGCCGTATCGGATGCCTTCTGCCGAGCCCGGCTCGGCGACCGCTGGTCCGGCGCCTACGGCACCCTGCCCCGGGACAGCGACTTCGACGCCATCCTCGGCCGGGCCCGGGGCGAGGGTTGAGCGACTACGGCTTCGGCGCCCTATTCGTCATCTTCCTTGCGGCCGCCAAGACGGTGGGCATTCAACGCGATAAACACCACGACGGCGGCACCGAGGGCGAAGACCCACGGGTTCTCCAACGCATTCCCGGTCGCGGAGAAGTCGGTTATGACCTCGCCGCTGCGGCTGTCGGTGGTGTCGAACAACGTCACCACCGCGGCCAGGAAGCCCAGCACCACGGCGACGGCGCCCGCACCCCAAAGGCGGCGTTTCAGCAGGCCGGCCCGCGGCCCATACTCCCGGTCCCAGATGGCTTGGTCTCCTCCGACTAGGGCGGTCGGCTGTGATGTCCCATCCGCAAGTTCCGAGCACCTGCATGATGGCCTTCTCAACTCCATGGCTTGAACTGCAGAATAGAGGGTTTCGAAGGGTCCGATAATCCGCTTTGTCGCACCCAAGGAGCTGTTAATACCAAGTTGCGCTGATAGGGACCCATTGAGACGCCTTGCGGACGTTTTCGGGTAGGAGCGGGGGGGGCAGCGATGCGGGCCAACCGGAGGCCCGCCCGCCCCCCA
>JASLMH010000267.1 GCA_030746635.1 Alphaproteobacteria bacterium | reverse complement strand
TCCAGTTCCTCCACCGCGCCGCCGGCCGGCCGGCGCAAACCGCCGGTCGGCAGGATGTCCGCCGCCAACCGTTCGGCCCAGTCCTCCGGTCCATCTTTCAGCGACAGATCCAGGGCCGGCTCCCGCAGCATTTCCGCAACCATCGACTGGGTCGTCGCCTCGCCATGGCAATCGGTCCAGGACCGCCACAGCCAATCGGGGCAGTTCAGCCGTGCGGCGTCCTGATCCCGGGCGATCGTCGGGCCCTCGCGCCCCAGGCGACGCGCCACCGCGTTGACCAGCCCGGAGAGATGGCGCTGCCGGTGCAACAGCCGGACCGAGCTGTCGCCGACCGCATGGGCCGGGGTTTCCAGGAACATCGCCTGAGCGGCGGCCAGGCGCAGGACGTTGCGGGCCGGTCTGGCGGAACGGTTCAGCGGCCGATCCAAGCAGCGGGCGACGGCGTCGTCGATCTGCCCCAGCCGCCGCAGCACGGTCGCCACCAAGAGCCGCGCGAAGGCGCGATCCCGGGCCTCCAGGTCGTGCAGCCGGCCCCCCGGTCCCTGTTCCCGGCCCAGGGCCTGATCCAACGTCCGGCCCCGGTCCAGCACCTCCCCGAGCAATCGCAGGGCGGCCGTGCGGGCTGCAATGCCGGCCGTCGCCATGGCGCCGGAGTCCGCTCAACCCCAGGGGCCGCGGGAGGCGGCGGCCTGAGGTAGGCCGGCCAGTTCCCGCAACCGTGCGACCCGGTTGGCCGTGCTGGGATGGGTGGCGAACAGGTTGTCCATGCGTCCACCATGCAGGGGGTTGACGATGAACAGATGCGCGGAGGCCGGGTTCCGCTCGGCCGCCTGGTTGTCGATGCTCCGGGCGCCGCGCTCCAACTTCTCCAGGGCCTTGGCCAGCCACAGGGGCTGGCCGCAAATCTCGGCGCCCAGGCGATCGGCCTCGTACTCGCGGGTGCGGCTGATCGCCATCTGCACAAGGGCCGCCGCCATGGGTGCCAGGATCATCAGCATGATGACGCCGATCAGGCCCATCGGATTGTTGCGGCTGCCGCCGAAGAAGAAGGCGAAGTTGGCCAGCATGCCGATGGCGCCGGCGATGGTCGCGGTCAGGGTCATGATCAGGGTGTCGCGGTTGCGCACATGCGCCAACTCGTGCGCCATCACGCCGGCGACTTCCTGGTCGCTCAGGTTGCGCAGCAGCCCGGTGGTGGCCGCCACCGCCGCGTTTTCGGGATTGCGGCCGGTGGCGAAGGCATTCGGTTGCGGCGTATCGATCAGAAAGACCTTTGGCATCGGCAGCCCGGCGCGTTCCGCCAGGGTGCGGACGATGCCATGCAGGCCCGGCGCGCCGGCGGCGTCGACCTCGCGGGCCCGGTGCATGCGCAGCACCATTCGATCGGAATTCCAATAGGCGAACAGGTTCATCGCGCCGGCGATCAACAGGGCGATCAGCAAGCCGCCCTCGCCGCCCAACAGGTAGCCGACGGCCAAAAACAGGCCGGTCATGGCGGCCATCAGGATGGCGGTGCGGGCATAGCTCATCGGTCGGGAATATCCATCGCTGCTGCTTTTGCCGGCGTCCGCTGATATGTAAGGAAGCCCACTTGGCGATCAAGCGGGTTGGCTTGGCATGGCGTACGGAATAATAGCGGGAATGGATGGATGACGGACAAACCGAACCACGAAGGCGAACCGAAATCCAAGCAATCCACCGTCGATGCCGGTGATCGGCCGCCGGCCAAGGATAAGGCGAAGCGGCCAAAGGAAATCGGCGGTCCGAAGGGGCCGGAACCCACCCGCTACGGCGATTGGGAACGCAACGGCATCGTTTCGGATTTTTAAGCGGGCTACTGCGACGTCGTCTGGCGCGGCGTGATCGTCGTGCCGTTCCCGATCCGGTCGTTCGGATGCAGAATGATCTGCGCACCGACGTCGACGCCGGACAGAAGCTGCGCCCGATCGCTGCCGATTCGGCCCAATTCCACGTGATGCAGCACGGCGCGGTCCTTGACGGCCGCGAACACCGCCCAACGGTCGTCGTCGCGGAACAGGGCGGCCAGCGGCAGTTGCGCCACCCCCTCCTCCCGCCAGACGATGATCCGGGTGTTCACCCGATAACCGTGACCCAGGCGTCGCCATTTCGCCGGCTCGGCCAACAGATCGATGATCACGTTGACCCGCTGTTCCTCGATGCCCAGGGCCGACACCTTGGTGAAGCCGTAGGGTTCGACCCGGCGGACTTGGCCGGTCAGGATGCCGGGCCCGCCCCAATCCTCGATCAGCACCGCCGCGCCCTCCCGCACCTTGACGGCGTCGGAGGAGAGCAGATCGACCACCACTTCCAGGTTGCGCGGGTCGCCAACCTCCAATAGCGGCGCGCCGGCCCGGATCACCCCCTCGCTCTCGCGCATCAGCCGCAGGACCTTGCCGTTGACCGGCGCCCGTACCGGCACGCAGCAATTGGCGGCGTCATTGGCACCGGCCGCATCGGCGCCCGGATCGATCAACGCGGCGTGGGCGTTCTCCAATTCGAACCGTTTCATGCGCAGGGCCGCCTTGGCGGTGGCGAGGGCGGCCCGCAAGGTCTCGACGTCCTTCTTGGCGCGGTCGAGTTGCGCCGCCGAGATGGTGCCGCGACGGGCCAGCGAGCGGGCCCGCGCCTGTTCGCTGATGGCAAAATCGAGTTCGGCGGCGACCCGGTCGTGATCGGCCTCGCCCACCGCCAGCGACGCCTCGGCCGCCTTCACCGAGGCCTCGGCCTGGCGGCGGCTGCGGATGTCGAGGAACTCCGGTTCGATCGGCTGAATGGTCGCCAGCACGGTATCGGCCGAACGCACGTCGTCGCCGGCGTCGGCGTCGATCCGCAACAGGTAGCCGCTGATCGGGGCGGACACCACATAGACGTTCTTCACCCGGGTCTGGCCTTCGCCGGCGATGGTCACCTGCAATTCGCCCTGGGCGACGCGGGTCAGGTCGACCGGTATCGGTTGCGGCCAAAAGGCATAGAGCAGGCCGCCCGCCAGGCAGACGACGATGATCAGACCGATCACGATGCGGGGCCATCTCCGGGGCATAGCAGATTACTCCCGTGTCTTCAGGACCTCGATCAGGTCCAATTCGGTGATCCGCCAAGCCACCGCCAGGGCGGATACGGTACCGGCGATCAGCACCACCAGCACGGCGAGCCCGAAGGTCGCCGGTTCGACCACCAGCGGCACCCGATAAAGGTCGGTCTGGTAGGACATCGACATCAGCCAGGCCAGGCCATAGCCGAGAACGCAACCGAGCGGCAGGGCGATGAAGCCAAGCAACACCACTTCGCCCAACAGGATGTAGGAGGCCTGGGCCCGTGAAAAACCCAGGATGCACAGGCTGGCCAGTTCCCGCGCCCGCTCGGACAGGGTGATGCGGGCGCTGTTGTAGACGACGCCGAAGGCGATCAGGGCGGCGAAAACCATGTAGAAGCCGATCATGATGTTGATGGTTTCCGCCATCGTGGACCGGAAGGTGCGCAGGGCCTCGGTCTGCATGGTCACGCCCGCCACCGCCGGGATCTCCTTCAAGGCGCGGAACAGCCGTTCCTCGGCATTGTTGTCGATCGCCAGATGCAGGCTGCTGAACAGCGGCCGCTCGCCCAACAATCGGTTGAGGGCGTCGAGGTCCATATAGGCGGCCAGCCCGATATACTCCTTGGCCACCTGCGAAACCGGGACCCGCAAGCTCGGACGTCGGCCCTCCAGCACCTCGATTTGCAGGATGTCGCCGCGGCCGGCGCCCAGCAGGGCGGCCAGATGATCGGTCAGGACCAGACCCTTCGGCGGCAGGCCGATCGGCCGGTAGCTCTCGTCCAGCGGCCGTTGCAGGTCGTTGCCGGGCGAGAGACCGGTGATGGCGATGCGCCGTTCGCGGTGGCCAAAGATCAGCCGTGCCGGTACGGAGCGATAGCCCTCCACCTTCAGCACTCCTGGCAGATGGCCGATATCAGATGCCGTGGTGGTGGGGCGGGTCTCGGTGAAATTGACGCTCAG
>JASLMH010000266.1 GCA_030746635.1 Alphaproteobacteria bacterium | reverse complement strand
CCACGCTCCTTGCCGAAGAAACCTGCAAAACCGTCATACGTGTCACCTATTCCCGAAAGAGGGTACTAACCTCGTTTACCCCGCCGCGAAGCGCCAAAACAGGGCGCTCCCGGCCCAAGCCGGCCTTACTATTGCCAGCCCTTGTTGCAGTGCGCAAGATTTTCGTTGCATTGCGCCATGATTTCCTCGCCGACGCCAACTGGCGGCTGGCCGGGCGGCCGATTATACTTGGCGCCATGGACGAGCCCGACCTGCAGGCGCTGGCCCGCCGCTATCTCGACCTTTGGGAGCGTCAAGCGGCGGCGATGGCGGGCGATGCCGACACCGCCGAGGTCATGGCCCGCTGGCTGTCGGCCCTGGTGACCGGCGAAGGGCCGGCGGTGGGGGCCAACCCGGCGCAGGGGGACGAGATTGGTGGCGACGGCAGTGAAACAGGCGCAACCGGATCCGGGGCCCCGGCCGCTGGCCCTGCACATCTCGGCGGCGATGACGACGTCGCTGAGTTCGCTCGCCGCCTTGCCGAGTGCGCGCGACGGATCACTGCCCTGGAGGCCGGAACTGGCGGCGGAAGCGGCGGCGCTGATGGAGGAGTTGCGGGCGGTTGAGCCGACCGCCCTGACCGCCGCGGTGGCCGGCGAATGCCACCGCCGTATGCAAACCATGCTGGACGGCGTGCGTGCCTATCGGGGCGTCCAGGGGAAGGGCGAAGCCAACCTGCGTCTGACCTCGCAAGACGTCGTCTGGCGCCAGGGCACGACCAGGTTGCTGGATTATGGCGGCGATGGCGTGCCGGCGTTGTTCGTTCCCTCGCTGGTCAATCGGGCCCGGGTGCTGGATCTGACCGACGACCGCAGCCTGTTGCGCTGGCTGCGCCGGCACGGCGTGCGGCCGTTTCTGGTCGACTGGGACCAACCGGGTCCGGGGGAACGCGATTTTTCGCTGACCGAATATATCCGCGACCGCCTGTCGGGGGCGCTGGACGCGGCGACCGCCGCCGCCGGCGGTCCGGTGTTCCTGGTCGGCTATTGCATGGGCGGCAATCTGGCGCTGGCCCTGGCGTTGCGCCGCCAGGCCGACCTGGCCGGCCTGGCGCTGTTGGCCACGCCGTGGGATTTTCACGCTGAACGGGCCGAAGGGGCGCGGCTGCTGAGCAGCCTCGCCGACGGCCTGGAGGTCTTGCTGCGCGGCTTCGGCGAACTGCCGGTGGATATCCTGCAGACCCTGTTCGCCGCCCTCGATCCGAATCTGGCGCAGCGCAAGTTCCGGCATTTCGCGGACCTTGATCCGGCCGGCGAGGAAGCGGCCCATTTCGTCGCCCTGGAGGACTGGGTCAACGATGGCGTGCCGCTGGCGGCGGCGGTGGCCCGCGAATGCCTGATCGGCTGGTACGGCGACAACAGCACGGCCCAGGGCGCCTGGCTGGTGGATGGCCAGCCGGTGGCGCCCGAGCGGCTGCGGCTGCCGACCCTGCTGGCGATCCCGGACAACGATCGCATCGTGCCGGCGGCCTCGGCCCGGGCCCTGGCCCGGGCGATCCCGGGTGCCGAGGTCATCGTGCCGCCGGCCGGCCACATCGGCATGGTGGTGGGCAGCCGCGGCAAAAGCGGTCTGTGGCGGCCGCTGGCCGAATGGCTGGCCACGGCGGGGCAGGCGGGCGGTGCGACGAAATGACGCGCCGGGGTGCGATGATTGCCGCCAATCCGCCGCCAATCCGTGTTATTGGCGGCCCGCGTCGGCCCCATGCCGGGCCCGTGCCATCGGCCGGGTCCGCGCCACCATTGGGGGAAGGCCGGCGCCGGAAGTCAGATACATCGCGAAACCAGCCATGGAGGGCTGAAAGATGGCCAGAGTAGCGCTTGTCACCGGGGGAACCCGCGGCATCGGCCGCGGCATTTGTGAAGCCTTGAAGGCCGCCGGCTATACCGTCGCCGCCAACTACGCCGGCAACGACCAGGCGGCCGCCGCCTTCACCGAGGAAACCGGTATTCCCGCCTACAAGTTCGACGTCGGCGACTTCGATGCCTGCCAGGCCGGCGCGACCAAGGTTGCCGCCGAGCTGGGGCCGGTCGAGGTGCTGGTCAACAACGCCGGCATCACCCGCGACGGCACCCTGATGAACATGAGCCACGAGGACTGGCAGAAGGTCGTGGATACCAACCTCGGCTCCTGCTTCAATTTGTGCAAGGCGGTGTTCCCGGGCATGCGCGACGGCCGCTTCGGCCGCATCGTCAATATCGGCTCGATCAACGGTCAGGCCGGACAGTACGGTCAGGTCAACTACGCCGCCGCCAAGTCGGGCATCCATGGCTTCACCAAGGCCCTGGCCCAGGAAGGCGCCCGCTACAACATCACCGTCAACGCCATCGCGCCGGGCTATGTCGACACCGACATGGTGGCGGCGGTGCCCGACAACGTGCTGGAAAAGATCGTGGCGCGGATACCGGTGGGCCGGCTGGGCAACGCCGACGAGATCGCCCGTGCGGTGATGTTCCTGGTCGCCGACGAGGCGACCTTCGTCACCGGCTCGACGATGTCGATCAACGGCGGCCAGCACATGTACTGACCGGCCGCCGCCGGGCGGCCGAAGCCAACAGGGAGGGATGGGCGATGCCGACAACCGTGCGCCCGGTGGACTATGACGACGCCGATGCCGAGGTACGGGCCATCTACGACGACATCATGGCCACCAAGGGGATCGACTTCGTGCCCAATTTCTGGCGCACCATCGCCCACCACCCGGCCCTGCTGCGGCGGACCTGGGAAACCCTGAAAGAGGTGATGGCGCCGGGCGCCCTGGATCCCCTGACCAAGGAGATGATCGCCATCGCGGTCAGCGCCACCACCGGCTGCGAATACTGCATTCGCTCGCACACGGCGGCGGCGCGCAAACAGGGCATGAGCGAGGCGATGCTGGGCGAGTTGATGAGCGTGGTCGGCATGTTCAACGAAACCAACCGCCTGGCCGAGGGCTATCAGGTCGAAACCGACGACGCATTCCTGCAGGTGCCCTGAACGCCCGGGCCGGCAATGGACGTGGCGGCCCGGCGCCGGGCCACCCTGTTGGGTTTCGTGGCGGTTCTGATGTGGGCGCTGCTGGCGCTCCTGACCGCCGCCAGCGGCCGGGTGCCGCCGTTCCAACTGGCGGCGATGGCTTTCGCCATCGCTTTTCTGCTCGCCCTGGGCAAGTGGCTGTGGCGCGGCGAGGCCATCTTTGGCCATCTGCGGCAACCGCCCCTGGTCTGGGCCGTGGGGATCGGCGGCCTGTTCGGCTACCACTTTTTTTATTTCCTGGCCCTGCGCCGCGCCCCGGCGGTGGAGGCCAGCCTGATCGCCTATCTCTGGCCGTTGTTGATCGTGCTGTTCTCGGCCCTGTTGCCGGGTGAACGCCTGCGTTGGTGGCACATCGCCGGGGGTCTCGCCGGGCTGGCCGGCGCCGGGCTGCTGTTGACGGGCGGCGAGGCGGCGGCCTGGGGCGGCGCCGTCGGTGCCGGCCACCTGGCGGCCATGGCTTGCGCCGTGATCTGGTCGAGTTATTCCGTGCTCTCGCGCCGCTTCGCCGAGGTGCCGACGGACACGGTGGGCGGCTTTTGCGGCGCCACGGCGGTGCTGGCGGGTTTGGCGCATCTGCTATTCGAGCGCACCGTGTGGCCGGCCGACGCCGGCCAATGGCTGGCCGTCGCCGGGCTAGGCCTGGGGCCGGTCGGCCTGGCCTTCTTCTTCTGGGACCACGGCGTCAAGCGCGGCCAGATCCAGGCCCTGGGCGCCGCCGCCTATGCCGCACCATTGCTCTCGACGTTGTTGCTGATCCTGTTCGGCTTCGCCGAGCCGACCTGGACGGTGGCGATTGCCTGCCTGTTGATCACCGGCGGCGCGGTGCTGGCCGCGAAGGATCTCTTGGTGCGCAAAGCTCGTTGAGCTTGACCGGAGCCGGGCCCCGCCCCCCCCCCGCCCCCCCCCCGCAAACGACCAAAAGGGGGGGCGGGGGGGGGGGCGGGGCCGGCCCGCCCCCCCACCCGCCAACACAATTCGTCCGTTTCGGGGGGGTGGGGGGGTGGGGGAGGGGCCCGGCTCCGGTCAAGCTCAACGAGCTTTGCGCACCAAGAGATCCTTC
>JASLMH010000265.1 GCA_030746635.1 Alphaproteobacteria bacterium | reverse complement strand
GGCTCATGTCGCCGATCAGCTCGAAGTGCAGGCCGAAACCGGAATAGTCATCTTCGTTCGACGAAACGTAGTTGGCGCCGTCGGTCATGATCACGATCGCCTTGTTGAACTCGTCATCGTCGTAGTCATGGCCGGCGGTGTAGGGGGCGCCGGGGGAGAGCACCCGCCAACCCCAGACGGCGCCCAGATTGATGTGGGTAACGCCGCGGGCGATCATGTCGTCGATCTTGTCCAGCACGGTCTGTTTGACGTTGGTCATCGGCAACAATTCGATCGGACAATACTTGTTCGGACCATAGGACTGCCAATTGGACAGGCTTTCGTACAGGCGGCTCCAACGGTTGCGGTAGTAGTCGTCCGGCCACAGATAACGTTCCCAGCGGCCGCCGCCCAGGGGCGAGTCCAACTGGCTGTCGTCGGTGGTGTCGTACGGGGACTCCCGCGCTTCCACGCAGCCGCGCCAGATATCCGGTTCATAGTCGGCGTCGACCGGATTGCTGGTGGTGTACAGATCGCGGAAATCCTCGTCGATGCCGATATTGACGGCGCCGGTGAACGGCACCACGCCGACCAGCAGCAAATCCGACTCGTCATTGTCGCCGAACAGGATCTCGACGAAGCTGGTGGCCGCGGTCTTCAACGAGGTCAACTTCGAACCGGACATCGAGCCGGTGTTGTCCAGCACCAGGACCACGTCCAGGCCCTTGGTCTCGCGGATGATGGTGGTCGAGGCGGCGACCTCGATATTGTCGATCCCGACGATCTTCATCAGGGTGGTGTCGATGTCCGCGGTGGCGGTGATGGTGATGTCGCTGCCGTCGATGGTCATCTGTGGCTCCGCCGTCACACCCAATTCCTCGGCCGGGTAGTTGGCATCGAAATAGCTCTGCATGATGGCGTTGAGTTCTTCTTCCGTGGCGCCGGAAGAGGCGCCGACCGCCAGGCCGGCGGCGTCCAGGGCCATGCCCAGGCGGTGCTTGACCAGATAGGCGCGGGAAATATCGACGGCGGCGCCGGCGGCGGCGGCGATCGGCACCAAGGTCAGCACGAAGATGATGGCGATGGCGCCGGTATTGTCGCGGTTGAACCGCCGCAACTGTTCACGGGCCCGGCGCCACCAACGGCCGATGGCCGATCCGGATCGGGTCTCGATTTGCTTCGACGGCATGATACAACCTCACTCCGTTTGGCCGGCTCCGGCGCCGCGCTACGGTCCCGTTACCCGCAGCGTCCGCCGCGGTTTCAGATAAGCCACGTCGGTGATCGTCATCTCGCCCAGGATGAAATCGTCGAACAATGGCGTGTGTTGGTAGGTCACGCGGGCGACGATCACCGATTCACCGTCCGCGACCAGGCCCGAGGGCAGGGTGTAGGTCCCGGTTTCCGCCGTGCCGCCCCTGGATTCCGACCAGTCCACCGACGGATCGTCCTCGCCCGGCTCCTGGTACACGGAGGTGATGATCATCGACACGCTGCCCGGAAACGGCAACAGGATCGCCTCCATGGCGTCGAAGACGTTGTTGACGTCGCTTTCGCTGACGGAAGTGGTCTGGGCGATCAAGTCGGCGGCGATGTGAGCCGCCCGGGTCACCTTGCGGTCCAGCAGCATCAGCGTGCCGACCTCGGAGGTGCCGACAAGCAACAGTATGCCGACCGGCAGGACCAGGGCGAATTCGGTGGCCGCGATGGCGGCCCGCGAACGCAGGAATTTGGCCAGCCAGCGCATCAGTTGATCGCTCCTTCGTAGGGCTCGTTCTGGAATACGGCGGCGGCGTTGAGGGTTTTCGAACTGCTGCCGCTGTCGGCCAGGTAGTGTTGCAGGAACGGCGTCGTCACCTCCCAACGGTAGGAAATCCGCACCAGTACGATGTCGCCCGAGGCGCCAGGCAGGAACTCGTTGTTCGAGGCTTCGCCTTCCTCGTCGGTGTACTCCGGATATTCGATTTCGCCGAAGGAGCCGTAGTTGCGCACGTCCAGCACCAGGCGATCGCAGTCGACGAACGGGGCGCCGCTGCACAGCAGGGTGCGGAAGGCTTCAAGCGGATCGCCTTCCTGCTGCACGTTGCCGGTGCGAACCTGGCGCGAGGCCAAGGCCACCTGCCCCTCCAGGGTGGTGGCGACGAAATACATCAACGACACCTCGATGATGCCGAAACACATCAACAGGAACGCCGGCATCACCAATGCCGCTTCGATCGCCGTAACGCCGGCCCGCAGGTTGCGACGCTGCCATTCGGGCAGTCCGCCGGTCAGCCGGTCGAGAAACCGGTCATGGGCCGCCAACAGGCGCCGTAGCGCCTTGGTTTGTTCGGTTGTCCGCTGATTTCGCCGGATCATGATGGTTTTGCCCCGGTCCGCCCCTCGCCGCCGCGATGCCGAAACGCCGCGCCGCGCCCCCGGGCGCCCGGCGATCCTCCGTTAGCCAATGAAATCGGCTGTATTGTAGCAAAAAATGGAGGCCAATTATGCATCGCGCCGTTTCTGTCCGGTTGTGGCTTGCGCCCAATTGGGTCGCGGTTCGGGACAACCCTGGATATGTGCGGCGCGGGCGGCCACGCAAGTGACCGGCATCACCCGCAATAACAGGGAAAATCAGCCGCTAATCCGCCCGTCCGCGAAAGATCACCGAGAGATTGCCCGACGGCATCTCGACGCTTTCCTCGAAGCTCAGGCCTTCGTCTTCCGCCTTCGATATCACCCGCTCCAGGTCGCGCAGACCCCAGTCCGGATCGCGCTGCTTGAGGGATTGATCGAACTCCCGGTCGCCGCCCGACAGGACCCGGCCGCCGCGCCGGAACGGGCCGTAAAGGAAAAACAGGCCGCCCGCAGGCAGGATGCGGGCGGCACCGGCCAGCAAACCCTCGCAGACCGACCAGGGAGCGATATGGATCAGGTTGAGGCTGGTCACCGCCACCAGATCATCCCCCAGGTCGGCGACCGGCCATTCGGCCCAGGTTACGTCCAGGTGTCGGGCCGGCAGGATGTTGTCGGCCGCCGCTCCGGCGGCCCAGAGGTCGATGCCGGGCAGCGCCGTCGGATCGGCTTCGCTGGGTGCCCATTGGTGCCTGGGCAGGCGCGGCGCCATCCAGGCCACGTGCTCGCCGGAACCGCTGGCGGTTTCCAGGATCGCGCCGGCGGGCGGCAGGACACGGCGCAGAACCCGCAGGATCGGTTCGCGGTTGCGCAGCACCGACGGCGCGTGCCGACGGATACCGTCCGGGTGGGGTTCAAACGGACGTTCGTCGCGATGGGCCATGCCGTTCCGAGATAGAGCGATTCAGGCTTGACCGGGCCGGCCGGGCCAAGCCGATGAAATCGGAATCAATCTTAGTGATGGCCGCCATCGCAGACCAGCACCTGGCCGGTGATGAAATCGGCTTCCGGCAGGCACAGGATGTAGACCGCGCCGGCCGCCTCGGCGGTGGTGCCGGCGCGGCCGAGTGAAGTCCCCTCGTGCAGGCGCGCCGCCATCTCCGTCGGGAATCCCACCTTGTGCCGCCGGCCGTGGACCTCGATCGCGGCCGGTTCGCCGTCGAAAGACTGGGTCAACCGGGTGCCGATAAAGCCGTAGGCGACGGCGTTGACGTTGACGCAATGGCGGCCCCATTCCTTCGCCAGGCTCTTGGTCAGGCCGACCACCGCCATTTTCCCCGCCGCATAGGCGCCCTGGGTGGCGCTGCCGTACAAACCGGAGACCGACGAGATGTTGACCACCTTGCGGTGCACCGGCGCGCCCTCCGCCGCCTCGCGCCGGGCGCAGTCGCGAAAATGGCCTTGGGCCGCGCGCAGCAGGCGGAACGGCGCCGTGGCGTGGACGTCCAGCATCGCCTGCCATTGCTCGTCGGTGTTGTTCTGGATGGTGGTGTTCCAGATATAGCCGGCGTTGTTGACGATGATGTCCAGGCCACCGAGTTCCGCCAGCGCCACGGCGACGATCCGGTCGCCGAAATCGGCCGCCGCCACGTCGCCATTGCAGGCCACGGCCCGGCCGCCCGCGGCCTCGATGGCGGCGGTGGTTTCCCCCGCCGGCCCGTCATCCAGGTCGTTGACCACGACGGCGGCGCCGGCGCTGGCCAGTTTGCCGGCGATGGCGCGGCCGATGCCGCGGCCGGA
>JASLMH010000264.1 GCA_030746635.1 Alphaproteobacteria bacterium | reverse complement strand
CGATGACCCACATCGCGCCGCGTGGCTCTCCTGCCCTGTCGGGCCGACAACGACGCGCAGGCCATGGCCAGGGCGGGAAATGCGGGCCAACGATGCACCAGCATCGCGGCGGACCACGCTCCTTGCCGAAGAAACCTGCAAAGCCGTCATACGTGTCACCTATCCCCGAAAGAGGGTACAAGCTCAAGCCGGCAGTGGAATCGCCCGCCGATCGCCGCCGCCTTGACGCGACAACATGAAGCCGACCAGCACCAGGTTCAAGATGTTGAAACCGATGCCGGTCAGGAACGCCAGGCGGTAGCTGCCCGTCAGATCGAAAATCAGCCCGCCGAAATAGCCGCCAAGCGCCATGCCGATGGTGCCGAACAGGAAAACCACGCCCATCCGCCAGCCGGCTTCGCTGTCGCGGAACAGCTCGCGGACGATGATCGCGTACATCGGCACGATACCGCCGTAACCGAGGCCATAGAACACCGATACCAGGTACAGGCCCTGCAGGCTGTCGACGTACACGAAACAGGCCAACCCGAGCAGTTGCAGCGAGGCGCCCAGGAACAGCGTCCGCAGGCCGCCAACGCGATCGGCCAGCCAACCGTAGCCGATGCGCGAGATGAAGGCGCAGGCCAGCAGGATCGACAGCATCTCGGCGCCGCGGGCGGCGGAGAAGCCCAGATCGCTGCAATGGGCGACGATATGCACCATCGGCATCGACATGGCGACGCAGCAGCCGACGATGGCGACGCACAACAGCCCGAGCGCCAAATTCGGCGGCATCCGCAGGACACGGCCGTCGCCATTTCCGCGCGCCTCGGCGGCCGCCACGGACGCCACCGTCGGGCGCGGCGCCGGCCGGCGCATCACCAGCGCCAGCGGGATCAGCGTGACGAAACAGAACAGACCGTAACCGATCATGCTTTCCTGCCAGCCATATTCATCGATGGTGTAGCGGAATATCGGCGGCCAGATCGCGCCGGCCAGGCTTTGCCCGCTGGCGACGACGGCGACGGCGATGCCGCGGCGGCGGTCGAACCAATGGGTGACGTTGGTCAATAGCGGCGCGAACATGGCGCCGTTGCCCAGCAGCCCCAGGATCAGGAAATGCGCCGCCAGGAAGGTGATCGCATCGGGGCTATAGGCGGCGGCGATGGTGCCGGCACCGACGAAAAAGGCACCGAACAGGGCCGGCGCCCCCATGCCCTTGCGGTCGGCCCACCAGCCCATGAAGATGCCGCCGATACCGGCGCCGAACAGGGCCATGGCGTAGGCGGCGGAAGGAATCTGCCTGGGCCAGCCGAAGTCGGCGGCGATCGGCTTCAAACCGACGACCACCAGATAGGAGGTGCCGAAGGCGACGGCGATCATCATGGTGGACACCACCGCCACCGCCCAGCCATAGGCGCATTCGACGCTGTCTTGCGGCCGCACGTTCATCGCCACTTCCCGAAAGCAAATCACCGGAACGGCGTGGCACCGTCCCGGCGCCTGGAACATAGCCCAGGCGGGGAGCCGCCGCCACGGCCAGTTTGCCTTGCGGCTCGCTTTGACCTATGGCTGGGAAATGCCGGCTGAGGTCGTTGAAAACTCGGATCCACCGCATTGCCAGGTTTGCGGCGGCGGCGATTGTTCGCCGCTGATCCGGCATCGCGACTGGACCTATCACCGCTGCGCCGATTGCGGCCTGGTGTTCCTGCACCCGATGCTCGATGCGGCGGCCCTGGCGGAGTTGTACAGCAACCCCGACAGCGCCGGCACGCGGGCCTATTTCCGCAAGGTCGGCTCCAAGCTGCGGCGCGCCCGTCGGCGGGTCGCGCTGTTGGCGCACGAGGTGTCGGGCGGTCCGGCCGGCAAGCAGTTCCTCGACGTCGGCTGTTCCGGCGGCTTCACCACCGAGGCGGCGCGCCAGGCCGGCTTCCAGGCCTGGGGCATCGATCCCGACGCCGACGCCGTGGCCCATGCCCGCCAGCACTATCCCGGCAGCCGTTTCGAGGCCGGCGGCCTGGAGGATTTCGCCGATAGCTGCGATGTCCGCTTCGACGCCGTCTATTGCTCGGAAGTGCTGGAGCACGTGGCCGACGCCAACCGCTTCGCCGCCGCCCTGTCGTCGCTGATGACGCCGGATGGCGTTCTGTACCTGACCACCCCCGATATCGGCCATTGGCGCCGACCGCGGCGTCTGCCGGCCTGGGATGTCTTCACGCCGCCGCATCATTGCCTGTTTTTCTCCAGCGGCAACCTGCGGCGCCTGCTGGCCCGCCACCACCTGGAGATCTATCGCCGGCGACCGGCCTTCAAGCCGGGCCTGAAGGTGCTGGCCCGCAAGTTGGGAGAGGATTGATGAGCGAAGCCGCCTTCCACGGCATTTATCCGATGCTGTATGCCTTCTTCAGCGCCGACGGCGGCCTCGACCGGGCGGCCATGCGCCGGCAGGTGGCTGGTGCCCTGGCCCAGGGCGTGCATGGCCTGGCGGTCGGCGGCCTGGCGACGGAAACCAACAAATTGTCCACCGACGAGCGCCGGCAATTGATGGAATGGGTGGCCGAGGACGTCGCCGGACGGGTGCCGATCAGCGTCACCATCGCCGAGAACAACACAGCCGGCCAGATCGCCATGGCCAAGGCGGCGGCCGAGCTGGGGGCGCAATGGGTGGTGCTGCAGCCGCCGCCGGTGCGCGGCGCCTCGGAGGCGGAACTGATCCGGTTCTACGGCCAGGTGGCGGAGCAGTCGCCATTGCCGGTCGGCATCCAGAACGCCCCGGAATATATCGGCATCGGCGTCTCCAACGCCGGCTTCGCCGAACTGCACCGCCAGCACCCCAACATCAACATCCTGAAGGCCGAGGGACCGGCGACCTATATCGCCGCCCTGGCCGAGGACACCGGCGGCGCCTTCACCCTGTTCAACGGCCGCAACGGCATGGAACTGGTGGACAGCCTGCGGGCCGGCTGCGACGGCATGATCCCGGGTGTCGACGCCTGCGATCGCCAGGTGGCGATATACCAGGACCTGCGGGCCGGCCGCGAAGAACAGGCCGACGCGGCCTTCGCCCAGGTGCTGCCGCTGCTGTCGTTCCTGATGGCCAGCATCGACCACCTGCTGTGCTACGGCAAACGGCTGACCGCCCGGCGCCTGGGCCTGGGCGAGGTGTATGACCGCGCCCCGGCCCAGCGGCCGACCGACTTCGGTCTACAGGTGCTCGAGCGTTGGTCGCGCGATCTGGGTCCGTTTTGAAAGCTCCTATTGAAGCAATGTACCTACGCCAGGAAGGTTGAATTCGGGCCATCAAAATGGCCAACCGATCGGCGTGATAAGGAACCGGCCGGGTGAACGGATTGCCGTAGGTTGATGGCACCGGCAATCATCCGCAATGGCCCGGTTTGCGGGGTCAAGGCCACCCCTTGGCCTACCGCGACAAAGGAATTCGGCAGTCCGAAGACTGCCGCTTCTAATAACCTGAGGAGAGCTCAATAATCAGGTTGCGAGTCCCCTATGCCGCCGTGCCGCGCCTAGGCCGAGCAGCCCCAACCCGAACAGTGTCAGCGTGGCGGGTTCGGGTACTGCCTGGACCCAAACTTCGAGGCTTTTGAGCGTGTATGTGCTGGCGTTATTTTCGAATGTCCAATCGGGATGGGTGCCAGGATTATTGCCAATACCCAAGTCGTTATGATTAGGGGTGTCCCAGCCATTCCAGGCAAACAAAGTTTGTGACAAACCGTAATTATGCACCTGCATCGAGCCATAGCAGGAGTTGGCATGATTATTGTCGTCACCGGTGTCATAAACGCTATTACTGGCTCCGGGAATACCGATTTCGTTCGATTCAAGGTAGCACTGGTGCCAAAACTCGATGTTACCTGTTGCGATCCCGGTTCCCGTCGTGATCCCGCCAACGTTGGATTCCACGTTCATGTTGCCAACTATTTGCTGCCAGACGGCCCCAGTGCCGATAACCGGAACACCAATCTGCCCGAGGTTCTGAGTGAAGGCATCCATCGATGCCCATACCCATTGTCTGGCACCGGCCCCCTGCTGGAGTTCCAAATAGTAAGCGATACGATTGATGCCGCCGGCGATCGGCGTTCCGGAATTGTCCACGCCATATGCAGGCGATCCACCATC
>JASLMH010000263.1 GCA_030746635.1 Alphaproteobacteria bacterium | reverse complement strand
CCGGTACACGCCCGCAATTGACTGCTATATCCAAATGCAAAACCGGCGGGCCCGGGCCTGGCATAGGTTTTCTTGAACACAAATTCGTCATTGCCGGGCTTGTCCCGGCAATCTCGCTACGGGTCTGGCGACATGCTGCGGCCGACACTCGATCCGACACACCCGGCATTGTTGCTGTGCGAGCAATATCAGCGCTGGCTGATCTCGAGATTGCCGGGTCGAGCCAGGCAATGACGGCTCTATGCCATAGGAAAACAGTCATGCCCGGACTTGACCCGGGCATCCACCGGCGACGCCATCGACTGGCTAGTCCGGCAATCGAACCTCGGTGGTGGCTTCGGCGATCAACGTATCGCCGCGTCGCAGCCGCTGGGCCAGGACGACGATGGCCTGGCCGTCCTCGGCCTTGGCTTCGACCACCTCGCCCTCGCCGGCCAGGGTATCGCCGGCGAAGGCCATGGCCCGCATGCGGAAGTCGAGCTTCTGGACGAAGGCCTGAGGGCCAAGCCAGTCCACCGCCTGCTTGGCGAACAGGGCGCCGTAGATCTGGCCGTCGATGATCGGCCCCGGCAGCTTCATCTCGTCGGCGAAGGCGCCATCGTAGTGCAGGCGGTGCCAGTCCCAGGTAGCGGCGCCGTACATCACCAGATCCACCGCCGAGAAATGCCGCTCCGACGGCGGCAGGGCCTCGCCGGGCCGCAGCTCCTCGGCCTTCCTGGTCGGGGCGATCATGTCCCGCCCTCCAGGGGCTGGTAGACCAGGGTCTCGCGGTTGACCGCCAGCAGTTCGCCGTCGGCGTCGTAATGGCGCGCCACCGAACTGACGAACAACTGGCTGCCGCCCCGGGACGACGGGCGCTCGACCATGTCCTCCAGGGTCCAGGTCACCGAAACCCGGTCGCTGGGCAGCACCGGTCGGATGAACTCGTAGGCGTTGCCGGCGCGGATCATCCGGCAGCCCTCGATCGGCAGGTCCCAGCCATGGCCGATATAGCCGTGGTGGTTCGGCGGGCGGTCGGCGTACTGGCAGGTCTCGACCACGAAGGTCGGCGGCGCCACCAGCGAGGGATGACCCGCCTCTTGGGCATAGGCATCGTCACGGTACAGCGGGTTGTCGTCCGCCAGGGCCATGGCGAAATAGCGGATCGAGGCCCGGCCCAGTTCCTCCCGCGCCGGATAGCTGACCTCCCGGCCGATCCAGGACTTGAGCTCGTCGGTCAGCAGGGTCCGCTCGGCGCTCATGCCAGCACCGCGAAGGGGTCGACCTCGATCAGCATCTCCGGGCGCAGCAGCGCCTCGCAGATCAGGCCGGTGGAAGCCGGCAATGGACCCCTGAGCAGTTTCGAGCGCACCCCGGCGACTTCGCGATACCGTGGCAGGGCCGCCGGCGTGACGTACTCGATGGTCTTGGCCAGATGTTCGGGCCCGCCGCCGGCCGCCCGTACCACCTTGATGATATTTTCGTAGGTGTATTCGGCCTGGGCCACCACGTCGCCGTCGAACAGCATGATTTGGGTTTCGGGATCCAGGGCCCCCTGCCCCGAGAGGAACAGCAGGTCGCCGGCACGCACGCCGGGGCTGTAGGTCAGCTTGTCGTAGCGCGACCAGCCCGGATTGATGGCCACCGGGTCGTCCCGGGTGGCGATGAAGTCGTACTGGATCAGAGCCTCGGGATGCAGCAGGCCAGGCATCAGGATGCCGGCGGCGCAGGGATAGACCGGGCCCAGGAACTGTTTGCGGACCCGCCCGGTGTTGCGATAGTCGGCCAGCGCCGCAGGCGTCAGGTAGTCGAGGGTCTTGACCACCCGGTCGAAACCGAGGCCCAGGGCCGCCAGCATCTCGGCGGCCTTCTCGAAGATCGCCTGGGTCTGCCCCACCACGTCGCCGGCGCCGATGATGTTGCCGGCCGCGTCCACCGCTTGGATGGTGGGCAGGAACACCACGCCGGCCGATTCCCGGGCCACCGGCCCGCCGTCGCTGAAGCCGGTCTCCGCACCCACCGGGCCCGCCGTCGCCTCCAGCTCGATCAGGGCATCGGGCCGCAACAGCGCCTTGACCGGCACCGTGTTGACCGCCGGGCGGTGGGCGCCGAACACCTCCTGCCGTACCTGGGCAGCTTCGGCGTAGTGGGCCAGGCCGTCGACGCGGACGTATTCGACCATGCGCACCACGTCGCCATGGGACATGCCGGCGCCCTCCAGGATGGCGCCGATCTTGGTGTAGGCGGTGCGGCACTGTTCGGCCATGCCGCCCTTGATCACCATCTTCCTGGTCGTGGGATCGAACTCCGAGCCCGTATGTCCCGAGACATAGACGCCCTGGCCCGCGGCCAGGGCCAGCGAGAAGGAATAGCGGGAATAGTCGTACCAGGGGAATTGCTTTGGCTGAACGGCGCGCGCGGTCACCGGGCTGGCCTCCAAGGTCTGTGAGCAAGTCAGCAGGAACGGTATCGCCCGGCCTTCGACAGCGTCAAGGATGCGCCGTTCCGCGCCCCGGCCGCTCGGATTACTATGGTCGCCGGGAGGGTTGAGCGATGAACTTCGATGCACCAGAGGAACATGGCCTGCTGCGCGACGCCGTGCGGCAGTTCTTCGAGCGGGAATTGCCCGAGACGCGGATCCGCGAGATGGACCGGGCGCGGCGGATCCCCCGCGAGTTGTGGCGGCGCCTGGCGGAACTCGGCTGGGTCGGGCTGGCGGTGCCCGAGGCCTATGGCGGCAGCGGCGGCGACCTCACGGCCGGGGTGGTGCTGTGCGAGGAACTGGCCAAGCGCTTCCCCTCCCTGGCGGTGGACTGGGTGCTGATCTCGATGACCGCAAGGGCCTTCCTGGAGCACGGCACGGAGGAGCAGAAGGCGGAATACCTGCCGCGGCTGGCGAAAGGCGAGTTCCTGATGTCCTTCGGCATGACCGAGCCGGGCGGCGGCACCGATATCCTGGGGCTGACCACCCGGGCCGAGATGGCCGGCAACGAATGGCGCATCAGCGGCCAGAAGCTGTTCACCTCCCTGGCCGACGACGCCGACGCCATCCTGGTGCTGTGCCGCACCGACCCGGCGCCCGAGGACAAGCGTGCCCGGGGCCTGTCGCTGATCCTGACGCCGCGCCAGCAGCCGGCGGTGACCGTGCGCCGGCTGGAACTGATGGCGATGCGGGCGGCCTGTACCTGCGAAGTGTTCCTGGATGGCGCCAGCGCCCCGGCCGATGCCGTGCTGGGCGAACGGGGCCGGGGCTGGTACCACCTGCTCTCCTCGCTGGACGAGGAGCGCACCCTGGCGGCGGCGATCTATGTCGGCATCACCCAGGCAGCGCTGGACCTGACCGTGCGCTACGCCCAGGAGCGGGAGGCCTATGGCCGGCCGATCGGGGCGTTTCAAGCGGTGCAGCACCCCCTGGCCGAGGTGGCGACGGAACTGGAACAGATCCGCCTGCTGACCGACAAGGCGGCCTGGCTGCAAGCCAACGGCCGCGACTGCGCCGGCGAAGCGGCGATGGCCAAACTGGCGGCCAGCGAAGTGGCGATCCGTGCCACCGACCGCTGCATGCGCATCCTGGCCGGCTATGGTCTGGTCGAGGAAAGCGCCATGGAGCGGCTGTTCCGCGATGCCCGCCTGGGCCCGTTCAGCCCGATCTCCAACGAAATGGTGAAGAACTTCCTCGGCGAACGCCTGGGCCTGCCGCGGAGTTATTGAGGCGGGCCCGCCGGCGCGACAACGACCTCAATTCTCGCGGGTCGTCAGAAAATCGTAGGCGGACAGCGCGTGCACCCGCAGGACATGGAAGAACTCGTCGATGTCCACGGCCTCGTTGGGCGCGCCCATGCCGTTGGGCGAACAGCCATGGACATATGCCGGCACGCCCAAATTCCGCCAGAACCGGCAGTCCGTAGCGCCGAGGTTGACGATCGGCTGCGGCAGGATGCCGATCGAGTCCTGCACGTTCCGTTGCATGATCCCTAGCAGCCGGCGGTGAATTCAGGCGCGAAGTGCAACATTTGATCTGAACGACAGTTTGACGTCAATTCCGAGTTCTTTCAAGATTGCCTGAATGGGCGTTTTGTATCCGAGGCACTTTCTCGGGGTTATACCAACCTGCGTTGATCAGAACCCATGGGCCCATTTTCGGTGACCGATGGACATGATCCTCC
>JASLMH010000262.1 GCA_030746635.1 Alphaproteobacteria bacterium | reverse complement strand
GCTGATCACCTCCACGTCCGCCAACGGCACGCCTAGCACGCCGGCCACGACCTGCTGAATGCCGGTGTCGATACCCTGTCCCTGATCGGTGGCGCCGGTATGGCAACGCAGCGTGCCCGATGCTTCCAGGCGCAACAGGCAGGTTTCCTGGGCGCTGATATGCTGGCCGCCCTCGCCGTAGTATTCCGGGCCAATGGCGGTCAGTTCGACGAAGGTCGCGAAACCGATGCCGCGATGCCGGCCGCGCGCCCGCAGGTCCCGTTGTTCGTGGCGGAAGGCGTCGACATCGAGCTTCTCCACGGCGCGGTCCAGGCAGGCATGCAGCGACAGCTTCTCGAATTCCACGCCGCCGACCGAGGTGCGGGGGAAATCCCCCTCGCCGAGATAGTTCCGCCGCCGGATCGCCAGCGGATCGAGCCCCAGCGCGCCGGCGCCCAGGTCGACCAGACGTTCGGCCACGGCACAAGCGATGGGATGGCCGACGGAACGGATATGGCCGAGGATGCTTTTGTTGAGGAAGGCCATGCGCAGAGAGGCGCGGTAGTTCGGATGGCGATAGGGCGCCCCGGTCAGGCGGATGATCTGGTTACCCTCGGCGACGCTGGAGCGCGGGTATTGGCCATAGGCGCCGGCGTTGAACAGATCGTCGATTTCCAGACCGAGGATTTCGCCGCTTCTGGAAAACGCCATGCGGGCCCGCACCTGGTGATCGCGGCAGTGGATGTCTGATTGAAAGGATTCGAGCCGGTCGGCGATATATTTGACCGGCCGGCCCAGCAACACCGAGGCGGCGCAGGCCACCACTTCGTCGGCCATCAGATGATGCTTCAGGCCGAAGGCGCCGCCGACGTCGGGGCAGATCACCCGTACTTTATGTTCCGGAATATCGAGCAGCCGGGCGAACAGGTCCTGTTGCTGGTGCGGCGTCTGATGCGATTGATGCACGGTCAGGCGGCCCTCCGCCGGCTCGTAATCGGCGACGATACCCCTTGGTTCCAGGCTGACGCCGGTATGGCGGTGGAAACGGAAATGTTCCTCGGCCACATGCGCCGCCGCTGCGAAGGCCGCGGCCACGTCGCCCGCCGAAATCTCGGTCGCCAGGGCCAGATTGCCGTCCAGGTCCGCATGCAAGACCGGGGCAGCGGGCGCCAAGGCATCGTTGCCGTCCACCACGGCCGGCAGTTCCCGGTATTCGACCCGCACGCGTTCGGCCGCATCCTCGGCCAGGGCGCGGCTATCGGCCACGACGGCGGCCACCGCCTCGCCCTGCCAACGGACGATATCCTCGGCCAAGGCGGTTTGCCGGGGCGCCGCCATGGTGGGAAACAGGCGATGTTCGGCCCGCCAGGAACTCAGAACCGGGGCCAGATCGCCGGCGGTCAGGACACCGGCTACGCCCGGCAGCCGTTCCGCGTCGCCTGGGTCGACCTCCAGAATTCGGGCATGGGCATGGGGACTGCGCACCAGGGCCAGGTGCAGCAGGCGCGGCAGGAAGAGGTCGTCGACATAGCGGCCCCGGCCGTTGAGCAGGCGTTTGGCCCGATCGCGCGGCACTTCGGCGCCGATCGGGCGGCCCAGGTTTTCCGGCCCGTTCATGGCGCGGACCCGCCGCGGCGCGTGGCCGCCACCGCCTGGATGGCGTCGACGATCGCCTGATAGCCGGTACAGCGGCAAAGGTTGCCTGAGAGGTATTCGCGAATTTCGTCCCGGCTCGGATCCGGGTTCCCTTGCAGCAACTCGTCCGCCGTCAGCAGCATGGCGGGGGTGCAGAAGCCGCATTGCAGCGCGTTCAGGCGGTGGAAGGCCGTCTGCAGGTCGGCCAGCCGGCCGCCGGCGTCGGCCCCCTCGATGGTTTCCAGCACGGCGCCGTCGGCCTGCACCGCCAGGATCAGGCAACCGCGCACGGTGCGGCCGTCCAGCAGCACCGTGCAGGCCCCGCAGGCGCCATGTTCGCAACCCACGTGACTGCCCGTGAAGCCGAGATGGTGCCGCAGGAAATCGACCAGATTGAGCCGCACCGGCACCTCGCTCTGCACGGCTTCGCCGTTCACGGTCAGCGATATGCGCCGGTGCCGCGGGCTCATGACGACAGCTCCGCCGCCACCCGCCTCAACACGCGGCGCAGCAGAACCCCGGCCAAATGCCGGCGGTACTCGGGCGGATAGGCGGGATCGTCGGGCGGATCGACTTCCGCCGCAACGGTTTCCACGGCGGCGTCGATCAGGTCTTCGTCCAATGGCACACCTTCCAACAGCGCCATGGTGCGGCCGGCCAGCAGCGGCCGGTCGGCGACGCCCAGAAGCACCAAGCGCGGCGCCCCAAGCGCTCCGTTCGCCGGCCGGCCGACCAGGGCCAGCCCGGCCAACGCGAAGTCGCCCCGGCGCCGGGCGACTTCGTCGAACGCCCAGATGGCATCCGGCGGCCGCTTGGGCAGATGTACAGCGGTCAGAATTTCGTCGTCGGCCAGGGCCGTGTCGTAGACGCCCTGGAAAAATCCGTCGGCGGCGAAGCGCCGCTCGCCGCGTTGCGAGGTGAGCGTAAACTCTCCATCGAGGGCCAGGCAGCAGGCCGGCAATTCCGCCGCCGGATCGGCCATGGCCAAACTGCCGCCCAGGGTACCGCGATGGCGGATCGCCGGATGGCCGACATGGCCCAGCGCCGAATGCAGCAACGGCAGGTGCCGCGCCACCAATTCGCTGGCTTCGAGATCGCAGTAGCGCAGCCCGGCCCCCAGGACCAGGTGATCGCCGCCGTCGTTGACCTGCCGCAACTCCGCCAGGCCACCGATGTCGATCAGCAACGCCGGTGCCGCCAGGCGGAAATTCAGGATCGGCATCAGGCTCTGCCCGCCGGCGACAATGGCGGCCTCGCCGCCGTGCCGTGCGAGCAGATCGAGTGCCTCCGCCAGGCTTTCCGGCCGCTGGTACTCGAAATCGGGCGCTTTCATGCATGACTCCTCGGTTCGAACAGCAAAGCCTAACCGAGAAGTTTCGCAAGCAGAACGGTCCAGTCAATTGATCGCGGGTCAATTGGCGAACCGCGACGGTTTCGTGCCCTTACAGCGGCGCGAAGGATGGCCCGCCACCCGCCCGGCCTTCGTAGCCGAAGGCTACTTCGGCAAAGTGGGCAAGCTCGAAGAGCGAAGGGTGGTGGAGGAGGCAGTCTGCCGCGAACATAAGGCCACACGGCGTGCCGAAAGATTTCGGGCGGAAAGGGGTGACAGCGGTACGAGATCGGATGCATCGTCGCCGGCCAAATCGCCGCCCATTGAACTGGACGCCCGTTAACCTGACAATGCCCGCCCAATTTCGCCAACCCACAAACTCCGGGTGGATTTTTTTTTGCGCTGGCGACGGGCCATGTAATGAGAGCCCGTTTGCCGTTTTCGCGGGCATTTCAGCCGTGGCGGTATTGTCCGGAATGTCGGATCGGACAACGGAAACCGTGGAACAGATCGATCATCGGGGCGCCGCAGTGGATGAAGCGGCGCAGACGCTGTTCGAGAAGGAACAGCCCGCGGGCCTGACCGTCGCCCTGCAGGGACGCTTGCTGGTGTTGGCCGCTTTCGCTATCTGGTTCGGGCTAACGCGCCGGCCGCCTACCGTCTTCTACATGGAAGCGCTGGTTTTGCTGTTCGCGGTATCTGGCGGCGCCCAGCTTTTGATCGTCCGGCGTTTTGGCGTCAAGAACCGGCCGCTCTATCTGCTGCTGTTCCTCGAGGTCTCGGTGCTGGTGCTCGGCATGATCATCTTCGCCGCGCGGCAGCGCTTCATCTTCTGGCGTGGCGTCGGCTTGGCCTAGAGCCGGCGGCCCCTAAGAACCGCCGCTTTGAGCAACCCTAGGAGCCGTCCCCACTCAGGCCGCGAGTTTCTTCCGCCGCCGTGCCGCGCCAACGCCCAGTAGACCGAGGCCGAAAAGGGTCAGGGTGGCGGGTTCGGGGACAGCCGATGCCACGACGAACCGGGCGTTGTCCATATCGAAAGTTTCTTGGAGACCACCTTGCGTTCCTTCATCAAGCCTGATGGAGGCAATGACTGTATCCGAAACGATACCGAAGAATTGCCCGGTAAAGTTATCCGGAACTTCGGTTTCCACCGTCTGTACGGAGGCGTCCGCGAAAGTAAGCAAAAGCGCGATGCCCGTGCCTTGGCCCTCAAGATCTGTATCCCACTCCGCGCCAAACGCCGTGATCCCCGGGCTGAAA
>JASLMH010000261.1 GCA_030746635.1 Alphaproteobacteria bacterium | reverse complement strand
CGCCAGGCGAGCCTTGGCCAATTGCCGGTCCGCCTCGGTCTGATAGCGGGGGGTGGTATCGCGAGGCTGGCGTTGATCGCCGCGCGCGGTGTCATCCTCGGCCGCCTTCCAGCCGTCGTCATCCGCCCAACGGAAATCCAGATGGCTCAGGCTGCCCGGCTGGGTCATGGTCTCGAATCCGGCCAGGCCCTGGCGGACAATGGCCAATTGCTCCGCCGGCGCGAACGGCTTGCCCGTGGTGTGACCCAGGGGGTAGTCGACGAACACCGCCCGTGGCGGCCAGCCGGCCTTGATGATGTCCAGGGCCGAGGCCATGCACAGGGTCGGCAGGCCCCGTTCTTCCAGGTAACGCGCGACCAGACTCACGGTCTGGTGGCAGACCGGTCACAAGGGTACAAGGAAGGCGACATCGACCCCTTGCGCCTGGAAGGCGTCATGCATTGCCGGGGCCAGTTCCTCGACCGCGCGGCGGCGGGAATAGATGCCGCCCATGCAGGAGAACAGATCGTCCGCCAGTTCGCCGATGGCGCCCTCGGCCGCCAATTGCCGCAGCGGCTCGATGGGGAAGACGCAGTTCGGATCGCGCCGGGCGTCCGGCAGGTAGTTCTCGGTGATGTGCGAGAAGCGCAACTCCGCCGCCGGCGTGTCCTTGGGGATCGCCCGGTGGGAGGTGTCGTCCTTGTAATAGTAGGCGACCTGTCCGGCGACATAGGTGCCGGCCGTCGACAGCATGCCGACGCGGCAGTCCGAGAGCGGTTTTTCCAACGGCGCCCAGGGCGGCGCCTCTTCGGCCTGGTACCACTGGTAGGGCGCATAGCCCAAACTGTTGTACCGCTCGGTGATCGACTTGATGTATTCGACGGGCATACCGCGACCTCTCCTTTCCCGCCAACGATTGGCCGACTATAGCAGACTGGGCCGACAGCGATCCATCAGCGGGCCAGGGCCCGGGAAATGACGATCTTCTGGATGTCGTTGGTGCCTTCGTAGATGCGGTAGACGCGGACGTCGCGCAGGATCTTGGCCACCGGGTAATCCTCCAGATAGCCGTAGCCGCCGAGGGTCTGGATCGCCGCCGAGGCCACCCGCTCGGCCATATCCGATGCGAACAGTTTGGCCATGGAGGCCTCTTTGAGGCTTTCCGCCCCGCTGTCGTGTACGGCGGCGGCGTGCAAGTACAGCCGCCGCCCGGCCTCGATGCCGGTGGCCATCTCGGCCAGGCGGAAGGCCACCGCCTGATGCTCGATGATCGGCTTCCCGAAGGCCTCGCGCTCCTTGGCATAGGCCAATGCTGCCTGGTAGGCGGCGCGGGCGCCGCCGACCGCCTGGGCGGCGACGCCGATGCGGCCGGCCGAGAGATTGGCCAGCGCGATGGCCAGGCCGCGGCCTTCCTCGCCCAGCAGATCGTCGGTCGGCACCACCATGTCCGCCAGGGCGATGGCGCAGGTGTCGTTGGTGCGGTGGCCCAGCTTGGCCTCCTGGCGCAGCACCCGGTAGCCGGGGTTGTCGGTCGGCGTGATGAAGGTGCTGATGCCGCGGCCGCCGGCCTCGGGGTCGGTGACGGCGACGATCATCGCCACCCCGGCCCGGGCACCGGCGGTGATGAACTGCTTCTGTCCGTTCAGCACGAATCCATCGCCGTGCCGCTCGGCCTTGGTGCGGATGGCGGCGGCGTCGGAACCGGTATGCGGCTCGGTCAGCAGGAAGGCGCCGATGCGCCGGCCGGCGGTCAGGTCGGGCAGCAAGCGGCGTTTCTGTGCCGTCGTGCCGTGCTGTTGCAGGGCCGCCGCCACCGGTGAATTGTTGGCCGCCATCAGATTGGCGATGCCGCCGTCGGCGGCGGAAATCTCCTCCATGGCCAGGACGTAGGAGGTGAAGTCGGCGCCGGCGCCACCCCATTCGGGATCGATGCAGACGCCCATCAGGCCGGCCTCGCCCATCTTGCGCAGCAGCTCGGCCGGCGCCCCGGTCTTCTCCCATTCCCTGGCGTGGGGCAGGATTTCGGCTTGGGCGAAACGCCGGGCGGTGTCGCGGATCATCCGTTGCTGTTCGCCCAACATGGCCACCGCCGTCATTCCTCAACCGCTGCCGGCAATCAGCGCCACGCCGGCGAACACCAGGGCCACCATCGCCCCCTTGCGCATTGTGATGGTTTCGCGACGGAATACCACCAAGCCTAGCAGCAGGGTGACCACCGGCGCCGCCGAGACCAGAGGTACGACGATGGTCACCGGCGCCTTCTGCAGGGCCGCATTCATGCTCCAGACCGCCAGGCCGTGGGTCACTCCGGCGACGGCGAACCAGGCCAGACCGGGACTGCGCCAGTCGACCCGCTTCTTGCTCCGCCGGCCTTCCGCCGTGACGGCGACCAGGAACGACACCGTGTAGGCGACCAGGCCGGCGAACAGCGGTTCCGGCGCGAAGGCCAGGCCGATGCGGATCAGCACATGCGACAGCGAGCGCAGGCAGGAGGCGGCCAAGGGTAGTGCGATGGCCCAAAGCGGCCAGTCCCGCCCGGCCCCCTTGCCGCCGGTCTGGATCATGGTACCTAACACCACCGCCAGGGTGCCGAGGATGATCGGCGCGGTCAGCGCCTCGCCCAGCAGCACCACGCCGAACACGGCGGCGAACAATGGCCCGGTCGAGGTCAGGGCCGAGGCCAGGGTCGGCCCCAGACGATGCACCCCGGCCAGGGCCAGGTTGGCCGACAGCACCGGCCGGAATACCCCGACGGCGGCGAAGATCAAGGCCGCCGGGGTCAGCCAGTACTCCAGCTTCAGGAACAGCGGCGACAGCAGCCAGTAGAACGCCGCCGAGGCGCCGATGTCGATCAGGGTGCCGATGCGCGAATCCGCATGGCGCAGACCGAGGTTGAGGAACTGAATGCCGAGCGCGAAAAGACAGGCGGCGATCAGCGACTGGATCACCGCGGCCGGATCGGCGGCCACCCTAGATCAACTCCCCGGGCGGGCTATTTAGACCATTGGGTCGTTGGCCGCTCCATCTCGACGCCGTCGACGGTGATCGCTCCGACCCGTTCGTTGAAGAAGCACAGATAGTCGGTGATGCGGGCGGCTTCGGCGACCGGCTCGGGGTAGCTCCAGACCAGATCCTCGTGGCGTTCGCCATCCAGATCGAGATGCCAATAGCGGGCGGTGCCCTTGTAGGGGCAGTTGCTGACCCTGTCCGAGGGCACCAGCAGGTCCGCCCGCACGTCCTCCTTCGGCAGGTAGTAGCGGGTCGGCAGCCCGGTCTCGAACAGGAAGCGGGCGCGCTCGCTCTCCGCCACCGCCTGCCCGTCCACCATCACCCGCACCGGCCGGGACGACGGCAGGATATCGACGCGCGAATGGGGGTCGCGGGGATGGACGAAGACCTCCTCGTCCTCCTCGAACCATTGATCGACCCGGTTCCAGTAGAAGGCCATGAAGTCCCTGATCTCGGCGGTTTCCGGATAGGGATCGCGGTAACTCCAGACGGCGTTCTCGGCCTGCCGCTCGCCGACCTGGATGCTCCAGTAGCTGGCATCGCCCTTGAAGGGGCAGTGGCTCGAATGATCGGTCGGCCGCAGTAGGTCCTGACGCACGTCGGCGGCCGGGAAGTAGTACACCGGCAGATGTTTGGTCTCGTACAGGTACTGCGCGCCGGTGGAATCGGCGATGGTCTCGCCGTTGAAGACCACCCGAACCCGGCGCGGGCAGCCTTCGAAATGCACATCGTAGTTCGGGTGCTTGGCGTAGCCGGAGGGCCGTCGGTTCGCTTGTGTCATCGATTTTCTCCCCAGCCGCCATCATGGGCCGGCGGGGCCGCCGTCGCAATGGTGCGGCATTGCATGGCCGGCCGTCCTGGCCGATGCTTGCCGCCTTGGGATACCCACGGGCAAGGGAGGATGGGCCATGGCCACCGTACTGTTTACCGTCAAGGCGACGATCGCCGCCGATCGCGAGGACGCCTTCAACCAGTGGTACAACACCGAACATTGCCCGCAGTTGCTGCGTTTCCCGGGCGCCGTCAGCGCCCGCCGCTACCGCACCATCCTGAGCGACGACCAATTCCAGTACATGGCGGTCTACGAGTTCGACAGCGAGGCGACCTTTCAGCGCTTCCAGGAGTCCGACCACTTCAAGGAACTGATCGCCGACTACAACGCCAACTTCGGTGAGGTCTCGGAAAGGCAGCGCTGCGCCTACGTCCAGGTCTGGCCCGGTTAGCACGCAATGCATTGGCGGCACCATG
>JASLMH010000260.1 GCA_030746635.1 Alphaproteobacteria bacterium | reverse complement strand
TTAACATCAAACCAAGATGAGCCAGATCCTCCGTTAAGAAATAGGCTCAACAGTCCCGAATGTTTTGATGACGGACACACCAAACGCAAAGAAGCCGAGGAAGCGCTGCAGGCGGCCCTGATGGAAGCAGAACATGCAAATCAGGCGAAATCAGAGTTCCTCGCCAACATGAGCCATGAGCTGCGTACGCCCCTGAACGCGATCATCGGTTTCTCGGAAATATTGGTGGACGGCGTTATCGGCAAAATGGAAAACGACAGACACCACGAATATGTCACGGACATACATCGCTCCGGCCGCTACCTCCTTGACCTGCTCAACGACATCCTCGACATCGCCAGAATCGAAGCCAGGAAGGAAGAGTTGGTCGAGCGCGCGATCGATGTATCCGAGATGATGGATGTCAGCCTGCAAAACGTCGGGCACCTGGCCCAGTCAAAGAACATCGCCCTGTCCGCCGACAAGCCGCCCGGACTGCCGCAACTTATCGCGGACCAACGGCGGGTGGTACAGATACTCATCAACGTCCTTGGCAACGCCGTCAAATTCACCCCGGCCGGCGGATCGGTTTCGTTTTCAGCCGAAGTCGACGGCAAGAACGGTTTTATCTTCAAGGTAAGGGATACCGGCAAAGGCATGCCGCGGGCCGATATTCCAAAGATTTTCGAGCCGTTCGAGCGGATCGGCGATGCCATGACGAAATCGCAGGAAGGCACGGGCCTTGGCTTGGCCATTTGCAAATCGCTGATGGAGCTGCACGACGGCGCGATCGAGATCGACAGCGAAGTCGCCAAAGGCACGACCGTGACGCTGTGGTTCCCGCCCGAGCGAACCCTGCCTACAAGCTCCATCGGTGGCCCGTAACGGCCATCTGGCGGACCGCGCCGCGGCATCGTCGGTTGATTGCCGGACGCAACAAGGGCTCGGCCGTTCCCGGCCAAGCCCCTGGGAAATTGGAGCGGGCGATGAGATTCGAACTCACGACTTCAACCTTGGCAAGGTTGCGCTCTACCCCTGAGCTACGCCCGCACAGGTGAGCCCCGGCGCTGGCCGGGCGCGCCCATATACTCCGATATCGCCGGTCCTGGCAAGGGTCAAGACGGCTTTTGCCCGGGCGCTTGGCGGCCTATGCTGCGCCGCCAACCGGCCAGGAGAAGAACCCATGCCCGCCAGCCCGGATGACCTGTTCCGCCGCCTCGACGAACTGGGCATCGCGGTCGAGACCATGGAACATCAGCCGTTGTTCACCGTCGCCGACGGCGTCGCCCTGCACCACCGCCTGCCCGGCGGGCACAGCAAGAACCTGTACATGCGGGACAAGAAGAAGCGCAACTGGCTGGTGGTCACCCTGGCCGACAAGGACATCGACCTGAAACGGTTGCCGGAGGTGATCGGTGCCAGCCGGTTGAGCTTCGGCTCGGCCGAGCGGCTGATGGAGTTCCTGGGCGTCGAGCCGGGCTCGGTGACGCCGTTCGCCCTGATCAACGACCCAGAACAGCGCGTCGAGGTGGTGCTGGACGCCGCGTTGCTGGAGCAGCAGCCGCTGAACTTCCACCCCCTGGTCAACACCATGACTTCGGCGATCTCGGCCGACGATCTGCTGCGCTTCATCGCGGCCTGCGGCCACCAGGCCCAGGTCCTGCGGTTGTGAGCTTGACGGCGGCGGCCGGCTGGCCTTGTATGGCGCCGCTGGGACACCAAATCATGGCGTGAGAGGGAGGGCCGGCCGGGGCCGGCCCAACACCGGGAATAGATCATGGAACCGATCATAGGAGACGTGTCCGCCCCGGCGGACGCGGTCAAGGACAGTGACACCGCCAACTTCGCCGCCGACGTGCTGGAAGCCAGCCGCGAGGTGCCGGTCATCGTCGACTTCTGGGCGCCCTGGTGCGGGCCCTGCAAGACCCTAGGCCCGGCCATCGAAAAGGCGGTCAAGGCCGCCGGCGGCAAGGTCAAGCTGGTCAAGATCAACGTCGACGAAAACCAGCAACTGGCGCAGCAGTTGCGGGTGCAGTCGATCCCGGCGGTGTTCGCCTTCCGCGACGGACAGCCCGTCGACGGCTTCGTCGGCGCCCTGCCGGACAGCCAGATCAAGACCTTCATCCAGCGGCTGACCGGCGACAGCGGTCCCTCGGCGATCGAACAGGCGGTGGAGCAGGGCAACACCGCGCTCGAAAGCGGCGACGTTGACACGGCGGCCGAGATCTTCGGACAGATCCTGCGCGCCGACCCCGAGAACGGCCCGGCCATCGCCGGCCTGGCGCATTGCTTGATCGAGAACGGCGAAACGGACGAGGCCCAGCAGATGCTGGACGGACTGGACGCCAAGCTGCGCGAGCATCCGGCGGTGCAGTCGGCCGGAGCGGCGCTGAACCTGGCCCAACAGACCGCGGATGTCGGCGACACGGCGGAATTGCGCGCCCGCCTGGAGCGGGATGGCAACGACCACGAGGCCCGGATCGAACTGTCGAAGGCGCTGCTGGCCGCCGGCCAACGCGAGGCGGCGGTGGACGAATTGCTCGAAGCCATCGGCCGCGACCGCAATTGGAACGACGAGGCGGCGCGCAAGCAGCTGCTGACGCTGTTCGAGGCCTTCGGCCACACCGACGAATTGACGGTGTCGGCCCGCCGTCGGCTCAGCGCCATGCTGTTCTCCTGATCGGCGGAAGGGTCGGGCGGCCATGAGCGATACCCAGTCCGCCGATCTGCCGTTGCCGGCCCTGCTACCGATATTTCCCCTTAGCGGGGTGCTGCTGCTGCCGGACGGCAAGCTGCCACTGAACATCTTCGAGCCGCGCTACCTGGACATGGTGCGCGACGCCATGGCCGGCGATCGGATGATCGGCATGGTGCAGCCGGTGCGGGCCGACGATTCCTCCGCCGCGCCGAAGGTCTATCAAATCGGCGGCGCCGGACGCATCACCACGTTCAAGGAGACCGACGACGATCGCTTGCTGATTACCCTGACCGGTGTCTCCCGCTTCGCCATCGCCGAGGAACTGGACACCACGACCCGCTATCGGCAGGTCGTCGCCGATTGGCAGCCCTTCGATGGCGACCGCCAGCACCAGGCCGACGCCCCCGGCGTGGACCGGGCGCGGCTGTTGATGGCCCTGCGCGCCTATCTGGAATTGGAGCAGATCCCCGCCGAATGGGATGCCATCGCCAAGGCGGCGACCGGCCCCTTGATTACCTCGCTGGCGATGATCTGCCCGTTCGGCGCCAGCGAGAAACAGGCCCTGCTGGAGGCGCCCGATCTGCTTGAACGCAGCCGTATCCTGACGGCGCTGGTGGAAATGGCGCTATTGCAGCGGGCCGGCGGCGGCCAGGGCGACGATGACGACGACCATCAGGTTCACTAGCGCGGAGAGGAGCCGGCAATGAACGAACCGAGCGAAAGCGGCACCGACGAAGTCGACCCGAAACTGCTGGAAATCCTGGTCTGCCCCCTGACCAAGGGGCCGTTGACCTACGATCGCGAAAACCAGGAGTTGATCAGCGAAACGGCCCGCCTAGCCTACCCGATCCGCGAGGGTATTCCGATCATGCTGGTCGAGGAGGCCCGCGGCCTGGACGATGATTGAGCTCGCCTAGAACTCCACCACCAGGCCGTCCTCGGCGGTTTCGAAGGACACGCCGTCCCGCGCCGCCAGCATCTCCTCCGACATATGGGTCAGGATCGTCCGCTTCGGCGCCGCCGTGGCGAGGTTCTCCACCAAGCTGCCGTAGTCCAGGTGGAACTTGACCTTTTTGGCGTGCAGGTAGGCCTCGGCCACGAATAGATCGGCCCCGGCGGCGGCTTGGGCCAGGCCGTCGACCCATTCGGTGTCGCCGGAATAGGTCAGAACCTTGCCGGCGACCTCGAACCGCAGGGCGAAGGGCGGGGCGCCGCAGGGATGTTTCACCTGGAACGGCGTCAGGTTGATCCCGGCCACCTCGGCCGGCCGGTCGGGCGGCAGTTCCACCACCCGGGTCTCGAAGGCCCGCTCGACCTTGGCCGAACCCGGAAACAGCACCTCCATGGCCTGCCGCAGCCGCGCCTCCAGACCCGGCGGGCCGGCAATGGTCAATGGCCTCTCGCGGCGGCTGACCAGCTGGGCATCGAGGATCAGGAACGGCAGGCCGCCGAAATGGTCCCCGTGCAGGTGGCTGATGAACACCGCCTCGATGGCGTTGGGATCGACACCGAACCGGCGCATGGCGATCAGGGACGAGGCGCCGCAATCGATCAAAAACGAAGGCGCACCTCCGCCATCGACCAGAAAACAGGTGTTGAAGCGG
>JASLMH010000025.1 GCA_030746635.1 Alphaproteobacteria bacterium | reverse complement strand
GAGCATGGCCGGCGGCTGTGCTACGACTTCGAGGTCAGTGGCGCCTGCGCCAGTTGCCAGAACAACGATGTCTGCTGGGGCTGCCGCTCGAACGCCTATTTCTACCAGGGCGACATCACCGCCTCCGATCCGATGTGCTGGCTGAACGACGAAGCCATCACGGTCGAGGCGCCGGCCGGCCCGCCCTGCCTGTCGCCGGCGCGCCAACAGATGGCGGCGGAATCCGGAGGCAGCGAAGCGAACTAGCCATGGCGGCGCTGGAAGACGCCCAGGTCTTTCTGCCCGATGTCTGGGCCACCCACGCGGCGTTTCAGCCCGACCGCGAGGCGGTGGTCTGCGGCGACGAACGCCTGACCTGGGGCGAACTCGATCTTGGCCTGAACCGGGTCGCCAACGCCCTGGGCGCCGAAGGTATCGGCCGCGGCGAGCGGGTGGCGGTGCTGATGAGCGACAGCATCGATACCCTGCTGACCCTGCTCGGCGTGGTCAAGTGCGGTGCCAGCGTGGTGCCGCTGAGCGGCATGCTGACGGCCGAACAGCTGGCGGTGCTGATCGCCGATGCCGGGGCCGGGACATTGATCACCAGTGCCGATCTGCAGCCGCGTATCGAGCCGGCCAAGGACGGGATGACCACCATCGCCGCCGACCGTTTCTTGCTGCGCGGCGGCGCGGCGGCGGTCTGGCGTGATTTCGACGATCTGGTGGCGGCGGCCCCGGATACGCCGCCCAAGGTCCGCTACCGCATGACCGACGAATACAACATCATCTATTCCTCCGGCACCACCGGGCTGCCCAAGGGTATCGCCCAGAGCCACCGGGCTCGCCAGCACTGGTCCTATTCCAACGCCATCGAACTGGCCTTCGATGGCGATAGCCGTGCCCTGACCACCACGCCCCTCTATTCCAACGGCACCTTGTTGATGGTGCTGCCGGCGCTGTTCGTCGGCGCCACCCTGGTGATCATGCCCGGCTTCTCGCCGCGCGGTTTCCTGGAAGCGGTGGCCGAACAGCGCATCAGCCATACCTTCATGGTGCCGCCGCAGTTCATCGCCGTCTTGGCCGACGCGGCGATCGGCGATTTCGATCTGAGTTCGTTGACCATGATGCTGTCGGGCGGCTCGCCCTTGCGCCGGGACATCAAGCAGGCGGTGCTGGAGCGCATGGGCCCCGGCCTGTTCGAGATGTACGGCTTCTCGGAAGGCTGCGCGACCATGATCCGGCCGCAGCAGCACGCCGACAAGTTCGGCTCGGTCGGCACGCCGGTGCTGGGTTACGAGGTGCGCATCGTCGACGAGGCCGGCGACACCCTGCCGCGCGGCGAGGTCGGCGAGATCGCCGGCTACGGCGGCGGCCAGATGCTCGGCTACCACAACCGGCCGGAGGCGACCGAGGAAATCATCTGCCCGGACGAACGCGGCCGGCAGTTCCTGCGCTCGGGCGATATCGGCCGCCTGGACGCGGACGGCTTCCTCTACATCCTCGACCGCAAGAAGGACATGATCATCTCCGGCGGCTTCAACATCTTCCCGGCTGACATCGAAGGGGTGATCGGCGAGCATCCGGCGGTGCAGGACGTCACGGTGATCGGCATCCCCGACGAGCGCTGGGGCGAGACGCCCCTGGCCCTGGTCATCCCGGCCGCCGATGCCGACGCCGAGCCCGACGACATCAAGGCCTGGAGCAACCAGCGGCTGGCCAAACACCAGCGGGTCAAGGCGGTGGAATTCCGCGAGGAGTTCCCCCGCAACGCCCTGGGCAAGGTGTTGAAGCGGATGCTGCGCGCGCCCTATTGGGACGACGAAGCTCCTTAGTTCAATAAACCAGTTGTTCGATGGTGCCCGTACTGGCCACCTTGCCGTCCGGCTTGAGGCAGCGCAGGGCCGACAGGCGGCCGCCTTGCCGATGACCCTGGATGTCGATTTCCTCGTCCCAGAAGATCGGCCGCAGGAAGCGGACGGCGATGTCGACGGCGCGGGGCGGTCCTTCCAGGCTGAGTTGTTCCAGCATGTTGGTCAATGACATCAGGCCCTGGGCGATCGGTGCCCGCATGCCGATGGCGGCGGCGGCCTCCGGTTCGTGGTGGCTGCGCAGGTGGGGAAATTCGTGACTGAATTGGCGCACTCCCCGGGGCGTCATCTGTTTGCGCGCCAGGCTGACGAAGGCGCGGTCGTCCGGCGCCGTTGATTTGCCCTGGCCGGCGGCGCCGGCCTTGGCGTCGTCGGCATCGACGATCAGGCTTTGATGATCGATGCGCACCGGCACCCCGCCGTCGGTATCGACGAAGGCGAAGGCGATGGTGATCAAGCGGCCGCGCCGGACCGGCGCCACGCTGGCGACCTCGGCCCGTACCAGCAGTTCCTGATCCGAGCGAATGGGCGCCGCCTGCCGCAGCCGGGCGCCATAGTGGAGCCGCGTCGCGCCAAGGTCGTCCTTGGGCCGGGCGCCGTGCAGGCAGTCGTTGGCCAGGATGGAGGGGTCGGCGAAGTCCCGGTACAGGCTGTCATCGATCTCGGCGCCCTGGTGGTAGCGCTCCTGCCGTTCGCGCCCCACCGAAGTCCGCCATTCATCGAACACATAGCCCACCTGTTCGTGGGTCGGCACGGATTGCGACATGGTTTATCGACCTGCTCCGAACATCACCGTCCAACTCATTGAAAAACGCAAGATGTCACCCCTAATAGTTGCAGTTACTTCGGTGCGACATGTCATTCTTGCTGCCTCTACAATATCGCGATATTTCGATTCTTAGTAATATCCGATCGACCTTGTGGTACTAAGCGCCGGCGAAATATTACCGTGCAATCGAATTTACCTTTCACCAAACGTCTGTGAAACAATGAGAATACGGCAGCAGGTGACAACTTCCCGCCGCCACGGAACAACGCCATGACCGTCGACGACACGGCGCGGCGCTGGCCATCGGAAGCATCGCGCGAGGAGTTGCTGGACGAATTCGGCCGGCTGCAGCGCCGGCTGCGGGAACTCGAGGCCCTGGCCGGCCATGAAGCGGCGGACACCGAACTGACCAGCGCCGGCCTGCGCAACAGCAAACTGTTTCAGGCCAGCCCGAACGGCATCGCCGTCACCGACATCGAAACCGGCCGCTGCGTCGACGTCAACGATGTCTGGTGCGCGACGATGGGCTATGCGCGCGACGAGGTCATCGGCAGGAGAGTGCTCGATCTCGGCGTCTGGGTCGTGCCGGCGGAACGGCAACGGGCGATCCAGCAACTGGAAAAGCAAGGCCACCTGAGGAATTTCGAGTCCCTGATGCGCACCAAGGACGGCCGTGTCCTGACCGTCCTGTCTTCGGTCGAGATGGTCATGCTGGACGGTCGGTTGCGGCTGCTGGGCGTCATTACCGATATCACCCAGCGAGCCCGCGCGGAGGAATGGTTCGCCAAGGCGTTCCACGCCAATCCGGAGACGATGACCATTTCGACCCTGGCGGACGGCCGATACCTGGACGTCAATCAACGCTTTCTGGAATATTACGAGCTGAGCAAAGACCGGGTGGTTGGCCGAACGGCGCGCGAACTTGGCCTGTGGATGGACGGTGCCGACCGCCAGGCCATCATCGACGCGGTGCGCCGGCGGGACTCGGTCGAGGGGGTCGAGGTCAAACTGCGTTCGCCGTCCGGCGGCGTCGACGATTTCCTGATTTCCGCCGAGCGCATCGAGGTTGACGGCCAGGACGCCATGCTGGTGGTCGCCCGCGACATCACGGATTGGAAACGCGCCGAGCGGGCCTGGCGCGAAAGCGAGGACCGCTTCCGCAACGCGGTCGAGAACGCGCCGGTCGGCTTGGCCTTCTTCGATGAACAGGATCGCCTGGCGGTCTACAACGAACCCTATCGCGAGCTGTCCAGCGCGGTCGACGAAATGATCGCGCCGGGCGTCCGGTTCGAGGACATGCTGCGCGATCAGCTCGATCGCGGCATGATCGCCGAGGCCATCGGACGGGAAGAGGACTGGCTCGCCGAGCGCCTGGCCCGCCATCGCGAACCCAGCGATCCGCTGGAACTGACCCGCGACGGCGCCACCGTCGAGGTCAGGGAACATCGAACGGCCGACGGCGGCTTCCTGTTGATCATGGCCGACATAACCGAGCGAAAGCGGGCGGAAAAGGGTCTGCGGGAAGCCAAGGAGCAGGCCGAGTTCGCCGACCGGGCGAAGACCGAGTTCCTCGCCAACATGAGCCATGAATTGCGCACGCCGCTGAACGCCATCATCGGCTTCTCGCAGATGCTGGGCCTGGGCATCCATGGCGAATTGAACGACAAGCAGAAGGAGCAGGTCGGCTACGTCGTGAAGTCGGGCGAACATCTGCTGGATGTGATCAACGACATCCTCGACATCTCGAAGATCGAGTCCGGGCGGGCCGAACTGCTGGAGAAGGACTTGGAGGTCGACCAGATCGTCGGTTCCTGCGCCAACATGATCAAGGCCAAGGTCGACGAAGCCCAACTGCACATGACCTTCCAGGTACCGCCGGAACTGCCGCGCCTGTGGGGCGATGAGAGGATGGTCAAACAAATCCTGCTCAATCTGTTGTCGAACGCCGTGAAATTCACCCCGGCCGGCGGCCGGATCACCGTCTCCGTGCGGCACCGACCAGGCGACGGCATGGGGATCGACGTCGCCGACAGCGGCATCGGCATCGCCGAACATGACATCCCCAAGGCGCTGTCCACCTTCGGCCAGATCGACGGCGCCCTCAACCGCACGCACCAGGGCACCGGGCTGGGCCTGCCCTTGGCCAAGGCGCTGGCGGAGTCGCACCAGGGCGGCCTGACGATCGCCAGCCAGCCCGGCCAGGGCACCACCGCCCAGATCTGGTTCCCGGCGGAACGGATCCGAGCGGCCGATTAGCGGTTCCCGGGCCGCCTGTTGGGGCGTTTCGCCCCACGCCCACCGGGAATCTAGCCGGGCCCTTTTCGACCGATTTCCTTGACCCAAATCAACAAACGTCATATCGCATTGCAGCATAATTCCATGGCTTGGCCCTCCGTCCAGTCCGGCGGCGGGCCATTGGCCGTATTTATGGGGATGACGCGATGAGCAGGCCGGAAGCGGCGCAGGCCGACGAACGAACGGAAGTCCGGGCCCGTCCGCTGACGGGCAACGAGGCGATCGCCCGTGGCGCCTGGGAGGCCGGCGTCAAGGTGGCCTCGGCCTATCCGGGCACGCCCAGCACCGAAATCCTCGAGAGCCTGGCCGGCTACGACGCGGCCGAGATCAACGCCGAATGGTCGACCAACGAGAAGGTCGCCACCGACGTCGCCATCGGCGCCTCGTTCCAAGGCGTTCGCGCCCTTGCGGCGATGAAGCATGTCGGCCTGAACGTCGCCGCCGACTCTGTGATGTCGCAGACCTATATCGGCGTCAACGGCGGCCTGGTGATCGCGGTCTGCGACGACCCGGGCATCCACAGCTCGCAGAACGAACAGGACACCCGGCTGTTCTGCCGGCTCGCCAACATCCCGGTGCTGGAACCAGCCGACGCCCAGGAGGCGCTGGACTTCACCCGCCTGGCCTACGAGTTGAGCGAGGAGTTCGATACCGCAGTGATCGTGCGCGCCACGACGCGGCTGTCGCACACCCGCAGCCCGGTGGTCATCGGCACCAGGACCGTGCCGGAAGACAAGCCGTTCATCGAGGATCCGAATAAGAACGTCACCCTGCCGGCGGTCGCCCGGGCACGTCATCCCCTGGTCATCGAGCGCGAGGAGAAGCTGCGGGCCTACTTCGAGCAATCGCCGCTGACCCGCTGGGACCGGGGCGACGGCAGCTTCGGCATCATCACCAACGGCACCTCCTACCCCTACGTCAAGGAAGTGGCGCCCGGGGCCAGCGTGCTGAAACTGGCCGCCTCGTACCCGTTGGCGGAGAAGACGGTGCGGGAGTTCTGCGACAGCGTCGACCGGGTCCTGGTGGTCGAGGAATTGGAGCCGTTCATCGAAGCCGCGGTGCTGGCCCTGGGCATCAAGGTCGAGGGCAAGGCCTTCTTCCCACGGGTCGGCGAATTCTCGCCCGAAGTGGTGCGCGCCGGACTGGCCAAGGCCGGCCTGGCGGAAGCCCCCTCGGCGACGCATGAATGGAACGTCAGGCCGATCATGCGGCCGCCGGTGCTGTGCGCCGGCTGCCCCCACACCGGCGGCTACATGGCCTTGCGGGCGCTGGATGCCCGGGTCGCCGGCGACATCGGCTGCTACACCCTGGCGGCGGTGGAACCGCTGCGCTCGATCGACACCAACGTCTGCATGGGCGCCAGCATCGGCAACGCGGTCGGCATGGCCAAGGCGGGCACGGAGACCAAACCGATCGTCGCGACCATCGGCGATTCCACTTTCCTGCATTCCGGCATTCCGCCCCTGATCGACGCCGTCTACTCCAACGTCGACATCACCGTGCTGATCCTGGACAACAAGATCACCGCCATGACCGGCGGCCAGGACCATCCCGGCACCGGCAGGAACCTGCGCGGCGAGGAAGCGCATCAGGTCGATTTCGAGCAGATCTGCCAGGCCGTCGGCGTCAAATGGCTCCGCAAGGTGGATTCCTACGACCTGGGCGGGCTGTACCAGACCATGCGGGAAGCAGCACAGTACAAGGGCGTCGCGGTGGTGATCTCGGACCGGCCCTGTGTCCTGGATCCGGTGAAGATCAGGGGGCCGGCCCTGACGGTTCAGGCCGCCGGCTGTGTCGCCTGCCAGGCCTGCATGAACCTGGGCTGCCCGGCCATCACTTGGTCGGAGGGGATGTATGACGGCCACCACAAGGTCAAGATCGACGAGGTCGCCTGCATCGGCTGCACCCTGTGCGCCCAGGTCTGCCCCTCCGATTGCATCCAGCCGGTGGAACAATGACCACGGATACAGCGAGCGCCGAAGTCGGCGAACGGCAACAGCCGGGCGCCGTCGCCGATCCGCGTACCCGCAACGTCCTGATCGTCGGCGTCGGCGGCCAGGGCGTGATCATGATTTCCAAGGTGCTGGCGCTGCTCTGTCAGACCCAGGGCATGCAGGTCAAGCAGAGCGAGGTCCACGGCATGGCCAAGCGCGGCGGCGTGGTCTTCAGCCATGTCCGCTACGGCGCCCAGGTCTGGTCGCCGACCATTCCGATGGGCGAGGCCGACGTACTGATCGCCATGGAATGGGCCGAAGGGGTGCGCTGGCTGCCGTTCCTGCGACCCGAAAGCGGCGTCTTCATCGCCGATACCCAGCAGGTGATCCCGCCCTTCGCCTGCCGCAATCGGCAGTTCGGCGCCGACATGGCCTATGCCACCGAAACGCCGGCCGAGATCATCGGCCGGGTCTCCGACGGCTTCGCCCTGGACGCCGGCCGCATGGCCGAGGAACTGGGCAACGCCCGGGCCGGCAACACCATCCTGCTGGGCACCCTGTCGGCGACCCTGGATTTCCCCCTCGACGACTGGCTGTCGGTGCTGAACCAGTTCGTGCCCAAGGGGACGGAGGAGATCAACCGCCAGGCCTTCCTGCTGGGCCGGGACTGGGTCGAGAAAGCCCGCCAGGACCCGGCGGGGCCGGCCGGCCTGGCGCCGGAACTGGCACCGCCACCAATCCAGCCCGACATCGACGTGCGGCTGGAGATCACCGCCGAGTGGTGCAAGAGCTGCGACATCTGCGTGAAATTGTGCCCCGAGCGGTGCCTGGAGCTGGACGAGCAACAGATCGTGCGGCTGAAGGACCCCGACGCCTGCACCGGCTGCCGGATTTGCGAATGGCTGTGCCCGGATTTCGCCATCGCCGTGCATCACGACAATCTCGCCGAGGCCAACGCCTAGATGACCGCCGGAATGGCAAACCTGCACGGCAACCATGCCTGCGCCCTGGGCGCGATCGCCGCCGGCTGCCGGTTTTTCGCCGGCTACCCGATCACCCCGTCGTCGGAAATCGCCGAACGGATGTCGCGCGAGCTGCCCCTGGTCGGCGGCACCTTCGTGCAGATGGAGGACGAGATCGCCTCGATGGCGGCGGTGCTGGGCGCCTCGGCCGGCGGCGTCAAATCGATGACCGCGACCTCCGGCCCGGGGTTTTCCCTGAAACAGGAGAATATCGGCCTGGCCTCGATGGCCGAGATACCCTGCGTCATCGCCAACGTGATGCGCGGCGGCCCGTCCACCGGCATGCCGACCCGACCGGCCCAATCCGACATCATGCAGGCGCGCTGGGGCAGCCACGGCGACCACCCGCTGATCGCCCTGGCCCCGGCCTCGGTCAAGGAGATCCATGACCAGACGATCCGCGCCTTCAACCTCTCGGAACGCTACCGGGTGCCGGTGATGGTGCTGTTCGATCAGGTGATCGCCCATCTGCTGGAGCCGATCGAACTGCCGGCGGCCGGCAGCCTGGACCTGGTCGAACGCCGCTGGGCCAACGGCGACGACGGCTATCAACCCTACGCCGCCGGCGCGGACGGCATTCCCGCCATGACCCGGCCGGGCGACGGCCATCGCACACATACCACCGGCCTGACCCATGCCGAGGACGGCTTTCCGACCCAGGATCCCGACACCGTGACTCGGGTCATGGACCGCCTGCTGGGCAAGCTGGATCAACACGGCCAGGACATCGAGGCCTTCGAATGCCACGACACCAAGGACGCCGAAGTGCTGGTGGTTGCCTACGGCATCAGCGCCCGGGCGGCCCGCCGGGCGGTGCGCCAGGCCCGCGAACGAGGCATCGCCGCCGGCCTGTTCCGGCCGATTACCCTGTGGCCCTTCCCCGAGCAGGCCTTGCGGACGGCCGCCGACCAGGCCCGATCGGTGCTGGTGCCGGAGATGAACGCCGGGCAACTGGTGTTGGAGGTGGAACGGATTTGCCGCGACGAGGTCAGGGTGGCGGGGCTGAACCGGGTCGACGGCCAACCGATCGAGCCCTCCCAGATCGCCCGCCGGATCGAGGAGATGGCCGCCGATGACTGAGACAAATCCCGCCGGCTTCGAAATCCGCGACTATCTGCGGCTGGATTTGATGCCGCACTTCATGTGTCCGGGCTGCGGCCACGGCATCGCCTTGCGGGCGCTGTTGTGGGCGGTGCACGAGTTGGGTATCGAGAAGGACGAGCTGGCCATCGTCTCGGGCATCGGCTGCTCGGGCCGGGTCGGGGGCTATATCGACGCCAACACCTACCACGTCACCCATGGTCGGCCGCTGGCCTTCGCCACCGGCCTGAAGCTGGCCCGGCCCGATCTGAAGGTCATCGTCATCACCGGCGACGGCGACTGCCTGGCGATCGGCGGCAATCACCTGATCCATGCCTGCCGCCGCAACCTGGACCTGACCTGCCTGATGCTCAACAACGAGGTCTACGGCATGACCGGCGGCCAGGTCTCGCCGACCACGGCGGAAACCCGCCTGACCACGACCACCCCGGCCGGCAATACGGAACCGGCGTTCGATGCCTGCCAACTGGCCGAGGCGGCCGGCGCCGGGCTGGTCGGGCGCGAGGTCACCATGCAGACCCCGGCGTTGCGGAACCTGATCAAGCAGGGATTGGAATATCCCGGCTTTTCCTTCCTCGAGGTGATCTCCGACTGCACCGAGATCTACGGGCGCAAGAACGACCTGGGTGAATCGGCCGAGATGGTGTTGAGCCAGAAGAGCGACATGCGCCCCGAGGCCTATGGAAATGTCGCCGACCAGCCGTTCCGGCCCAACCGTTTGCTAACCGGCGTGCTGGCGCGCAACGAGCGGCCGGAATACGGCGAGACCTATCGCCGCCATGCCGACGGCGTCGCCAACGGCGGCAAGGCCGGCGCATGAGTAAGCTGGAAATCCGCTTCGCCGGCAGCGGCGGCCAGGGCCTGATCCTGAGCGGCCGGTTGCTGTTTCAGGCCGTCGTGCTGGACGGCAAGCGGGCGGCGCAATCGCAAAGCTACGAGCCGACCTCGCGCGGCGGCTTCTGCAATTCCGATCTCGTGGTCGCCGACCGCGAGGTGGACTACCCCCTGGTCACGGCGATCGACTATCTGATCGCCCTGGACCAGATCGGCGTCGCGCCCTCGGCGGCCATGATGGCCCCCGGCGCCCTGGTGCTGACCGATGCCCGACTGGTGCCGGAGCCGCCCGAGGGCGATATCACCCTGCACCAGCTGCCGTTCACCGACGAGGCGATCGCGCTGGGCAGCCATCGCGCCGCCAACGTCGTGGCGCTCGGCACCCTGGTCGGCCTGAGCGGCATCTGCGACCGCCAGGCGGTGGGGGAAGCGGTCCGCGAAGGGACGCCGAAAGCCTTCCTCGACCTCAACCTCGAGGCCCTGCGACGGGGCTTCGAGATGGCCGACGAACTGGACCAGGGCGAACCGGACGGCAAGGTGGTGCGGCTCTGACGTATTGGTCGAACCGACCCGGCTCGGCGGTGGCCGGCCGGTGCGACCCCGAACTTGACCCCGAACCGTAAGAACCAAGCGGCGCGCCACGGGTTAACGTTTTGTTGTTGTTTTGCGCTTAGCGTAACCGTGCCCCGCCGAATGCGGGAAGCGCACCACGAAATGGCAAACCGCCGGCGACGGCGGGACGCAAAGCCACCGGTCCATACAGCCCGAATAGGGCCAGCGGACAGCGGGGCCGTCGAAAGGGACGACGCATCATGATCAATTCCATCAATACCAACACCAGCGCGATGATCGCTTTGCAACGATTTTCGGGCACCCGCAACGGCCTGGACAAGACCCAGTCCCACATTTCCAGCGGCAACAAGGTCAATTCGCCCAAGGACGATGCCGCCACCCTGGCCGTCGCCGAGCGGTTGCTGGCAGCCTTCTCCGGCACGGAAGCCGTACGCGACGGCCTGGACCGGGCCTCCGCCACCATCGACGTCGCCCTGGCCGCGGGCCAGTCGACCGCCGACATCCTGGTGGAGATGAAAGGCCTGGCGGTTCAGGCCAATCAAGAGGGGTTGGATCAATCCTCCCGCGACGCCTTGGATTCCGCCTTCGACGCGCTGCGGGAACAGATCACCACCATCAATGACAGCGCCGATTTCGCCGGCACCAATATCATCGCCGCCGGTGCCGCCGATCAGGATGTTCTGGGCGACGAAGATGGCGCCCGCATCACGGTCAGCGCCCAGGATTTGTCCAGCGGCGGTCTGGGTCTCGACGGCCTCGCCCTGGATAGCGCGGGCAACGCCGCCAGCGCGCTAGGCGCCCTGGATGCAGCGATCGCCGATGCCTCCGGCAAACTGGCCAACCTGGGCAGTTCGGCCAAGCAAGTAGACACCCACAACGATCTGTTGGGGACCCGGAACGACACCTTGCGCGCCGGTATCGGCAACCTGGTCGATGCCGACATGGCCGCGGAAAGCGCCGCGCTGCAGTCCAATCAGATCAAGGAATCCCTGGGCATTATCAGCCTTAGCGTTGCCAACGCCGCCCCCTCCCGCATGATCGCGCTGTTTGGGGGATAAGGGTCAAACAGACCGGAGGGCCACAACCCAAGTAGTGGTCGGGCTGGGCCTTTTGCGCAAATCAGTGACGTTGGGCCAAGGCGGCTTGGACACCGTCGATCTGTTGTTGAATTGAGATTTCCTGATAGGAGGCCAGGTCGAGACGCCGGTCCTCGAAGACATCCCCATCGGGGTGCTGGCGGTGCCAGTCCGCCACCCTCACGTCGCGCTGCCGGATCACCTGTTCGATCTGCGGCCGGAACAGGCGCAGCATGGCGCCGAGCCAGCGGTTGGCCGGCCATGAGGGCCAGGCCTGATCGATCTCGAAATGGTCGAGCATGGCGATCACGTCCTCGGCCTGGTACCAATTGTCGGCGGTCACCCAGCGGTTGGTGGTGAAAACGGCCAGCGGCATGCCCTGCTGATCCATCGAAATGGCCACCAGATGGCTGAGCAGATCGTCCCGCTCGGCCATGAATTCGGCCTCCGACTGTTCGATCGGCCGCAGCCCGGCCGGCATGCCCTTTTCACGCAGGAAGGTATGGAAATGCCCGTGCTCGCCCTCGCGGTGAGCGTGGTAATAGTACTGTGCGTGGGTTTCGTCGTCATAGACGTCGCCCGGCGGGCAATGGTCGAATTCGTAGAAGGTCTCGACCTCGCGCAGCAGTTCGCCGACCACGTTGCCGTTGGTCTTTTCCAATACCCGCAGGCATTCCAGCACGTCGTCGCCGGCCGCCGCCATCTCGCGCAAACGCCTATCGTCCAGCTCGTTGAATTCCATCGGCCTCGACCTCATGGCAATCCATCGACAATGTAGGCAATCGCCGGATTGGAGAAAACGCACAGTTGCTTCACACGGCTTCACATTCTTGTGGGAGGCGTAGCCGGCAAATGTCCAATTGACCTCTTGGGCGTTTGATCGGAAGGTCGGGCAGCAGTGAAGAAACGAACCAGGAGGAGGCCGCCGTGAAATTCCTGCAACCCCCCGATTGGCCCCGCGCCAAGGGCTACAGCAACGGTATCGCCACCCGCGGCGAATTGGTTTTCGTCGCCGGCATCGTCGGCTGGAACGCCCAGGAGCAGTTCGAGACGGACGATTTCGCCGGCCAGGCCCGGCAATGCTTCGCCAACATCACGGCCATCCTGGCCGAAGCCGGGGCCAAGCCCGAACACGTGGTGCGGATGACCTGGTTCGTCGGCGACACCGACGAATACCTGGCCTCGGGGAAGGAGATCGGCGCCGCCTATCGCGAATATTTCGGCCGCCATTATCCGGTGATGGCGGTGATCGGCGTCCGCGGCTTCATCGAGGACGGCGCCAAGCTGGAGATCGAGACCACGGCGGTGATACCCGACTGAACCGCCAGGTAAATTCGTCCAATAACAAGATTGTTTGGGTACCCAACAATTTTATGTTAGACTGTTTTTCCAGTTGCCTCGCCCACCAAGGAGGAGCGGCGCCGTGAAAACCATCCTCTCGGTCACCGTCAACGGCCAGCCGCGCGACGACGTCGTGCCGGACAACATGCTGCTGGTCGATTACCTGCGGGAAAAGATCGGCCTTACCGGTACCAAGGTCGGCTGCGACGGCGGCGAATGCGGCGCCTGCACGGTGCTGATCGACGGCCGGCCACGGCATGCCTGCCTGACCCTGGCGGCGACCTGCCAGGAGGCCCGGATCGACACCGTCGAGAGCCTGGCCCACGCCGGTCGCCTGTCGGCGATCCAGCGCGGCTTTCACGAGAAGTTGGGCGCGCAATGCGGCTTCTGCACGCCGGGCATGGTGATGGCGGCGGAAGGCCTTTTGCGGCAGAACCCGGCGCCGAGCGAGGCCGACATCCGCTCCGCCCTGGCCGCCAACATCTGCCGCTGCACCGGCTACGTGAAGATCATCGAGGCGGTCCAGGCGGCGGCCCGGGAGTTGGCGTCATGAACGATATCTCGCCCGTGCAAACCATTGGCCTACCGCAGCCGTTCGTCGACGGCCCCGAGAAAGTCACCGGCAAGGCCATGTACGCGGCCGATTTCAGCGCCGCCGACGCCCTGGTCGGGCGCATCCTGCGCAGCCCCGTGGCCCATGCCAAGATCGTCAGCGTCGATACCGCCAGGGCCGAGGCCCTGGCCGGTGTGCTCGCGGTGGTCACCGGCGAGGACTGCGCCGATACCCATGGCGTGCTGCCGATCGCCATGAACGAATGGGCCCTGGCCCGCTATCGGGTGCGCTATCGCGGCGAGCCGGTGGCGGCGGTGGCGGCCGTCGACGAGGCGACGGCGCAACAGGCCCTGGCCCTGATCGAGGTCGAGTACGAGGAACTGCCGGCCTACTTCACGGCCGAGGAAGCCCGGGCCGAGGGCGCCATCGACCTGCACGAGGAGCGCCCCGGCAACATCGAGCGCGATGTGCATTTCGACCTGGGCGACGTCGATGGCGGCATGGCCGAGGCGGACCTGGTCCGCGAGATGACCTTCCAGTGCGCCGAGGTCTGCCAGGCGCAGATGGAGCCGCACGCCGCCTTCGCCGAATACGACACCGCCCGCGAGCGCCTGACCATGCGCTCCAGCACCCAGGTCCCCTACTACGTGCACCTGATGCTGGCCCGCGTCCTGGGCATCGACAAATTGCAGGTCCGTGTCGTCAAGCCGTATATCGGCGGCGGCTTCGGTTCCCGCACCGAAACCCTGCAAAGCGAACTGGCGGCCGCCCTGCTGGCCCGCAAGGCCGGGCGCAGCGTCAAGGTGGTGCTGAGCCGCGAGGAGACCTTCATCACCCACCGCGGCCGGCCCGAGAGCCAATTGCGGATGAAGGTCGGCATGCGCAAGGACGGCACCATCACGGCGGTCGATTTCGAGGCGGTGCAGCGCGGCGGCGCCTACAGCGATTATGGCATCGTCACCATCCTGTACGCCGGCTCGATGATCTACGGCATCTACGACATCACCTCGGCCCGGTTCGAGGGCTATCGGGTGCTGACCAACACGCCGCCCTGCGGCGCCTTTCGCGGCCACGGCACGGTGAAGACCCGCTTCGCCTTCGAAAGCCTGATCGACGACATGGCCATCGAACTGGGCCTGGACCCGTTCGAAGTGCGCCGGGCCAACCTGCTGCAGGCGCCGACCATGACCGAGAACGATTTGCTGGTGAACAGCTACGGTCTGGACGAATGCCTGGACTGGGTCGAACAGGCCAGCGGCTGGCGGCAGCGCAAGGGCAAGCTGGGCCCCTATCGGGGCCTGGGCATGGCCTGCTCGCACTACATTTCCGGCGCTTCCAAGCCGAAGCACTGGACCGGCGAGCCGCACGCCACCATCCACCTGCGGGTCGATTGGGACGCCTCGATCACGCTTTTGACCGGCGCCGCCGAGATCGGCCAGGGCTCGTCCACGGTGATGGCCCAATGCGTGGCCGAGACCCTGGGCGTCGACATGGGACGCATCCGGGTGATCTCATCCGACAGCGCGCTGACACCGAAGGACAACGGCTCCTACTCCTCGCGGGTCACCTACATGGTCGGCAATGCCTCGATCGACGCGGCCCAGAACCTGAAGGCCAAGCTCATCGAGGCGGCGGCCCGCAAGCTGGAGATCGCGCCCGAGGACGTGGAATGCCTGGGCGAGGTTTATCGCGGCGGCCAGCAGGACCAGGGCCTGAGCTTCGACGAGGTGGTGATGGAGGCCTTGGGCGGCGAAGGCACGCTGACCGTCAAGGGCATCTTCGACACCATCCCCGAATCCTGGGGCGGCCGGAAATACCGCGGCGCCGCGATCGGCGGCACCATGGCCTTCAGCTACGCCGCCCAGGTGGTCGAGGTCGCGGTCGACCCGGACACCGCCGAGATCACGGTGGAAAAGGTCTGGGTGGCCCACGATTGCGGCAAGGCGCTGAACCCGCTGTCCGTCGAGGGCCAGGTCCAGGGCTCGGTCTGGATGGGCATGGGCCAGGCGATGACGGAGGAAACCCGCCTGCACGACGGGCTGTTGCTGCACGCCAACATGCTGGATTACCGGGTGCCGACGATCGTCGACTCGCCGCCCATCGAGGTGAAGATCGTCGAGGCCGCCGATCCGCACGGGCCGTTCGGCGCCAAGGAAGCCGGCGAGGGCTCGTTGAGCGGCTTCCTGCCGGCCCTGACCAACGCCGTCGCCGACGCCATCGGCGTGCGGGCGACGGAGTTGCCATTGACGCCCGACCGGCTGCTGGACCTGTTGGAGAAAACCGCCCTGGCCGAACGCGCCGGCGGCAAGGAGGTGGCCTGATGGAACAGCTCCCCCAGATGCGGATGCACCGCCCCGCCACCGCCGAGGAAGCCGTGGCCCTGCACGCCGAAGCCGCCGCCGCCCGCTATCTGGCCGGCGGCAGCGACTTGATCGTCAACGTTAGGCGCGGCATCGAACAGCCCGAGGCGCTGATCTACCTGAACGGCATCGGCGAGATGCACGAGATCGCCGAATCCGACGGCGGGATTAGCATGGGCGGCGCCCTGACCCTGCGCCAACTGGCCGAGAACGAAATCCTCCGCCGCGACTACCCGGCGGTGGCCGAGGCGGCCGGCGAGGTCGCCGGCCCCAGCCATCGCGAATACGGCACCCTGGGCGGCAACCTCTGCCTGGACACCCGCTGCATCTACTACAACCAAAGCGAATGGTGGCGGGCTACCAACAGCTACTGCCTGAAGCACCGGGGCGAGATTTGCCACGTCGCGCCCGGCGGCAAGAAATGCTTCGCGGCCTTTTCCGGCGACCTGGCGCCGGCCCTACTGCTGTTCGACGCCGAGGTCGAACTGGCCGGCCCCGACGGCCGCCGCCGCCTGCCCCTGGCCGAGATGTACCGCAACGACGGCCTCGACCACCTGACCCTGGCAGCGGGCGAACTCCTGGTTGCCGTCCACCTGCCGGCGCTGCCCGCCGATGTCCGCTCGGGCTATGCCAAGTCGCGGGTCCGCGGCTCGATCGACTTTCCCCTGGCCGGCGCGGCGGTGCGGTTGAGCGTCAAGGACGGCGCCCTGGGCGATCTGCGCGTGGCCCTGACCGGGGTCGGCTCCTGGCCGTTCCTGGTTCCGGGCACCGAGAAGTTCATCGGCGGGCCGCTGGACGAGGAGACATCGGCGCAGCTTCGCGAACTGGTCCGCGCCAAGGCCAAGGCGATGAAGACCACCACCACGGCACCGCACTATCGCCGCCGGGTGGCCGGCGTGCTGGCCCAGCGCTTGGCCGAGGGCCTCGCTACCGCCTAGCGCCGGATCGTCGGGTTACTCCGACGCCTCGGTAGACTCGTCGTCAGTGTGTTCGTCTATCCAACGGCCAATCGCCTCGATATCCACGTCGAAGCCCAGGCCGCAGTCCAGTTGACTTTGCGAACCGCCGGAACAGCGCAACGAGACCGGGTGGTCATCGGCCGGCTGCCGGGCGGCGCAGGCGGCCGTCAGGGCAGCCACCATGACCAAGCTGACCATCAGGCGCGTGCCGCGCCTCCGACATCCTCTCATTCGCTCGGGCATCGGCTCCCCTCCGGCATCAGTCCGGGAAATCCAGGCCCATCTCGCGGTAGCGCTCGGGGTCGTCCTGCCAGCCGGCGCGCACCTTGACGAACAGGAACAGGTGCACCGGGCGGCCTAAGACCTCGATCATCTCCTCCCGCGCCTCGGCGCCGATGCGCTTGATTTGCCGGCCGCCCTTGCCCAGGACGATGGCCTTTTGCGTGTCGCGCCGGACATAGACCACCTGCTCGATGCGCAGACCGCCGCCGCGGCTGGGGCGCCAGCCCTCGGTCTCGACGGTGACGGCGTAGGGCAGTTCCTGATGCAGTTGCAGAAACAGCTTCTCCCGGGTGATCTCGGCCGCCAGCAGGCGCTCCGGGATATCGGCCAACTGGTCCTCGGGATAGAGCCACGGTCCCGCCGGCACGGAGGCCGCCAGATGCGCCAACAGATCGGCCACGCCGTCGCCCTTCAGGGCCGAGACCATGAAGGTGTCGGCGAACCGGCCGTCGCGGTTCAATTCGTCGGCCAGGCCCAACAGCTTGTCGCGCCGCACCAGGTCGATCTTGTTGAGGACCAGGATATTGTCCCCGCGCTCGGGCTGATCCTTCAGGCCGTCGACGATGGCCCGGGTATCGCGGTCGATGCCGCGTTCGGCGTCGACCAGAAGCAGCCGGATGTCGGCATCCTCGGCGCCGCCCCAGGCCGCCGCCACCATGGCCCGCTCCAGCCGCCGGCGGGTCTTGGTGAAGATGCCGGGGGTATCGACGAAGACGATTTGCGCCCGGCCGGCGATGGCGATGGCGGTGATGCGGGCGCGGGTGGTCTGCACCTTCGGTGTGACGATGGAGACCTTGCTGCCGACCAGGGCATTGGCCAGGGTCGACTTACCGGCATTCGGTGCCCCCAACAGGGCGACGAAACCGCAATGGGTCGCCCCTTCAGCCATGGCCGGCGCCGGGCTGGTCGCGCAAGTGATCCAGCAATATCTCGGCCGCCGCCTGCTCAGCCTCGCGCCGGGATCGGCCCTCGCCGATGACCGGTTCGGCCCCCTCGATCAGCACCTCGACGGTGAAGTGCGGGGCGTGATCCGGGCCGGTCTGCTCGACCACCCGATAGCGGGGCGGTTTGCCGGCGGCGCCCTGCACCAGTTCCTGGAGGCTGGTCTTGGCATCCTTGGCCGCCCGCCGGCTGTCGGCCAGGAAATCGGCCCAGTAGCGCGCCACGAAGGCCTCGGCCGCCGCCAATCCGCCGTCCAGGTAGAGGGCACCGATCACCGCCTCGCAGACATCCGCCAGGATCGCCGGCTTCTCCCGGCCGCCCTGCCGCGCCTCGCTCTTGCCGAGGCGGATGAACGGTCCCAAATCCAGCTTGCGGGCCGCCGCGGCCACCGTGTCGCGGCGCACCAGGCCGTTGAACCGCACCGCCAGGTCCCCTTCGTCGGCATCCGGATGACCGCGGTACAGGGTCGTGGCAATGGTCAGGCCGAGCACCCGATCGCCGAGGAACTCCAAACGCTGATAGTCGCTGCCGCCTTGCCGCCGGCGGTCCAGGGATGGGTGGCAGAGGGCCTCGAGCAGCAGCTCCGGGTCGGCGAAATGATGACCCAAACGGGGATAGAGATCTTCGAGCGGCGGTGTGCTCACATCCTCATCCAAGGGTGTCGAACAGACGGCGGAAGCGGATCGCCCAGGGCCATTTCCAGACTTGCCAGAACCGGGTATCGCCATTGACCGAGAAGAAGATCACATCGGCGCGGCCGACCAGGTTCTCGGCCGGGATGAAGCCGACATGGGCCAGGAACCGGCTATCGGTGGAATCGTCGCGGTTGTCGCCCATGGCGAAATAGTGGCCGGCCGGCACCACGTAGACGTTGGTGTTGTCGGCCATGCTGCGCGGCTGCAGATCCAGGGTCAGGTACGATCGGCCGTCGGGCAGGGTTTCCCGGTATTGCCGCACCCGGTGGTACATGCCGCGCACCTCGGGCTGGACGAAATCCTCGACCTGTTCCCGCTTCACCGGGGCGTCGTTGATATGCAGGACGCCGTCGATCACCTGGATGCGGTCGCCGGGCAGGCCGATGATCCGCTTGATGTAGTCGGTGGCGTTGTCCTTCGGCAGCTTGAACACCGCGATGTCGCCGCGTTCCACCGGGTCCTCGACGATCCGCCCGTCGAACACGGGTGGGCTGAGCGGCAGCGAATGCCGGCTGTAGCCATAGGGAAACTTGGCCACGAACACGTAATCGCCGATCAGCAAGGTCGGCAGCATCGAGCCCGAGGGAATGTTGAAGGGCTCGTAGGCCACCGTGCGGATGACCAGGGCGATCAGCACCGCGTAGACCACGGTCTTGATGGTCTCGCGCAGGCTTTCGCCCCGTTTCGGCACGGTGCTCTCGGTCGAATCTAGGTCCATGTCGGCTTGCCGGCTCAGTTTCCCTCGCCGGCGTCGGGTCGGTCGTCCGGCACGGCGGATATGATGACGATGGCCTGGCCCAGGGGGGGGTCGTCGGTCAGGGTCAGGTCGATTTGCGCCTTCATGCCCGGTGGCGTCAGTTCTTGCAAGCGTTTCAACGCGCCGCCGGTCAAATGCATGGTCGGCCGGCCGCCCTTTTGGTTGACCACGCCCATGTCGCGCCAAAAGACCCCGCGCCGGAAACCGGTGCCCAGGGCCTTGGAACAGGCTTCCTTGGCGGCGAAGCGCTTGGCATAGGTTTCGACCCGGGTGGCCCGGCGTTCCGCCTTTTCCCGCTCGACCTCGGTGAAGATGCGCCTGATGAACCGTTCGCCGAAACGTTCCAACGTGCGTTCGATGCGACGGATGTCGATCAGGTCGTTGCCGATGCCGATAATCATGTTCCTGGGATGGTCCGGCTGCCAGCTAGGCAGAGCGGCTGCCGGTCGCCTCGGCCCGCGCCTTGTCCATCAGCGCCCGCATGCGCTTGATGGACGAATCCAGGCCGCCGAAGATCGCCTCGCCGACCAGGAAATGGCCAATGTTAAGCTCCACCACCGTCGGGATCGCCGCCACCGGCCCGACATTGTCATAGCTCAGGCCATGGCCGGCATGGCATTCCAGGCCCAATGCCTCGGCCACCGCCGCGCCCTCCTGCAGGCGTAGCAGTTCGGCCTCGCGGCTCGCGCCATCGGCCTCGGCATAGCGACCGGTGTGCAATTCGACCACCGGCGCGCCGAGCCGCCTGGCCGCCTGCAACTGCCGGGGGTCGGCATCGATGAACAGCGAGACCCGGATGCCGGCCTGGACCAACTCGTCGACATAGCGGCGCAGGTGGTTCTCGCCGCCATGGGCGTCCAAGCCGCCCTCGGTGGTCAATTCCTCGCGCTTCTCGGGCACGATACAGGCGGCGTGCGGGCGGTGGCGCAGGGCGATCGCCAGCATTTCCTCGGTCGCCGCCATCTCCAGGTTCAGCGGCAGCCTGATCTGCTCGCTCAGGCGGCTGATGTCGTCGTCCGAGATATGGCGGCGATCCTCGCGCAGATGCGCGGTGATGCCGTCGGCGCCGGCCTCGGCCGCCATGCGGGCGGCCCGGATCGGATCCGGATGTTCGCCGCCCCTGGCGTTGCGGATGGTGGCGACGTGGTCGATGTTGACGCCCAGGCGCAGTTTTTCTCTCATGCCGGTCAACCTCCTGCCCCGTTGTGCCATGACCGCCCCCGCAAGCGCAAATGCCGCGCGGCTATTTCAGGCCGCGGCTGCCGGGCTTGACGGCGGGCAGCGCCGCCAAATCCTGGGGCAACTCGTCGGCCGGATAGGCGGGCACTTCCATGGCGACCAGGGAATACAGCGGCACCCCGACATCGGCCTTGCCGGCGGACCGATCGATCAGGCAGGAGGCGGCGACGACCTCGCCGCCCAGGCCGCCGATGCAGGCGATGCATTCGCGCGAGGAGAGGCCGGTGGTGACGATGTCCTCGGCCATCAGCACCCGCGCGCCGGGCTCGATCTCGAAACCGCGGCGCAACAGGAATTCGCCGTCGACCCGCTCGGTGAAGATCGCCGGCAGGCCAAGTTGCCGGCCCATTTCGTAGCCGACAACGACCCCGCCCATGGCCGGCGAGACCACCAGATCGAAGGCATCCGGGCCCAGGCCGGCGATGATCCGGTCGGCCAGTTCGCGGCATAGCGCCTGGGCCCGCTGGGGATGCATCAGCACCCGGGCGCATTGCAGGTACATCGGACTGCGCAGGCCCGAAGTGAGAATGAAGTGGCCCTCCAGCAGCGCGCCGGCCGCCCGAAAGTGGTTCAACACGTCGTCGTCATTCATCCTCTGACCCGCTCCACCTTACTCATCCTCGGCGTCGCCCGTAGCGCGGCGATGATATTGCTGAGATGGGTCAGGTCGGTGACCTCGATATCCACCTGCATTTCGAAGAAATCGGCGCTGCGGTCGGTGATCTTCAGGTTCGAGATGTTGCCCATGCTCTTGGCGATCACGCTGGACAGACTGGACAGGCTGCCCGGCTCGTTGGACATCACCGCCTTGATCTGGCCGACGTAGACACCGGGGGCGTCCGGATCGATGTCCCAGGTCACGTCGAGCCAATCGTCCCGGCCCTCGGGTAGATCGGCCAGGCGCTCGCAATCGATGGTGTGGATGTCGACCCCCTTGCCCTTGTGGACGATGCCGACGATGCGATCGCCCGGCAAGGCGTGGCAGCAATCGGCGTAGTGCACCGCCAAGCCGGGCCGCAGGCCCCGGATCGGCACCGAATGGCCATCTGATTTGTCGCCGGCGCCAAGCCGCAGGCGGGCCGGGATCATGCGGTTGATGGCGCCGAACGGGTTACGGGCGCGCCAGCGACGCTCGCCCGGGAAAACCGTATCCAGCAACTGCCGCGAGGTCAGATGACCCTGGCCCAATTGCACGTAGATATCCTCGGCCGAGCGGGCATCATGGATCTTCAAGACGGTCTCCACCGCCTGATCGCTGAATTCGTGGCCGGTCTCGCGGAAGGCCTTTTCGGCGATGGCGCGGCCCAGCTTGCGATATTCCTGGCGCTGCTGAGCGCGAATGAACCGGCGGATCGCCGAGCGTGCCTTGCCGGTGACGACAAAGGTCTCCCAGCCGGCATCGGGCGCCGGTTGCTTGGACCGCAGCACTTCCACCTGATCGCCGTTACGCAATTCGGTGCGCAGCGGCACGACGCGGCCGTTGACCTTGGCCCCGACACAGGTGTTGCCGATATCGGTATGCAGGGCATAGGCGAAATCCACCGCCGAGGCGCCGCGCGGCAGGGCGATCACACCGCCCCTGGGGGTGAAACAAAACACCCGTTCGGGGAACATCTCCAGCTTGGTGTGTTCGAGGAACTCCTGCGGGCTCTGGGCGTTTTCCAGGATTTCCACCAGTTCCTGCAGCCAGCGGTAACGGCTGCCGTCGGTGGCGTCCATATCCTGTTTGTACTGCCAATGGGCGGCGACCCCCATCTCGGCCACCTGATGCATCATCTTGGTCCTGATCTGCACCTCGATGCGCCGGTTCTCGGGCCCGATCACGGTGGTATGGATGGATTGGTAGTTGTTGCGCTTCGGCGTCGAGATGTAGTCCTTGAAGCGCCCCGGCACCATCGGATAGGTGCCGTGCACCGCACCCAACACCTGATAGCAGTCCGGCACGCTGTCGACGACGATGCGGAACGCCAGGGTATCCGAGAGCTGCTCGAACGAGATGTCCTCCCGTTCCATCTTGTGCCAGATCGAATAGGGGGTCTTTTCCCGGCCCGATACGCGGGAGGGAATACCGGCCTCGGCGATGATGCGGTGCAATTCCTCGCCGATCCGGCGGGACAGATCATCGCCGTCCTCGTGCAGGAAGGCGACGCGGCGGATCACCGATTCCCGCGCCTCCGGGTTCAGTTCCCGGAAGGCCAGATCCTCCAGTTCCTGCTTGATCCGCTGCATGCCCAGGCGCTCGGCCAGGGGGGCGTAGATTTCCATGGTCTCGGCGGCGATGCGGGCGCGTTTCTCGGCGTTTTTCAGGAAATGCAACGTCCGCATGTTGTGCAGGCGATCCGCCAGCTTGACCAGCAGCACCCGGATGTCGTCTGACATCGCCAGCACCAGTTTGCGGAAATTCTCGGCCTGCTCGCTGGCCTCGGAGCGCATTTCCAGCTTCGACAGCTTGGTCACGCCGTCCACCAGGCGGGAGATTTCCTCGCCGAACAGCTCGCCGATCTGATCGATCGTCGCCAGGGTGTCTTCCACCGTGTCATGCAGCAGGGCGGTGACGATGGTGGCACAATCCAGCTTGTAGTCGGTGAGGATGCCGGCGACCTCGACGGGATGGGAGAAATAGGGGTCGCCCGAGGCCCGCATCTGGCTGCCATGGGCCTTCATCGAGAACACGTAGGCCCGGTTCAGCAGGTTCTCGTCGGCCCTTTCGTCATAGCCGGCGACCCGTTCAACCAGTTCGAATTGCCGGATCACCGCCCGTCCCTCCGGGCGCGGCTGCCGCGGAAACGGCAACGGCGCCGCCCCAAGGCGACGCCGGAAACCCTGCCTTGCCGTCTGGCGGCGTTGATTGTTGCCCGGCGGCTCCTAGCCTTCATCCCAATCTTCGGCGGCCGCGTTCGCATCGTCCGCCGGGGTGGCCGCGGACGCCGCTTCCTCGCCTTCTTCGATATTGTCGGCGAATTGGTGGCTCAGCATCTGCGCCTCGAGGTCGTCTTCCTCGGGCTCGTCGACTTCCACATGCCGTTGCATGCCGCGGATCACGCCTTCGCGCAGGTCTTCGGGCGGTATCGTCTCGTCGGCGATTTCGCGCAGCGCGATGACCGGGTTCTTGTCGCGGTCTTCCGGTACCGTCGGCTCCTCGCCGGCGGAAATCTGGCGCGCCCGATTGGCCGCAATGAGGACGAGGTCGAACCGGTTGGGCACCTTGACGATGCAATCTTCGACGGTGACGCGGGCCATGATCAATCAATCTCCAAATAGCATTTCGGCGCTATAAATATGTCGTTGCCGGCCGTAGTTCAAGAAAGACTTGCCGAACCGGCATCATCGGGGTTTTCCGCCAGCAATTCAACGACTTGTCCGTCGGTCAGGCCGGCCAGCAAGGCCCCGGCCGAGGTTCCGAGGACCGGATGCCGCCAATCGGGCGCGATATCGGCCAGCGGCGCCAGCACGAAGGCCCGCTGATGCAGTCGCGGATGCGGCAGCACCAGCCCCCCCTCGCCCGCCGATCCCGGTGCCGGCCAGCCGATCACATGGTCGCCATGGGCGAGCAGATCCAGATCGGCGATGCGGGCCTCCCAGCGATCCCGGCGGGTCCGGCCCAATCGGGCCTCGATCCGGTGCAGCAGCGCCAACAACGGCGCCGGCGGCAGCGACGTGTCGACGGCGGCCACGCCGTTGACGAACCAGGGCTGGCCCGACGGCGGCACCGGCGCCGAGCGGTACCAGGGGGATCGCCGGCGCACCGCCACGCCGGCCCGCGCCAGTTCCGCCAGGGCGGCTTCCAGCACCCGCCTGGGCGGGCCGAATTCGTTGGACGCCAGGTTGCCGCCCAGGCCGATCAGGATCATCGCCCGGGCCCGACAGCGGCCCGGTTTTGGTATTTTTTCGCCGTATCGCCGATCAAGATTGCCCCCTTCGGCGGAATTCGTGTAGAAACGGCCAGCCGCCACCGAGGCATTACGGAACGTTGGCGGCGTTATTCGCAACAGTCATTCACGAAACGAGGATACTGGCAATGGATAGACAATCCGAGCGCGTCGCGCTGTTCATCGATGGTTCCAACCTGTACGCCGCCGCCCGCGCCCTGGGCTTCGACATCGACTACAAGAAATTGCTCGAACACTTCTCCGGCGTCGGCTACCTGGTGCGCGCGTTCTACTACACGGCGCTGGTCGAGGATCAGGAATATTCGCCGATCCGCCCGCTGGTCGACTGGCTCGACTACAACGGCTACACCATGGTCACCAAGCCGACCAAGGAATACACCGACGCCGCCGGACGGCGGAAAATCAAGGGCAACATGGACATCGAACTGGCCGTCGACGTGATGGAGATGGCCCGGTCGCTGGATCACATCATCATCTTCTCCGGCGACGGCGATTTCCGCAGCCTGGTGGAGGCGGTGCAGCGGCGCGGCAAGCGGGTAACGGTGGTGTCCACCGTGCGGTCCTCGCCGCCGATGGTGGCCGACGAATTGCGCCGTCAGGCCGACATCTTCATGGAGCTGGAGGGCCTGATCCCCAGTATCGCCCGCGATCCGAACCGCCGGCACCAGGGGCCGCGAACCGACAACCGCCGGCCGGCGCCCGAACCGGCGGTGGCGGAAGACGATTACGACGAATACGACGATTATGACGACTACGAGGAAGCCGAAAGCCAGGGCGCCTGACGGCGCCGCGTTCTAGCGCATGTCGCGCCTAATCCAAGCCACCCGCTCCCCCGTCCCAACCACCCTCGATGGGTACCATTCCATGGGTGGTTGGGACCGGGGAGCGGGTGGCCGGGCGAATCCAACTAAGCGCGACCCGCGCTAGGCTGCGCCGAGGTGTCGTTGGATCCGCCCGGCGATTGCGCCCTCTGTGCGCGTCTGGCGGCCTATCGTATGGAAAACCAACAAAGCAACCCCGACTGGTTCAATGGCGCCGTTGCCGGCTTCGGCGATGCGACGGCGCCGCTGCTGATCGTCGGGTTGGCGCCCGGCCTGTCCGGGGCCAATCGGACCGGCCGGCCATTCACCGGCGATTACGCCGGTGATCTGCTGTACGAGACCCTGGCGGATTTCGGCTTCTCGGACGGGCGGTACGACCGCCGGCCCGATGATGGCCTGGCCCTGCGTCACTGCCGGATCACCAACGCGGTGCGCTGCGTGCCGCCGAAAAACAAGCCGACGGGCGAGGAAATCCGTACCTGCCGGCGCTTCCTGGTGGCCGAACTGTCCCGCCGGCCGGCGCCCCGGGCGGTGCTGGCGCTGGGCCGGGTCGCCCATGACAGCATCTTGACGGCGCTGGACCTGCGCCGCGCCCACCATCCCTTTTCACACTGCGCCCGGCACCCATTGGGCGACGGCCGGGTGCTGTTCGACAGCTATCACTGCTCCCGCTACAACACCAACACCGGGCGCCTGACGCCAGAGATGTTCGCCGCCGTGTTCCAGGCGATCCGCCGTGAGCTTGATGATCTGGAATTGACCCCGAGCTAGTCGCGGCCACGCAGCACCCGGGCCTGCTCGCGCTTCCAGTCCCGTTCCTTGATCGCCGCCCGTTTGTCGTGCTGGCGCTTGCCGCGGGCGACGCCGAGAAGCACCTTGGCGATGCCCCGCTCGTTGAAATACAGCTTCAACGGCACGACGGTGACGCCGGCGCGGGCGATGGCGCCGGCGAGCTTCGAAATCTCCCGCTTGTGCAGCAGCAACTTGCGTTGCCGCTTGGGCTCATGATTGAAGCGATTGCCGCTGCGATACTCGGGTATATGGGCGTTGACCAGGTGCAATGCGCCGTCCGCCTCGGCCGCGTAGGCCTCGCCGATATCGGCCCGGCCCTCGCGCAACGACTTCACCTCGGTGCCGGTCAGGACCAGCCCCGCCTCCAGGGTCTCGTCGATGAAATAGTTGTGCCGCGCCTTGCGGTTTTCGGCGACGGCCCTGGCCATTAACCTTGCCTAGTTCAAGAGCCCGACCTGGCGCATGGCGTCGTCCACCCGCTGCCGGGTCGGCTCGGTCAACGGCACCACCGGCAATCGCGCCTCGGCCTCGCACAGGCCCAGGCGGCTGACGGCATATTTCGTCGGCGCCGGGCTTGGTTCGAGGAACAGGGCGATGTGCAGCGGCATCAGCCGGTCCTGGTATTCCAGCGCCGTGTCGAAGCGGCCTTCCTGGCAGGCCATCTGGAATTCGGCGCACAGCCGCGGCGCCACGTTGGCGGTAACGGAAATGCAGCCGTGACCGCCATGGGCGTTATAGGCCAGCGCCGTCGGATCCTCGCCGGACAGGTGGCAGAAGCTGCGGTCGATCAACACCCGCTCCTTGCTGATCCGGGAGCCATCGCAGGTGGCGTCCTTGACGCCGGCGATCCGGGGCAACTCGGCCAGCCGGGCCATGGTCTCGGGCAGAATATCGACGATGGCGCGTGGCGGAATGTTGTAGACGATGATCGGAATGTCGGCACAGTCGTGCACCGCCTTGAAGTGCTGATACAGCCCTTCCTGGTTCGGCCGATTGTAGTAGCCGGCGACGTGCAGCACCGCATCGGCGCCGGCCTTGGCCGCGTGCTGGGTCAGATCGATCGCCTCGGCGGTGTTATTCGAGCCGGCGCCGGCGATCACCGGCAGCCGTCCGTCCACCTGCTGGACGACGATCTCCACCACCCGCTTGTGCTCGTCATGCGACAGTGTCGGGCTTTCACCGGTGGTGCCGCAGGGCACGACGCCATGGGTGCCCTGATCGATATGCCAGTCGACGAGTTTGCGCAGCGCCTCTTCATCTACCTCTCCGTTGCGGAACGGCGTGATCAGCGCGACGATCGACCCCTTGAACATGGCTCCCTCCCATGGGCATGGTGTGTTGTTGCTATCGTCGGGAACTTAACCATTGCCCGACGGTGGAGCAAGCGCCGGCAAAGCCGTATTGAGCCGGCGGGGCGGCATTGGCTAACATGCCGCGCCATCGGAAAGCAGCGGATGCCAGATTTCCAGTCATACCAAACCGCCCAGCCAAGACCCCGCGGACCGGCCGTCGCGTCGGCCGCGTTGCTGCTTGCCGTGGCGCTGGCCGCCCTGGCGCCGCCCCCTGCCCGGGCGGAGGTCGGCAGCGATCTGCTGTCCAATGCCGATCGGCTGCTCTACCGCCGGGCCTTCGCCCTGGCCCGCAAGGCCGACTGGCGCAGCGCCCATCGCAAGGCCCGCAAGGCGGCCGAGCCGCTGCCGGGCAAGGTGCTGTACTGGCTGCAATACCGCCAACCGGGGACAAGGGCGAAATTCGACGAAATCGCCGGCTTCATCCGCGCCAACCCGCATTGGCCGCAGATCGAGCGGCTGACCCGGCGGGCCGAGGAGGCGATGCCGCGCGGCCCGGAGCATGACCAGGCGGTGCTGGACTGGTTCAACAGCCGGCCGCCGCTGTCGGGGGCCGGCCAGCTTCGCCTGGCCGAGGCGATGATGCGCCGGCAGATGACGGCCGATGGCATCACCTGGCTGCGCCACGCCTGGATCAACAATACCTTCAGCAAACGCGAGGCGCGGTCGATCTATCGCCGGCACAAGAAACACCTGCGCCCCGAGGACCATGTCGCCCGGCTGGATCGTCTGTTGTGGAACGGCTGGCGCTATAGCGCGCGGCGGCTATACGGTCTGGTGCCGACGCCGCAGCGCCGGCTGGCCGAGGCGCGTGTTTCGCTGATGGTCCAGGAACCGGGCGTCGACGCCAAGATCGCCGCCGTACCGGCGGCGTTTCGCCAGGATCCGGGGCTGGCCTATGAACGGCTGCGCTGGCGGCGGCGCAAGCGGCTGGACGACCGGGCCCGCGAGATCCTTTTGCAAGCCCCCGACGTCTTGGGCCCGAAGCCGCAGAAATGGTGGTTCGAACGGCATGTCCAGGCCCGCAAGGCTCTGCGCGAGGGCGAGATATCGTTGGCCTATCGTCTGGCCGGCCAACACGGCCAGACGTCCGGGTCGGTCAGCTTCGCCGAAGCCGAATGGCTGGCCGGGTGGATCGCCCTGCGTTTCCTGAACGACGGCAAGGCCGCCTTGGGCCATTTCCAACGCCTGCACGAGGCGGTGCGTTTCCCGGTCAGCCGGGCCAGGGCCGCCTATTGGCTGGGACGCGCCCACGATGACCTGGGCGATGGCAAGACGGCACGGCAATGGTGGCGGCGGGCCGCCGCCCATGCCACCACCTACTACGGTCAATTGGCGGTGGAACGGCTGGGCGAGGCCGAGGCCTGGCGGCCGCCGGACGAACCCAAGCTCGACGGCGACGCGGTCGATGCCTTCAACCGGACCGAACTGGTCCGCACGGTCCGGCTGCTGGCCGAGTTGGGCGAACACGAGCATCTGCGGCCGTTGCTGTTGCGTCTTGCCAAGGCCGCCAAGACGCCGGCGCAGCGGTTGCTGACCGCCCGGCTGGGCGCCACCGTCGAGCGCAACGAACTGGCCGTGCGGGGGGCCAAGATCGCCTTGCGCGCCGGCACCGCCCTGGCCCGGGCCGGCTATCCGGCGCTGCGCGGCCTGCCCGCCATTCCGATCGAGCCGGCGCTGGCCCACGCGGTGGCCCGGCAGGAAAGCGAATTCAACGCAAAGGCGGTCAGCCACGCCGGCGCCCGCGGCCTGATGCAGTTGCTGCCGCGCACGGCGCGCAAGACGGCGAAATCCCTGCGCCTGCAATACCGCCGCCAAAAGCTGTTCGAACCGCGATACAACATACGCCTCGGCGCGGCCTATCTGGACCGGTTGATCCGGGCCTACAAAGGCTCCTACATCATGGCCCTGGCGGCCTATAACGCCGGGCCCCATCGGGTGAAACGCTGGGTCCGCGATTTCGGCGATCCCCGCAACCCGGCGGTCGACGCCATCGACTGGGTCGAATCCATCGGCCTGTCCGAAACCCGCAACTACGTCCAGCGGGTGCTGGAAAACCTGCAGATCTATCGCCGCCGCCTGGCAACCCGACCGGTGGCCCTGGCCCTGTTGCGGGACCTGCGCCGCAATGGCGTCGACGCCAACTGAACCTTTGTCCCGCCGGGGCGATGCGATAGTCTCCGGGGCTGATCCGAGGCTATTGCGAAAGGGCTGACGCCATGGCGACACCGCGCCTGGAGGGCATCGAGGCCTGTGTGTTCGACGCCTACGGTACCCTGTTCGACGTCAACGCCGCGGCCCAGCACTGCGCCGCCGAACTGGGCGACAGTTGGCAACCGCTGGCCGAGCTGTGGCGCGGCCGACAGCTGCAGTACACCTGGCTGCGCACGCTGATGGGCGCCTACGTGGATTTCTGGCAGGTCACCGGCGAGGCCCTGGACTTCGCCATGGAGGCCCTGGGCCTGAGCGACAATGCCCTGCGCCAGCGGCTGATGGACCTTTATTTGCAACTGGATGCCTATCCGGAAGTGGCCCAGGTGCTGCGCGAGTTGCAGGCCGGCGGCATGAAGACGGCGATCCTGTCCAACGGCTCGCCGAAGATGCTGCAGGCGGCGGTGGACAACGCCGGTATCGGCGGCGACCTGGACGCGGTGATCTCGGTCGATCAACTGCGGGCCTACAAGACCGTACCGGCGGTCTATCAGCTTGCCGTCGACGAACTTTCCATTGCGCCGGGCGCCATCAGCTTCCAGTCCTCCAACGCCTGGGATGCCCATGCCGGATCGCATTTCGGTTTCAAGGTGGTCTGGGTCAATCGTTTCGGCCAGGCCCGGGAGCGGCTGCCGGGCGACCCCGACGTCGAAACCGACAGCCTGCGCGACCTGCCCGCCATTGTCGGCGTGGCGGGATGACGGCCGAGGCCGCGCCACCGATCAGTTTCGATGATGTCGCCGATGCCGCCGATCGGCTGCGTGGTGTTGCCGTGGCGACGCCGCTGTTGCGCAACCCCCATTTGGACGAGCGGGTCGGCGGCCGCCTGCTGATCAAGCCGGAGGTGCTGCAACGCACCGGCTCGTTCAAGTTTCGCGGCGCCTATAACCGGATCAGCCGGCTGGACCCGGCCGAACGCCGGCGCGGGGTGATCGCCTATTCCTCGGGCAACCATGCCCAGGGCGTGGCGGCGGCGGCGCAATTGTGCGGCGCGCCGGCGCTGATCGTCATGCCCGACGACGCCCCGAAAGTGAAGAAACAGGGCACCTTGGCCTGGGGCGCCGAGATCGTCGGCTACGACCGCCGGGGCGGCGAAAGCCGCGAAGAGGTCGCCGAGGGGCTGGCGGCCGAGCGCGGCCTGAGCCTGGTGCGGCCCTATGACGACCCCTTGATCATGGCCGGCCAGGGCACTTGCGGGTTGGAAATCGTCGCCCAGGCGGCGGCGCTGGACATCGCCGTCGACTGCGTGCTGGTGCCCTGTGGCGGCGGCGGCCTGACCGCCGGGGTGGCGACCGCCGTGGAGGCGAAATGCCCGGCCGCCGAGATCTACCCGGTGGAGCCCGAGGGCTTCGACGACACCGCCCGCTCGCTGGCCAGCGGCGCGCGGCAGGCGGCCCGGCCCGACGCCCGCAGCATCTGCGATGCCCTGCTGGCGCCGGAACCGGGGCAATTGACCTTCGAGGTCAACCGACGCCTTTGCACCGGCGGCCTGGTGGTCAGCGACGCCGACGTGGCGGCGGCCATGGCGGTGGCCTTTCGGGACTTGAAGCTGGTGGTGGAACCGGGCGGCGCCGTCGCCCTGGCCGCCGCCCTGTCGGGCAAGCTCGACCTGGCCGGCCGCTGTGCCGCCATCGTGCTGTCGGGCGGCAACGTCGACCCCGATATGTACGCCGGCGCCATCGCCCATTGACGGCTTGTCCCCATCGGGGCGGCCCGATACCGTGCCCTCCGCAGCAACGCCGGAGAGCACGCCATGCCGATCCCCATTCGCGGCATCGATCACGTGGTGGTCATGGCCGCCGATATCGAACGCTCGATCATCTTCTATCGCGATACCCTGGGCGGCACGGCGCCGTACGAGAAGGGCTTCCGGGAGGGCCGCCTGCCGGTGATGCCGATCGTCCTGGGCGGCGCCGTGGTCAACCTCCAGCGGCTCGACCAACCGGCCTACATCGTCGCCGATCGCCTGGAATCGGGCACAGTCGACGTCTGCTTCCGCTGGGATGACAGCATCGAAACGGCCATCGCTCACCTCCAGGCCGGCGGCATCGCGATCATCGAGGGCCCGGTGCCGCGGGTCGCCGCGGACGGCAAGTGGGGCAAATCGGTCTACTTCCGCGACCCGGACGGCAACCTGCTCGAACTGCTGTCGACGGCCGAGGAATCCGAACCGCTGTTCACCGAATAAGGTGCCTGGGTCAGCCGACGATCAAGCCGGCGGTTTGGCTCGTTCGGTGAAGGCGATGCCGTCGGCGATCAGGCGATCGATGGCCGCCTCGTCATAGCCCAACGAGGCCAGGACCTCGCGGGTGGCGCTGCCGTAGTGGGGCGGCTTGGCCCGCACCGCGCCCGGCGTACGGCCGAGTTTGATCGGTATGCCGGTGCCCCGGTAATCGTCGATCTCCACCACCATTTCCCGGTGCCGGGTATGGGGATGTTCGACCACTTCCGGGATCGTCAGCACGGCGCCGGCCGGCGCTCCCTTCGCCAGCAGCGCCGTGGATATGCTTTCGGCCTCGTGGTCCGCCAGCAACTCCGTGATCGCCGCGTTCAGCTCGGCCCGGTTCACCACCCGGTCGGCGTTGTGCAGGAAACGCGGGTCGTCGGCCAGTTGCGGCCGGCCCAAGATCTCGCACAACAAACGGAACTGACGATCGTTGCCGATGGCCAGGAACAACCGCCCCTTGCTGGTGGGATACTGGTCGTAAGGCGAGATATTGGGGTGGGAATTGCCGGTCAGGACCGGCGGCTGGCCGGACATGAAATAGTTCGCCGCCTGGGGGTGGAGGAGCGCCACGCCGGTATCGAACAGGGTGGTGTCGACCCGCTGGCCCCGGCCGGAACGGCGGCGTTCCTCGACCGCCATCAGGATGCCGATCGCCGCATACAGGCCGGTGGCCAGATCGATGATCGGAATGCCGAGGCGGGTCGGTCCGCTTTCCGGCCCGCCATTGATCGAAATTTGCCCCGACAGCGCCTGCGCCACCGCGTCATAGCCGGGAAAGCCGCCGAACGGTCCATCCGCCCCGAAGCCGGTGACCGAGCAATAGATCAGTTCCGGGAAGCGCCGCGAGAGGACCGCTTCAAAGCCGATGCCCCATTTCTCCAGACTGCCGGCCTTGAAGTTGTCGATCATCACGTCGGCGCCGTCGAGCAGACGGAACAGCACCTCCTGCCCGGCCTCGGTGCGCAGGTCCAGGCCCAGCGAGCGCTTGTTGCGGTTCACGCCGGCGAAATAGGCCGACAGCCCGCCCTTGAACGGCGGCCCCCAATCGCGCACCTCGTCGCCCTGCGGCGGTTCGATCTTGATGACCTCGGCGCCATGGTCCGACAGGATTTGGGTGCAGAACGGACCGCCCAGCACCCGGGTCAGATCGACCACGCGAAATCCGGCGAGGGCGCCGCCGGCAGTGACGTTTTCATTCATGGGCGTGTTCCGTTATCCGGCCTGGCGATCGAACAGAAACAGGCAAAGGCCGGCGATCAGGGCATGGGGGCCGTCCGGCCGGTGCACGCTCGATCCCGTTGCTGGATCGAGCTTAGCACAGACCACGACGATATACCCTTTTCGCGCGGGGCCAAAGGCGTCCCAGGGCACCATGCAATGCCTCTTCGCGCGCGGCTTTGACCAGCCCTGGACCCTGTGATAATAACTGCCATAACAACAACGAACGTGTACGCAAAGGGGAGGTTCTTATGCGTAAATCCTTTATCAAGTCGGCCGTCACGGCGACCTCGGTCAGCCTGCTCGCATTCGCGATGGCCGGCGTGTCGACCGCCAGCGCCAAATCGACCTGGAATTTCAATATCTGGGGCGGCAAGCGCGCCTTCACCAAGGGCATCGAAACCCTCAAGACCGAGCTTGAAGGTGCCGGTGGTGGCGAATTCTCGCTGAAGATCCACTACGGCGATGCCTTGGGTCCGCGGCGGCAGAACCCCGAGAACATCAGGGTTGGCGCCTTCGAGGCCGGACAGATCTGCGTCGGCTACTATCCCGGTAAATACCCATTGCTGTCGGTGATGGAACTGCCCTTCCTGCTGCCGCGCGACCTGCAACAGCGGGCCAACGTCGAGATGGAAGTGCTGCAGCACCCGGCGATCGTGGCGGAACTGGCCAAGCGCTGGAACTCGAAATTCTTCGGCCCCGCCTTCCTGCCGGCCTATGAATTCATGGGCAACAAGCGGATCGAAACCACGGCCGACATGAAGGGCGTGAAGATGCGGATTTCCGGTCTGAACGCCAAGGCCCTGCAAGTGTTCGGCGCCGTGCCGACCATGGTCACCGCGCCCGATGGCTACAGCGCCCTGGATCGCGGCACCATCGACAGTTTCGGCTTCCCCTACAGCTACGCCTTCGGCGCCTACAAGCTGTACGAGGTCTCCAAGTACGTCACAGAGGGCCTGGGCATGAGCGGCTTCATGTGCCTGCAGACCGTCAACCTGGATGCCTGGCGGGCCGCCCCGGCGGCTGTCAAGGCGGCGATGCCGGCGGCGCAGAACACGGCGATTGCCGCAATGATCGAGTCGTACACCACGGCCGACAAGAAATGGATCCCGATCTTCCACAAGAAATTGGAAGTGGTGCAGGTCGCCCCGTCCGAGCGGGCCAAGCTGGCCGCCGGCGCCGGCAAGATCTACGCCGAATGGGCCGCCGAGCAGGACGGCAAGGGCCGTCCGGGCAGCGAAATGTTGAAATTCGTCCAATCCGTCGTCGCGAAGCACACCAAATAACCACCCGCGCTTTCGCGTACGTCGTTTTATGACGGAACTTCTCACGGTAATTGTCGTCGCCTTGGTGGCGGCGGGCGCACTGGCGTTCGTCACCACCAAGGCGGAATTGTCTCTGCGTTGGCTCGAGGACTCGTTGATCCTCGTGGCCACCGCGATCATCCTCTTCGTCATGGCCTTCGTGGTGGCGGAAGTGGTGATGCGCTACGCCTTCAACTCGCCCATACCGGGCCATCTGGAAGGCGCCGAGTTGTTGCTGCCGATGATCGTTTTTTTCGGCGTCTCCTACACCCAGGCGCGGGACGGCCATGTCGGCATGACCTTCGTGGTCGAGGCGCTGCCGCCGAAGGTCAGGCGGATCACCGATATCGTGACCTTGTCGGTGTCGGGCCTGACCTGCGCGGTCTTGGCCTATTTCGGCGCCAAGCACGCCTACCTCGCCTGGGACTACGATGACGTCACCATGACGCCGCCCTATTGGTATGTCTGGCCGTCGGCGGCGGTGATCCCGATCGGCTATCTGATGCTGGCGGTGCGCATGGTGCTGCAGATTCTGCAGAAGGTCATGCCTGACCGGTTCCCGCCGCCCATCGTCGATCTTTCCGACCTTCACGTGTCCGAATAGTTCGGCAAGACGCCCATCCAGGAATAACCATTCATGGAACCTGTCACACTCGGCATTCTCGCCCTGATCGTCCTGACGGTGGCGCTGATGTCCGGCATCCGCATCGCCTTCGCCACGGCCCTGGTCGGTTTTATCGGACTGTGGATCCTGCGCGGCTATATTCCGGCGGCCTCGCTGGCCTCGACCATTCCGCAGGGCCATCTGTCGGTCTATACCCTGCTGGTGCTGCCGCTGTTCATCATGATGGGCTTCTTCGCCTACTACGCCGGCATCACCCGGGATCTGTACTGGGCGGCGCGGCAATGGCTGGGCCACCTGCCGGGCGGCCTGGCGATCGCCACCATCTTCGGCTCGGCCGGCTTCGCCGCCGCCTGCGGTGCCTCCACCGCCTCGGCCGCGGTGATGGGGCGGGTCGCCCTGCCGGAACTGAAGAAATACGGCTACGACGACAAGGTTTCGACCGGCTGCGTCGCCGCCGGCGGCACCATGGCGACGATGATCCCGCCGTCGGTGCTGATGGTGATTTATGGCTTCATCGCCGAGGAGTCGATCGGCGCCCTGCTTTTGGCCGGCTTCCTGCCGGGCCTGTTGGAAGCCTTCAGCTATTCGCTGATGCTGATCCTGCGCTTCAAGTTCAACCCCTCGCTGGGCCCGCCGATCAAGGGCATCACCTGGAGCGAGCGGTTCCGGTCCATCAAGGGCGTCTGGGGCATGGTGGTGCTGATCTTCCTGGTCATGGGCACGATCTACACCGGTATCGCCACGCCGACCGAGGCGGCCGGCGTTGGCGCTTTCGGCGCCCTGCTGCTGGCCCTGCCGCGGATCAATTTCAAGAAGTTCAAGGACGCCATGATCGAAACGGCGCGGACCACGGCGATGATCTTCGCCATCGTCGCCGGCGTGCTGATCTTCGTGCATTTCCTGGGCTTCACCGGGATGCCGGCGGAATTGTCCGAGGGCATCGTCAGCCTCGACATGCATCCGACCCTGATCCTGATCTGCATCCTGGCCCTGTACCTGGTGCTGGGCATGTTCCTGGACGGTATCGGCATGTTGCTGCTGACGGTGCCGATCATCCTGCCCTCGATCAAGGAACTGGGCATCGACCCGATCGTCTTCGGCGTGCTGGTGGTGCGGATGGTGGAGATCGGCCTGATCACTCCGCCGGTCGGCCTGAACGTCTATATCCTCAAGGGCGTGGCGCCGAACGTGAAGATGGGCGATATGTTCCGGGGCTGCGGCTGGTTCGTTTGCGTCGATCTGATCAACGTCGCGATCCTGATCGCCTTCCCGCAGATCATCCTGCTGATCCCCAACACGATGATACAATAGGGCCGGTTTCGGCCCACCGGCAGCGGCCTACGGCAGCGCCGTCACTTCGGCGGCCGGGCCGGGCTCGACGCTGACGCGACCCGGCGGTGCCGGGGCACCGCAGGCCGAACAATGCACGACCGGCGTAAACTGGGCACCGCAATCGTCGTGACGCAACAACATCGGCGGCGCGCCGTCCGAGAGATACCGATCCCCCCAGGCCAGCATGGCCAGCATCACCGGCCGCAAATCGATGCCCTTGGCCGTCAACAAATAGTCGTAACGGCGGGGATGCTGCTGATAGGGCTTTTTCCGCAGCACACCCTTGTCGACCAGTTTTTGCAACCGCGCCGACAGCATCCGCCGCGACATTCCGAGACGGCGTTCAAAATCGTCGAAGCGGCTGATGCCGAGGAAACAGTCGCGCAGGATCAGGATCGTCCAGCGGTCGCCGATCACCGACAGGGTGCGGGCCACCGAACAGCGTTCCTGCTCCAAGTCCTGCCAACGCATGACGACCTCCTATGGATGGCGAATAGGCAAATTGTAGCTTGATAAGTTTAAAATAGGAACCTACATTGACCACAGCGAGTATCTTTTTTAAACCTAGAGGATAGCCGTGGCCTCCAGGGGCCGAATCAAGGGCGCGTCGCGGCGACGAGGAGAACAGATGACAAGCCGCGATGACGCCTTGACCGATGTCGCCCATACCGCCCCCGACGAAAACGGCGCCGCCGCCCCCCACCGCCATGTCGAACGGCTGCTGGTCGGCCCGATCGGCGGCACGCTGTGGCGCCTCTCCGCCCCCAATATCATTGGCTTCGTGGTCTACAGCGGCGTCGCCGTGGCCGAAATGTGGTACGTCGGCCAACTCGGCACCCGGGCGCTGGCCGGCCTGGCGCTTGGCTTCCCGATGTTCATGCTGATGCAGATGTTGAGCGCCGGCGCGGTCGGTGGCGCCATCGCCGCCGCCGTGGCCCGGGCGCTTGGCGCCGGCGACCGTGACCGGGCCGAGGCGCTGGCCTGGCACGCGTTGATCATCGCGCTGGCCGCCGGCGGCCTGTTCACGCTGATCTTCCTTGCCCTGGGGTCGCCGATCTACGGCCAGCTTGGCGGCCGCGGCGATACCCTGCGGGCCGCCCTGGCCTATTCCGACGTGGTCTTTGCCGGCTGCGTGGTGATCTGGCTGTTCAATGCGCTCGGCAGCCTGTTGCGCGGTATCGGCGACATGAAAACGCCGGCCCTGACGATGCTGCTGACGGCGGCCCTGCAGGTGCCCTTGAGCGGCGCCTTGAGCCTGGGCTGGGGACCCTTCCCCCGCCTCGGCATTGCCGGTGTCGCCTGGGGTGCCGTACTGGCCTTGGCGGTGGCGACGGTGGTCCTGGCGATCCGGCTCGGCGCCGAGGGTGGCGCCCTGCGCCTGCGGCCCTCGGCGTTGCGCCCGAGCCGGGCGCATTTCGCCGACATCCTGCGGGTCGGTCTGGTGGCCTCGATCAGCCCCTTCCTGTCGGTGGCGGCGGTGATCCTGATGACCGGCCTGGTCAGCCGCCACGGCGATGCCGCCCTGGCCGGCTTCGGCATCGGCGCGCGGTTGGAATTCCTGCTGATCCCGGTGATCTTCGGCATCGGCGCCGCGATGATCGCCATGGTTGGCGCCAGCGTCGGCGCCGGCGACCTGGATCGGGCGCACCGCATCGGCTGGACCGGCGGCACGGCGGCGGCCGTGATCGCCGGCGGCATCGGCCTGACCACGGCCATCTGGCCGGAGGTGTGGGCCGGCCTGTTCACCGACGACGGCGCGGTGTTCGCCACCGCCGCCGCC
>JASLMH010000259.1 GCA_030746635.1 Alphaproteobacteria bacterium | reverse complement strand
CGCCGACGATCACCTCGCCCTGGCCGCCGGCTTCCCCGGCCAGGGCCAAGGCGGCCTCGGCCAATTCTTCCGGCCCCAGGTCCGAGGCCGGCGTGTTGATCAGATCGCGGGCCAGGAATGTCCCCTTTACCACCCGGCCCACCGCCGCGCCGTCGGCCCCATCCGGCAGGCACAAACTGGCCCGCGCTTCGCCGGCGTCTCGATAGCGGCCGAAACGATAGCTGCCCAGCGCCCAGGCAATGCCCGCACCGGTCGCGGCCGCTCCGTCCAGCGAGCCGTCGATGCGATAGCGCCCAGTTGGCAAGGCCGTCGACAGGCCGCCATAGGCCCACATATCCGGCGTTTCGCCCAGGCCCAGGATGACGCCGGCCAGCTCGCCGTCGGCCCCCGGCAGCAACGCGAACTTGCCGGCCTCGGGCTTGAATTCGATGCGGCCCAGCCAATCGGCGTCGGCACCGGGATGGGCGGCCAGCCAATCGTCATAGTCCGCCTGGGCCACTGGCCAGATCGGGGTTGCTTGCGCGTCGTCTTGCTGCTCGACGTATGGGATCACGGGAAGCTCCATTTTGTGCGACCATTGGTATAAGCCCAATATTGGGGCGGCAACAAGAAACCCCGTCATGACCTATTCCTTGATCATCGGCGACAAGCATAAGTCATCCTGGTCAATGCGGCCCTGGCTGGTGCTGCGCCAGTTCGGCCTGCCGTTCGAGGAGGTGCCCATCGCCCTCGACCGTCCCGACACCCGGCAACGAATCCTCCGCCATTCCGCCGCCGGCCGGGTGCCGATCCTGGAGGCCGACGGTTTGGTGGTCTGGGAGTCCCTGGCGATCATCGAATTCCTGGCCGAACGGCACCCGGATCTGCCCATCTGGCCGGCGACCGCGGCGGCGCGGGCCGAGGCACGGGCGATTTCGGCCGAAATGCACGCCGGCTTTCCGGCCCTGCGCGAGGAATTGCCGTTCGCCGGCGCGGCCCGGCTGGCGATGCCGGAACTGACGGCGGCGGCATTGGCCGATATCGAGCGTATCGGCGACATCTGGCGCGCGGCGCGCGCGGCGCACCGGGATCAGGGGGCTTTTCTTTACGGCGACTTCTCCGCCGCCGATGCCATGTATGCGCCGGTGGCCTTGCGGTTCCTCACCTATGGCGTCGCCATGCCGGTCGGTTGCCGGGACTATGTGGAAAACCTGCTGGTCTTGCCGGCGCTGGCGGATTGGCTGCGGGCGGCGGAAACCGCCGGCTAATGCAGGGCACCAACCTCGCGATAGTAGCGCTGCGCGCCTTCGTGCAGGGGAATGGCGATGCCGATCAGGGCATTTTCGAGCCGGATCAACCGGCCCACCGGATGGCCGCCTTCCAACAGGCGGCGGGTGGCGTCTTGCCATAGCGCCTTGGTTAATTGGTAGACCAGCTTCTCATCCATGCTGTCCGCCACCAGCCATTGCGCGCTGACGCTCAGGGTCTTGACGGGCGGCACGTGGCGATAGAGGCCGGCCGGCAATTCGGCGGTGGCGAAGAACGGATAGTCGTCGACCAACGCCTTGGCCCGCGCGCCCTCGATCGGCAACAGATCGATTTCGGCCACTTCCGTCAGATCTCGCAGGGCCGGAAACGGCGTGCCGCCAACCACGAAAAAGGCATCGATCTCGCCGGCCTGCAAACGGTCGGAGGATTCCCCGGGTGCCAGGTGAAAGGCCTGATAATCGCCTTCGCCGAGGCCGAAGGCGGCCAGGATATTGGCCGCGTCGACCGCCGTGCCGGACCCTTGCGCCCCCAGTGACACGCGCTTGCCGCGCAGATCCTCGATCTTGAAGATGCCCCGGTGCTTGCGCACCGCGACGTGCACCAGTTCGGGGTAGAGCGAGGCCACCACCCGCAGTTTCTGGTAGGCGGCGTTGCCGGCCAGGAGGCCCTTGCCGAAGTAGGTTTGATGGGCCACGTCGGCTTGGCAAAGCCCCGATTCCACCTTGCCGGCGGTAATCAGCTCGATGTTCTCGACCGAGCCGCGGGTGGTCTGGGCCACCGCGATCAAGCCGGGGATGCCACAGGAACCGCCGTCCGCGCAGGCGCGGGAGCCGGGCGGATTGGATATGGCGCTGGCGATGATCGAGCCGATCGGGAAATAGGTGCCGCCCGTCGAGCCGGTGGCGATGCGGAAGAACTTGACCTCGCCGGCGGCGGCTTGCTCGACGGGGCCCGCCAACCCCAGGGAACAGGCCACACTCAGGCCGGTGATCACCCGAAAGAAGGTACCGCCATCGAACATGGCGGTTCTTATACGACTGTTTTGCCCGGCCTGCCAGGGCCGGCTGGGCGGGCCGAGGCGGCGTTGACAGCGGCCGGGCGACCTCCCATTGTCGATGGCGGCCGATGGTGGCCGTCGACAACGGTTGGAGCGATGCCGGTTGACTTCCAAAACGTGCGCCAGGCCTTGGCCGAGGGCATTCCCCACATGCGGGAAGTCGGTCTTGAATTGCTGTCGGCCGACGCCGACGGCGTCATCGCCAAGATCGAACATCGCGACCATTTCGTCGGCGATCCCGAGACCGGGGTTATTCACGGCGGCATCATCACCGTGCTGCTGGACAGCATCAGCGGCATGTGCATTCCCCTGGTGCTGGACGAACCGGCGATACCGGCCACGCTCGATCTGCGCATCGACTATTTGAAGCCGGCCACCCCAAAGGTCGCGATCTTTGCCCGCGCCCACTGCTACAAGGCGACCCGCCATATCGCCTTCTCTCGCGGCGTCGCCTACCAGGACAGCATGGACGATCCGATCGCCCATTGCGCCGGCAGCTTCATGCTGACCAGGCCGGCGGCGGCCGGAAAGGGCGGTTCGTGACCAGCCTCCTCGACGGCATCCAGCAGGCGCGCGGCAGCGGCGATTTGCGCGCCAGTATCGAGACCGTGCCCTATTTCAAGTGGCTGGGCCTGGAGGTGGAGCTGCGGGAAGACGAGTTGGTCACCATCCTGCCGTTTCAGGACATGCTGGTGGGCAATCCCCTGCTGCCGGCGCTACACGGCGGCGTCACCGGCGCGTTTCTGGAAAGTGCGGCGATGATTTCGCTGATCGGCGCCATGGAGACCGTGAAACTGCCGAAGATCATCAACATCACCATCGAGTACCTGCGTTCCGCCCGCCCGCTCGACAGCTTCGCCACCGCAGTGGTGACGAAACAGGGCCGACGGGTGGCCAACGTGCGGGCGACGGCCTGGCAGGACGATCGCGACGCCCCGATCGCCATCGCCAACGCCCATTTCCTGATCGCCTGAGCTGTCTCAGCCAACCGGAGTAGGGGCCATGGCCGCGTCGAAGAAAGCGAAGAAATCCAGTTTCACGGCCGCCGATCTGGCGGGCATCATCGCGCCGATGACGACACCGTTCAGCCGCAAGGGCGAGGTCGACGAGGCCGCCTTCCGCCGGCAGGCGCGATTCCTGATCGAGGCCGGGGTGCACGGCCTGGCGGTCGGCGGCAGCACCGGCGAGGGCCATACCTTGTCGGGCAAGGAAGCGCGGCGGCTGATGCGCATCGCCTTGAGCGAGGCCAAGGGCCAGGTGCCGGTAATCGCCGGCATCATCGTCGATTCCACCCGGCAGGCCATCGAGCGGGCCGAGGCGGTGGCCGACCTCGGCCCGGCGGCGTTGCAGATCACGCCGGTGCACTATCTGTTCCGCCCCGACGACGAGCACATGCTGACGCATTTCCGCACCGTCGGCCGGGCCACCAAGACGCCGATCCTGATCTACAACGTGGTGCCCTGGAGCTACCTGTCGCCGGCCCTGCTGGTGCGGATCGTGAAAGCGGTGCCGGAGGTGGTGGGGGTCAAGCAAAGCGCCGGCGACATGAAGCTGCTGGCCGATCTGTTGCTGACGGCACCGCCGGCGGCGCGGATTTTCAGCGCCGTCGACGCCTTGATGTATCCCTCCTTCGCACTGGGCTCCCATGGCGCCATCGCGGCCATCCTGACGGCCGCGCCGGCGGCCCTGGTGCGCCTGTGGGATCTGGTGCAGGCCGGCGAACATCAGGCGGCCCGGGCGCTGCACCAGCGGCTGCTGGTGCTGTGGAACGCCATGGCCGACGACAACCTGCCGGCGGCGGTGAAATTCGCCCTGTCCGAACAGGGCGTGCCCGGCGGCTATCCACGGGCGCCCATGCCGGCCGCCTCGACGGCCCAGCGGCGGGCCATCGCGGCCGCCCTGAAACGGTTGCGCTAGCGGCGCCGTCGGCTTTGCGGACGGCGTCCGGGCGCAGCGGGTTCGGGGCGTTCCAAAAGC
>JASLMH010000258.1 GCA_030746635.1 Alphaproteobacteria bacterium | reverse complement strand
AGAACATCTACCCGGCCGAGTTGGAAAACATCCTGGCCGACTGTCCCGAAATCCAGGAGGCGGTGGTGGTGGCGCGGCCGGACGCGCGCTGGGGCGAAATTCCCCTCGCCTGCGTGGTCCGCAAACCGGGCAGCGAGCTGACCGGGGCGGAGGTGCTGGCATTGTTCGAGGGCCGGATCGCCCGCTACAAGCACCCGCGGGCGGTGCTGTTCATGGCCGAGCTGCCGCGCAACGCCATGGGCAAGGTACTGAAGTTCGAGTTGCGGGAGAGCCTGGCGGCCGGCGAGCGGAATGGTGATCCGGCCTGATTCGCCCATCCGGGCCGCTGCCTGGCGATCATCGCGGCCGTCGCGACGCCACGAAATCGCCGCCTTTCGCCACCATACCGGGCCTGCCGCCGACGCCGTTGTGATGGCGCGGCCAATTGGGATAAACAATCGGGCATGATGGCCATGCGAAGATTCCTTGTTGTGCTCTGCCTTGCCGTCGGCCTGGCCCTGTCCGCGACGGGCCCGCGCGCCGCCGGCGCCCTGGTCGAAACGCCGGCGAAACAGGCGATGCTGATCGACCACGCAACCGGCACCGTGCTGTTCGCCAAGAACGCCGAGCAGCCGATGCCACCGTCGTCGATGTCGAAACTGATGACCCTGTACCTGTTGTTCGAGCGCCTGGCCGGCGGCGGCCTGACCATGGAGGACGAATTCCCGGTCAGCGAGAAGGCTTGGCGGATGGGCGGCTCGAAGATGTTCGTCGAGATCGGCAAGCGGGTGAAGGTCGGCGATCTGGTCCGCGGCATCGTCGTGCAGTCGGGCAACGACGCCTGCATCGTGGTGGCCGAGGGGATCGGCGGCGACGAGACCTCGTTTGCCAGCCTGATGAACGAAAAGGCCAGGGAGTTGGGGCTGTTGGACAGCCACTTCGTCAACGCCAGCGGCTGGCCCGATCCCGACCATGTCATGAGCGCCCGCGATCTGGCCCGCCTCGCCGGCGCGTTGATCGACAAATTTCCCCAGTATTACGACCTGTTCGCCGAGAAGAGCTTTACCTTTAACAAGATACGCCAAGGCAACCGGAACCCGCTGCTGTACAAGAATATCGGCGCCGACGGCCTGAAGACCGGCCACACCCGGGCCGCCGGCTATGGCCTGGTGGCCTCGGCCGTGCGCAAGGGACGGCGGCTGACCCTGGTGGTCAATGGCCTGACCAGCGTCAACCAGCGCAGCCGGGAATCCGAACGCCTGCTGACCTGGGGCTTTCGCGAATTCGGCAGCTATGCCCTGTTCAAGGCCGGCGAAGTGGTGGCCGACGCCGAGGTTTGGCTGGGCTCCGAGGCCAGCCTGCCGCTGCTGATCGAGGAGCCCTTGAACGTCATCATGCCGCGCCGGGCCCGCCGCGCCATGAAAGTCAGCGTCAACTACCAGGGTCCGCTGCCGGCGCCGATCGTCAAGGGCCAGCGGGTGGCCACCCTGCGCATCGAGGCACCCAATTTCACCACCGTCGAGCGGCCCTTGATCGCCGGCGCCAGGATCGACCGCAAGGGTTTGTTCGGCCGTTTGGGCATGGCCCTGGAGCATCTGTTGTTCGGCAGTGTCTCGCGCTAGATCGTGATGGCTAACAGCGCCGACATCGAAACCGGCCCGGCCGACAACCCCGATCTGATCGGCCACCAGGCCGCCGAAACCGCCTTCCTGGACACCCTGGGTGCCGGCCGCCTGCCGCACGCCTGGCTGCTGGCCGGGCCGCGCGGCGTCGGCAAGGCGACCCTGGCCTTCCGCATCGCCCGTTTCCTTCTCGCCGGCGGTTCGGCGGAAGGCGATCTGTTCGGCGGCGGCCCCGACAGCCTGTACCTGGACCCCGAGGATCCGGTGTTCCATCGGGTGGCCGGCGGCGCGCATGGCGATCTGGTGGTCATCGAGCGCCAAGAGAACCCGCGCACCGGCAAGTTGCGCGGCGAGATCGTCATCGACCAGGTACGCGCCCTGGGCCGGTTCTTCGCCCTGACCAGCGCCGAGGGCGGCTGGCGCATCGCCATCGTCGACGGCGCCGACGAGATGAACGTCAACGCCGCCAACGCCCTGCTCAAGGTGTTGGAGGAACCGCCGCCGAACTGCCTGCTGCTGCTGCCGGCCCATGCCCCCGGCCGGTTGCTGCCGACCATCCGCTCGCGCTGCCGGCTGCTGTCGCTGCGGCCGCTAGCCGATGCGCAAGTGGCCGAGGTGCTGGCCCGGCGGCTGCCGGAGCTGGACGACGGCGAGCGCCTCGGCCTGGCCCGCCTGGCCGAGGGCAGCCCGGGCCGGGCCGTCGCCTTGGCGGCCCAGGGCGGCTTGGAAACCTACGGCGAGCTGATCGCGCTGCTGCGGGATCTGCCCAGGCTCGACTATGCCGCCGTGCATGGTCTGGGCGACCGTTTGGCGCGCGCCAACGGCGAGGCCGCCTATCGGGTCTGGATCGATCTGCTGGCCCTGTGGCTGACCCGGCTGGTGCGCGGCCGCGCCTTGCCCGGCGGCCTGGACGACGCGGTGACGGGCGAGGCCGAACTGGCCGGCCGGCTGACCGCCGGCGGCGGCCTTGATCGCTGGGTCGAGCTATGGGAAAAGGTCGGCCGTCTGGCCGCGCGGGCCGACAGCGTCAATCTCGATCGCAAGCAGGTTGTCCTGAACGCCGTCATGGCGCTGGAAAACACCGCGCGCCAATAGCAGTATCCCGACCGCCGCCCTTGTCGGCGGCCCGTTGCCGGAAAGGTACGCACCGATGCCCGGGGCCAAAACCTTCTACATCACGACGCCGATATACTACGTCAACGACAAACCGCATATCGGCCATGCTTACACCACCCTGGCCTGCGACGTGGTGGCCCGCTTCATGCGCCTGGACGGCCGCGACGTGATGTTCCTGACCGGCACCGACGAGCATGGCCAGAAGGTGGAGAAATCGGCCCAGGCGGCGGGCATGGACCCGCAGCAATTCTGCGATCAGGTATCCGAGAACTTCCGCGATTTGTCGCCGCTGATGAATTATTCCAACGATGCCTTCATCCGCACCACGGAAGCCCGCCACGACCGGGCCAGCCAGGCGATCTGGCAGGCCATGGCCGACAACGGCGACATCTATCTGGACAAGTACGCCGGCTGGTATTCGGTCCGCGACGAGGCCTACTACGCCGAGGAGGAGCTGGTGGAAGGCCCCGACGGCGAGAAACAGTCGGCGTTCGGCTCGCCCGTCGAATGGGTCGAGGAGCCGAGCTATTTCTTCCGCCTGTCGCAATGGCAGGACCGGCTGCTGGCCTATTACGACGAGGAGCCCGGGCGGGTGCTGCCACCCAGCCGGCGCAACGAGGTGGTCAGTTTCGTCAAGGGCGGCCTGCGGGATCTGTCGATTTCCCGCACCAGCTTCAAATGGGGGGTGCCGGTGCCCGGCGATCCCGACCATATCATGTACGTTTGGGTCGACGCCCTGACTAACTACCTAACGGCGGTCGGCTACCCGGACACCGACGATCCGGCCTACCAAAAATACTGGCCGGCCGACGTCCACATGGTGGGCAAGGATATCCTGCGCTTTCACGGGGTCTATTGGCCGGCCTTCCTGATGTCGGCCGGGGTGGCGCCGCCACGGCGCATCTTCGCCCACGGCTGGTGGACGGTGGAAGGCCAGAAGATGTCGAAGTCCCTGGGCAATTTCATTCCGCCGCAACAGATCGTCGAGAAATACGGCGTCGACCAGGCGCGTTATTTCATGATGCGCGAGCTGCCCTTCGGCAACGACGGAAATTTCTCCCACGAGGCCATGGTCAACCGCATCAACAGCGACCTGGCCAACGATTTCGGCAACCTGGCCCAGCGGGTGCTGTCGATGATCAACCGCAATTGCGATGGCGCGGTGCCCGAGGCCGGCCCGCTGGACCCGGCCGACCAGGAACTGCTGACCCTGGCGCACGGATTGCTGCCGCGGATGCGCGAGGCGATGGCGGAGCAGGCCATCCACAGGGCGCTGGAGCAACTGTGGGAGGTGGTCGGCGCGGCCAATCGCTACGTCGATGCGCAGGCGCCCTGGGCCTTGCGCAAGACCGATCCGGCCCGCATGGCGACGGTGCTGTACGGCCTGGCCGAGACCATCCGTCATCTGGCGGTCCTGGCCCAACCGGTGGTGCCCGAGGCGGCCGGCCGAATGCTGGACCAGTTGGCCATTCCGGCCGAGGCGCGCGACTTCAGCCACCTGGGCGCGGACGGCGCCCTCGCGGCCGGCGCCGTGCTGCCCAAGCCGGAAGGGGTGTTCCCGCGTTACGTCGAGGACGAGGCGGCGGCGGCCAGTTAGCGGATGCTGGTCGACAGCCATTGCCACTTGGATTTCCCCGGCCTGGCCGAGGACCTGGACGGCGTGGTGGCGCGGGCCCGGGATGGCGGGGTCGGCGCCATGGTGACGATCTGCACCCGGGTGCGGGCCTTCGACGGCATCCGCGCCATCGCCGAGAGGTTCGACAACGTGTTCTGTTCGGTCGGCCTGCATCCCCATGAGGCGGCCGGCGAGCCGGAACTGACCCCCGAGCGGC
>JASLMH010000257.1 GCA_030746635.1 Alphaproteobacteria bacterium | reverse complement strand
CGCTCCCCCGGCCCAACCACCCATAGATGGTACCCTCGGGGTGGTTGGGCCGGGGGAGCGGGTGGCCCGGCCGCGCCGAACGGCACCACCCGCTCAGAACATCATCCCGCCCAGCAACATGCTGACCCGGTCGTCACCCAGGGGCAGGACCAGGGTCTCGTAGCGGGAGAAATCCCGGCCGACCCATTGCACGGTGCCGTGGTTGCGCACCGGTCGGCGTTGCGCCGCCACGTAATGGTACAGCCGCACCAGGGCATCACCACCGCCCGGATAGATCTCGTCGACGAACCGGCCGGTGCTGTCGCGGCCGACGGCGTCGACGATTTTGGTGCCGATCAGGCGGTAGCGGTAGCGGGCCGGTAGGCCGACCACGTCGAGCAGGAACAGGTTACCCAGCAGCCCCGGCAGCTCCAGCGGATCGATGTCCGCCCGCGTCGGCATGCCGCGGCCACCCCGCTTGGCCTGCCAATAGGCCAGCAAATCGACCAGCTTGGGGTGTTCCAGGTTGACGTCGAGATCGACGATCAGCCACGGTGCTTCATCGATGGGGTCGCTTCCGGTCGTGTGTTCGTCCATGTCCTGACGCGCCATGGTTGTCTTCGCGGCCAAGGAGTATCGACCCTTGGCGGCCGTCGCGCCATGACCAAGATCAGGTCAGGATCAGCGCCGGGCGGCCTCGTGCGCCGCCAGCGCCGCCATGTTGACCAGGTCACCGACCGAGGCGCCCATGGCGGCGATCTGCACCGGTTTCGACAGGCCCACCAGGATCGGCCCGATCACCGTGCCCCGGCCCAATTCCTGCAACAGCTTCGAGGAGATATTCGCCGAATGCAGGGCCGGCATGATCAGCACGTTGGCCGACCCGGACAGGCGGTTGAAGGGATAAAGATCGCTGAGTTCCGGGTTCAGGGCCACGTCGGCCGACATCTCGCCGTCATATTCGAAATCGGTGACCCGGGAATCCAGCAGGGCGACCGCCTCGCGCACCCGTTCCGCCGTGCTCCACATCGGATTGCCGAAATTCGAGAACGACAGCATGGCGACCCGCGGCTCGTGGCCCAGGCGGCGCGCCACCTCGGCCGTTTGCACGGCGATGTCGGCCATTTCCACCGAGGACGGCAGCTCATGCACCGTGGTATCGGCGACGAACACCGTGCGCCCGCGCGCCAGCACCATGGACAGGCCGAAAACCCGGCGCCCCGGCTGGGCGTCGATGACCCGGCGGACGTCGTCGTAACAGGCGGTGTAGCTGCGGGTCACGCCGGTGACCAGGGCATCGGCGTCGCCGACCGCGACCATGCAGGAGGAATAGGTATTGCGGTCCTGGTTCACCAGGCGCTGGCAGTCACGGTACAGGAAACCGCGCCGTCGCAGGCGGTGATAAAGGAAATCGGTGTAGCGGTCGTTGCGTTCCTGGCTGAGGCGGGCATTGAGAATTTCCACGCCGTCCGGTCGTTCGAAGCCGATCTTCTCCATGGTTTCGTAGATCTGCGTCTCGCGGCCGATCAGGATCGGGCTGCCGTAGCCGGATTCATGGAAGCTGACGGCGGCGCGGATCACCCGCTCCTCCTCGCCCTCGGTGAACACCACCCGCTTGTTCTCGGCCCGCACCTGATCGAAGATCAATTGCAGGGTGCCGGCGGTCGGATCCAGCCGCCGGCGCAGTTCCAGGGCATAGGCCGCCTCGTCCTCGATTTCCCGGCGGGCGACGCCGGTGCGGATCGCCGCCTTGGCGACGGCCGCCGGCACCTGGGTCATCAGGCGCGGATCGAACGGCGCCGGGATGATGTATTCCGGGCCGTAGCGCAGATTGGTGTTGCCGTAGGCCTCGGCCACCTCGTCGGGGACGTCCTGGCGGGCCAGTTCGGCCAAGGCGTGGGCGGCGGCGATCTTCATGTCGTCGTTGATCGAGGTCGCCCGCACGTCCAGCGCGCCGCGAAAGATGTAGGGGAAGCCCAGGACGTTGTTGACCTGGTTCGGATAGTCCGAGCGGCCGGTGGCGACGATGGCGTCGCCGCGCACTTCGGCCACCTCCTCCGGCGTCACCTCGGGGTCTGGATTGGCCATGGCGAAAATGATCGGCTGGCTGGCCATCGAGGCGATCATCTCCGGCGTGAAGGCGCCCTTGGCCGACAGCCCGAACACCGCGTCGGCGCCCTTCATCGCCTCGCTCAGGGTACGCAGCTCGGTTTCCGCCGCGTGGCCGGACTTCCATTGGTTCATGCCCTCTTCCCGGCCGCGGTAGATCACTCCCTTGGTGTCGCACAAGGTGACGTTGCTCGAGGGGACGCCCAAAGCCTTGACCAGTTCGACGCAGGCGATGCCGGCGGCGCCGGCGCCGTTGACCACCAGCCTGGTATCGGCCATGTCGCGGCCGGTCAGGTTCAGGGCGTTGATCAGGCCGGCGGCGGCGATGATCGCGGTGCCGTGCTGATCGTCGTGGAACACCGGTATGTCGAGCAGTTCGCGCAGCCGCTGCTCGATGACGAAACAGTCGGGTGCGCGGATATCTTCGAGATTGATGCCGCCGAAACCCTTGCCCAGGAAACGCACGCAATTGACAAATTCGTCGACGTCCTCGGTATCGACCTCGATGTCGATGGAATCGACGTCGGCGAACCGCTTGAACAGCACCGCCTTGCCTTCCATCACCGGCTTGGCGCCCAGGGCACCGAGATTGCCCAGGCCGAGCACCGCCGTGCCGTTGGAAATCACCGCCACCATGTTGCCCTTCGAGGTGTAGTCGAAGGCGGCATCGGGGTCCTCGGTGATGCGCAGGCAGGGCGCGGCGACGCCGGGCGAATAGGCCAGGCTGAGATCCCGCTGCGTCGCCATCGGCTTGGTCGGCGAGATCGAAAGCTTGCCCGGGCGGCCTTCGGCGTGGAAGCGCAACGCTTCGTCGTTGCGATAGGTGTTGTCCATGATCCGCCATCCTCTACTGGCGACGCGCCCCGGTCCAACCGGGGTTGCCTTGTGCTAACGTCGCGCCATGGCGGCGCAAAATACAGCATCCACGGCCGGGAACAACACGCCTACGCCGATGATGGCGCAATACCTGGCGATCAAGCAGCAGCACGATGATTGCCTGTTGTTCTATCGCATGGGCGATTTCTATGAATTGTTCTTCGACGACGCGGTGCGCGCGGCCGAGGCGCTGGACATCACCCTGACCAAGCGCGGCAAGCACCTGGGTGAGGATATTCCCATGTGCGGGGTGCCGGTGCATGCCGCCGATGGCTATCTCTCGCGGCTGATCCGCAAGGGTTTCCGGGTCGCCGTCTGCGAACAGACCGAGGATCCGGCCGTCGCCAAGCAGCGCGGCGGCAAGGCCGTGGTGCGGCGCGAAGTGGTGCGCCTGGTGACGCCCGGCACCCTGACTGAGGAGACCTTGCTGGACGCCCGGGCGCACAACTTCCTGGCGGCGCTGGCGCGGGCCCGCGATCGCTTCGGGCTGGCCTGGCTCGACATCTCCACCGGCGATTTCCATGCCGCCGCGGTACGGCGCGAGGACATCCCCTCGGAACTGGCGCGGCTGGCGCCGGGTGAACTGGTGCTGTCGGAAGCCTTGCTGGCCGACGACGGTATCGGCGAATTGCTGTACGACTGGGGCGAGATCCTGACGCCGTATGCGGCCACCCGGTTCGATTCCGGCGGCGGCGAGCGGCGCCTGAAGGCGCTGTTCCGGGTCGCCGCCCTGGATGCCTTCGGCGATTTCTCCCGGGCCGAGCTGGCGGCCTGCGGTGGCCTGGTGGACTATGTGGAAATGACACAGGTCGGGCGGCTGCCCCGCCTGCAGCCGCCGACCCAAATCATCGCCGGCGCCAGCATGGGCATCGACCCGGCGACCCGGCGCAACCTGGAACTGATGCACACCCTGGCCGGCGAACGCCGGGGCAGCCTGCTGTCGGTAATCGACCGCACGGTATCGGGCGCCGGCGGGCGGCTGTTGGCGGCGCACCTTGCGGCACCGCTGACCGGCGCCGAGGCGATCAACGGGCGCCTGGACATGGTCGGCTACTTCATCGACGCCGAGCGGCTGCGGGGTGATTTGCGGCAACGGCTGCGCGGTGCCCCGGACATGGAACGGGCACTGTCGCGGCTGACCCTGGGCCGGGGCGGGCCGCGGGACCTGGCCGGCATCCGCGACGGCCTGGCCGGCGCCCAGGCGGTGGCCGAGATGCTGTCGGCGACGGAACTGCCGCTGCCGCCCCAGGGCATCGTCGCGGCCCGGGACGGCCTGGGCCGGCATGACGAGATCCTGGGGGAACTGGGCCAGGCCCTGGCGGAGGACCTGCCGTTGAGCAGCCGCGACGGCGGCTTCATCGCCGCCCGTTACCGGGACGAGTTGGATCAGTTGCGGGAATTGCGCGACGCCTCCCGCCAGTTGATCGCCGGGCTGGAAGGGCAGTACCGAGGTGCCGCCGGCATCGATGCCCTGAAGATCCGGCACAACCAGGTGCTGGGCTACTACATCGAGGTGCCGGCCCGGCGGGCCGAGGCGATGCTGTCGGCACCGCTGAACGAGACCTTCATCCACCGCCAGACCATGGCCAACGCCGTGCGCTTCACCACCGGCGAGCTCGGTGATCTGGAGAGCCGCATCAACAGCGCCGCCGAACGCGCCCTGGCGCTGGAGCTCGAGATCTTCG
>JASLMH010000256.1 GCA_030746635.1 Alphaproteobacteria bacterium | reverse complement strand
CGCTCGTCCGGGGTGCGGACGTTGGCGAAGATGATCGCCTCGACGTCGCGATTGAGTTCCCCCGCCGCGTAGAGCTGGATCGGCGGCAGGCGCAGGCCCTCGCCGTAGATCTCGGTGACGGCGCCGTAGCTGCCCGGCGTGGCGCTGCCGACGTCGGGCCAATGGGCCCGGATGCAGGCGAACCCCAACAGCCGGCCGTCGGCGAAGGCCGGGGTGACGACGTTGACGTCGGGCAGGTGCGAGCCGCCGTTGTAGGGGTCGTTGTGGATGAACACGTCGCCCGGCGCGATCTCGTCCCAGGCCTCGATCACCGCCTTCACCGTCGGCGGCATCGAACCCAGATGGATCGGCAGGTCCGGCCCCTGGGCCACCATGTCGCCGTGGACGTCGAAGATGCCGCAGGAATAGTCGCCGGCGACCTTGAGGATCGGCGAATAGGCGGTCTTGGCCAGCACCACCCGCATCTCCTCGGCGGCGGAATAGAGGCTGTTCTTCACCACCTCGAAGGTGGCGGGATCGACGTCGGCCAGGCTGGTGGTGATTGGCTCAGACATCGTCACTGCCCTCCATGATCAGGAATCCGCGAGGGTCGATGGCCAGGCGCCAGCCGGGCGGCAGCACCAGGGTGCTGTCGGCCGAGGCCAGGATCGCCGGCCCGGTCAGCTCGCCCCGACCGGGCAGTGCCGCCCGGTCGTACACCGGGCAGGCAACGGCGCCGTCGGGGAAATGCACTTCCCGGCTGCCGCGCAAGGCCGCCTCTACGGTGCCGGCGGTTTCCGCCGCCCGCAGTTCCAGCCCGTCGAGGCGACCGATGGCGCTGAGGCGGAGGTTGACGATCTGGATCGGCTCGCCCGGATTGTCGTGGCCGTAGGTCTGGCGGTGGCGGTCGTGGAAGGTCTCGGCCAGCCGTTGCAGCAGGCCGTCGTCGACCGTCCCGTCCTCGACCGGCACGGTCAACTCGTAAGCCTGGCGGGAATAGCGCAGATCGGCCGAACGGCGCAGCTCCCGCCGATCCTCCGGCACGCCGGCCTGTTCCAGCATCGCCTGGCCGGCCGCGGCCATTTCTTCGAACACCGCGGCCAGTGCCTCGGGCGGCGTGCCGTCCAGCCGGGCATAGAGCGTCCGGCCATAGTCCCGGCGCAGATCCGTCGCCACCAGCCCCAGGGCCGAGAAGCCGCCGGGGATCGGCGGCACGATCACCTTGGGGATGTCCAGGGCGCTGGCCAGGCTGGCGGCATGCACCGGCCCGGCGCCGCCGAAGGCGACCAGGCAGAAATCGCGCGGGTCGTGGCCGCGCTCCACCGAGACGATGCGCAGGGCCTCGGCCATATTGTGGTTGACCACCGACAGCACCCCGGCCGCGGCCTGCTCGACCGATTGGCCCAGGGGCTCGGCCAGGTGCCGCTGGATCGCCGCCCGGGCCGCCGCCAGGTCCACCGGCAGTTCGCCGCCGAGGAGATACTCCGGGTCCAGATAGCCCAGCACCAGGTCGCAGTCGGTGACGGTGGGCCTCTCGCCGCCCTGGCCGTAGCAGGCCGGCCCGGGCTCGGCCCCGGCGCTGTGCGGGCCGACCCGCAAGGCGCCGCCCGGATCGATCCAGGCGATGCTGCCGCCGCCGGCGCTGACCTCGGCCAGGTCGACCACCGGCACCCTGATCGGATGGCCGGTGCCGTGCAGCCAGCGGTTCAGGTTGCCGTCACCGCCGACCTCGTATTCCGAAGTGACCTCGACCTGGCCGTCGCGGATCAGGCTGGCCTTGGCGGTGGTGCCGCCCATGTCGAACGAGATCAGGTTGCCGATCTGGAGTTGCCGGCCGATGAAGGCGGCGGCGATCACCCCCGCCGCCGGCCCCGACTCCACTGCCATGGCCGGCATCTTCAGGGCCTCCGCCACGTCCAGTACGCCGCCAGACGACCCCATCACGTGCAGCGGCGGCAGGCCCTGGGCCCGGGTCGCCGCCTCCAGGCTGCCCAGGTAGGAGGTCAGGATCGGCCCGACATAGGCGCAGACGGCGGTGGTCGAGGTGCGCTCGAACTCGCGCACCTCGGGCAGCACCTCGGACGACAGGAACACCGGGATATCCGGCAGGGCCCGGCGCAAGGCCTCGCCGATCCGCCGTTCGTGATCGTCGTTGAGGAACGAGAACATCAACGACACGGCGACGGCGGCGACCTCCTGGCGGCGCAACTCTTCGATGATGCCGTCCAGTTCGTCCTCGGCCAGGGGCGTCACCACCTCGCCCTGGGCGTCGATCCGTTCGGTGATCTCATGACGCCTATGGCGGGGCACCAGCACCGAGGGCGGCTCCTGGAACAGATCATAGAGATGCGAGCGGGCCGAACGGCGCAGTTCCAGCAGATCGCGGAAGCCGCGGGTGGCGATCAGCGCCGTGCGGGCGCCCTTGGCCTCCAACAGTGCGTTGGTGACGATGGTGGTGGCGTGGGAGAGGAGTACAACGTCCGCCGGCGCGACGGGATGGCGGTCCATCGCCGCCGTCAGGGCGGCGAGCACGCCGGCGGCGAAGTCGCCCGGCGTGGTCGAGGTCTTGACCACGCCGATCTCGCCGCTGGCCTCGTCGACCACCGCCACGTCGGTGAAGGTGCCGCCGATATCGACCCCCATCCGCCAACTCATGCCCTAGTACCCCTTTCAAGCCATCGGCCAGTCGCCATCTTGGCCGGCCCGGCCGGTCGAGACAACGCCGGCCGGCCGCCAAGGGTAGCTTGGAATGCGCCGATTTTTCTAATATATTTTAGATTAAGCGAGTCGATGGGACGATGGGCGAATGACGGACACCACGGCAACCAGGGAATCCGACAGCCGGCGCCGACGGCGGCCCAAGTCGGCCGCCACCCGGCGGCGGATCCTGGAAGCGGCGGCCAAGGTGCTGCGCCAGAAGGGCTATGCCGGCGCGCGCCTGGCCGATATCGCCGCCGCCGCCGGCACCCAGGCCGGCAGCCTGTACTACCACTTCCCCTCCCGCGAGGCGCTGGTCGAGGAAGTGCTGCGCGAAGGCGTGGATATGGCCTTCCGCGCCGTCGTCGACCGGGTCGAGGGCCTGGGGCCCGAGGCCGGGCCGCGTCAGCGGCTGGCGGCGGCGATCACCGCCCATGCCGAGGCGATGCTGGAGTTGGGCGATTTCTCGTTCGCCAACATCCGCATCTTCGGCCAATTGCCCGGCGATTTGCGGACCCGCCATTTGGCCGAGCAGCGGGCCTATGGCGATTACTGGCGCGGCCTGCTGGAGGAGGCCCGCCAGGCCGGCCTGATCGCCCCGGACCACGACCTCTCGGCCACCCGCATGCTGCTCCTCGGCATGCTGAACTGGACCGTCGAGTGGTACCGCCCCGGCCCGCTGTCCGCCGCCGACCTGGCCCGCCAGGCCGCCGAAACGGTGCTGGACGGCTTGCTGCGGGAGCCGCCGCCGTAGGTCTGCGGCCATGCCGCCCGGCCGATCCTGGGCGCCGTGGTCGTCCTGTTCGGCGCCTAGGTGGCGTGGCGCCGAGCCCGCAAGGGTTGGCGGCCGAGCGAGGTGGCAGGCGAGGAACTGGTCGAGGAAGGGTAATTACGCAGCGATACCGCCGGCCCGGCAAAACGCCTACCATGGGGGTCCGTCGTTCGCGTTGCGTGTGAGGTATTGCCCGATGACCCCGGAACAGATGTTCACCGACAACCCGTTGTGCCGGATGCTCGGCATCCGCTACCCGATCTGCCAGGCCGGCATGTACCAGGTCGCCTACGGCCCCTTGGCGGCGGCGGTGTCGAATGCCGGCGGCCTGGGCGTGATCGGCGCCGCCTACATGGCGCCCGAACGCCTGCGGGAGGAAATCCGCATCGCCAGGAACGAGACCGACCAGCCGTTCGGCGTCGACATCCTGTTCGCCAAGGTCGAGGGCGGCGGCGCCACCGTCGAGGACTACCAGGCCGAGGTGCGGGGCCACCTCGAGGTCACCTTCGAGGAAGGCGTATCGGTGCTGGTCGCCGGTTTGGGCGATCCCGGCCCGGTTGTCGCGCAGGCCCACGCCGACGGCATGAAGGTGATGGCCCTGGTCGGTACCGCCCGTCAGGCGGCGAAGGTCGAGGCCTCAGGCGTCGACGTGGTGATCGCCTCCGGTCACGAGGGCGGCGGCCATGTCGGCCGCATCGGCACCATGGCCCTGATCCCTCGGGTGGTCGATCGCGTCGCGGTGCCGGTGCTGGCGGCGGGTGGTTTGGCGGATGGCCGCGGCCTGGCGGCGTCCCTGGCGCTCGGCGCCGTGGGGGTGTGGATGGGCACCCGCTTCATCGCCACCGTCGAGGCCCGCGGTCACGACAACTACAAGAACCGCATCGCCGAGATCGACGAGGACGGCACCATCGTCTCCCGGGCCCATTCCGGCAAGCCGAACCGGATGATCCGCAACCAATTCACCCGTTCCTGGGAAGGCCGCGAGGCCGAGATCCAGCCCTATCCCCACCAGCTCAAGGCGGTCGGCGAGCCGGCCTCGATCCGCGGCCGCATCGAGGGCGACGTCGAGAACGGCGTCTTGGCCTGCGGCCAGAGCGCCGGCCTGATCGATGGCGTCGAAACCGCCGGCGAGGTCGTCCGCGCCATCGCCGAAGGCGCGGCCCGGACCCTGCGCGGCCTGCCCGCCGCCGGGGAATAATTTCAGGGTAATTTCGGGGACACAGTAATTTCGGGGACAGGGTATTTAATTATTGGCTTGGCCGCGGCAGCTTGCCTTCGTCGTGGCGGAATAATTAAATACTGGACTGCACCCCTGAGGTGAGACAGATAATTTAGGGACAGGTTGCGGTTTGCAGGGTCCCTGGCTGCTGCGCAGC
>JASLMH010000255.1 GCA_030746635.1 Alphaproteobacteria bacterium | reverse complement strand
TCAAGGATTTCCAGGTGTCCAGGTTGATCACGTTGTGAAGGGCGCTGTTGTAAAAGCCCGGCTCGACGCGATATTTGGTCACCTCGATCCAGGTCGGAACCCAGCCAAGCGCCGGCCAGCCGTAACCCTGCACCGTGCCGTTTTCCATGTAGGTGTAGACCTGCCCGATGTTCGACCGCTGCACCGTCGCGCCCAGGGATTTGAAGAAGGCGGTATAGACCGGCGATACCCGCAGGTGGAACCCCTTCAGGTCGGGCCCGCTGATCGGCTTGCTGAGCCACAGGTGGAACGGGCCGAAATCATGATGCCGGGCCACGAAGTGGATGCCCTTGGCCTCAAGCAGCTTCTGCATATAGCCGATGCCGCCGTTCTTGCGCAGTTCGGCGTAGGTCCGCTCGGCGAAGCGGAACACCGGCGCCTCCGGCAGGACGTTGCCGAAATAGGCTTCCGTGCAGCCGACCACGTCATAGGCGCCCTTGGCCATCTTCTGGGTCAGGGTGAAGGGACTGCCGATCGCCGGCGCGCCGCCGATCATCTTGATCTGCACCAGCCCCTTGCCGCGCTTGTTCACCTCGGCGACCAGGGCCTCGAACGGTTTCGACGGCGGACTGCCGATCGGGAAACAACTGGCGCCCTTCAGGGTAGCCTCGGCCGCCTGCGCCGGCGGCGCCGGCAGCGCCGCGCCGCCGATGGCGACGGCCGCCGCCGCCAGCCAAAGGCTGATTTTCCGTTGCATCATTGTTCTACCTCCCTTTTTTGATTGGCCCGCACGAGGCATGGAGCAATCTTGTTCTGATTGGCCGTGTCGTTGTGCTTCCCGCCAGAACGCCTCCCCCTGGGGCCTGCCTGCGGCCAACTATAGCGGTGAAGCCGCGCCAAGACGAAAAAAAACGAATTTTGCGCTGCTTTCACTCGGCGGCGATAGCCATCGCCGGGCGCCGATCGAAGCCGGCCAGCAACGCCGCCCGCCGCGCCCGCGCGCGGCCCATGGCGGCCGATTTGATATGGCCGAAACCCTTTATTTCCAGGGGTAGTTCAGCGATCTCCACGGCCAGAGCGCGGTTGTCCGCAGCCAGTCCCGCCAGGATTCGCTCGACGCTGGCCTCGAACTCGGCGATCAATTGCCGCTCGGCCCGGCGCTCCGCCGTATGGCCGAAGGGATCGAAGGGCGTGCCACGCAGGCCCTTGCCGCGGGCCAGCAGCTTCAGCAACGGCAATATGGCCGAGCCGTAGCGGCGCTTTTTCGGCTGCCCGGTGGCGCCGTCGCGGCCGGACACCAGCGGTGCCGCCAGATGGAAGCGGAGCTTGAAATCGCCGGCAAATTGCCGCCGCAGGCCGTCCAGGAACGACGCTTGGCTCAGCAGCCGCGCCACTTCGTACTCGTCCTTGTAGGAGAGCAGGCGGACATAGGACTCCGCCGCCGCCAGGGTCAAATCCCGCGCCTCGCCCAACAGTTCTTCTTCGGCCGCCGCCACCCGGTCCAGCAGCGCCCGGTAGCGCCCGGCCAGGGCTTGGTTCTGATAGGCGGTCAGATGGGTCGCGTGGCGCGCCATCCGCGCCTCCAGGCTCTCCTCGTCCGTCGCAGCTCCCGGCGGCAGGATCGCCGCCAAGGCGGCCGGGTCGTGGGCCGCCAGGCGGCCCCAGGCGAAGCAGCGCAGGTTGGCCGCGGCGTCGCGGCCGTTCAACTCGATAGCCCGCACCAGCGCCGCCTCGGACAGCGGCACGGCGCCCAACTGGAAGGCGTGGCCCAGCAGCAGCACGTTGGCGTACACGCTGCTGCCCTCCAGCGCCTCGCTGGCCGCCGCCGCCCGCAGGACATGGCAGTTCTCCGCCCCGACGGCCTCGGCCAGGTGCCTGCGCACCGCGCCGTCGTCGCTGTCGCCCCGGGGGTTCAGCACGCTGGCCGCCGTCGGCGTCAGCCGCCGTTCCGCCACCGCCACCGTGCCGCCCGGCCGCAACTTCGCTACGGTGTCCGGCAGGGTCGCCGTGGCCGCATCGCCGGCCAACAGCAGATCGGTGCTGGCGGCGGGTATCCGCGCCGCGCCGATCTGGTCCGGCGTCGCCGTCAGCCGCACTTGCGAGAGCACGCCGCCGCCCTTCTGCGCCAGGCCGGTGACGTCCCGGACCGAGACGCCGCGCCCGTCGAGGTGGCCAGCCATGCCCAGGATGGCGCCGATGGTCACCACGCCGGTGCCGCCGATGCCGGCAACGACGATGTCGTAGCTGCCGTCAATCTTGGCGGCGGGCGGGACCGGCAGGCGCTCGCCCGGCACTTCGCGGGCGGCCGGCTTGGCCGGGGTTGCCCCTTCCAGGCTGACCAGGGCCGGGCAATAGCCGTCGACGCAGGTCAGATCGCCGTTGCACGAGGACTGGTCGATCATCCGCTTGCGGCCCATGGGTGTCGGCCGGGCGACCACCGACAGGCAGTTCGATTGCACCGAGCAATCGCCGCAGGCCTCGCAGACCGCTTCGTTTATCACCACGCGTTGCGGGAGGGTGGGATCCTCGCCGCGGGCCCGCCGCCGCCGCTGCTCGGTGGCGCAGATCTGTTCGTAGATGATGGCGGTGACGCCCACTTCCTCGCGGAACTGCCGCTGTAGCCGGTCCAGGTCCCGACGGCCGTAGATTCCGACCCCTGGCGCGAGGTCGCGGCCGGGGTGGTATTTCGCCGGCTGGTCACTGACCACGGCGATCCGCCGCACCCCTTCGTGGCGCAATTGCTGGCTGATGGCGGCGACACTGGGCCCGCCCTCGAACGGCTGGCCGCCGGTCATCGCCACGGCGTCGTTATAGAGGATCTTGAAGGTCATGCTGACGCCGGCCGCCACCGCCTGGCGCACCGCCAGGATGCCGGAATGCACATAGGTCCCGTCACCCAGGTTCTGGAAGACGTGGTTGGTCTCGGTGAACGGCGCCTGGCCGACCCAGTTGGCGCCGTCGCCGCCCATCTGGATCAGGCTGGAGGTTTGCCGGTCCATGGCCACCGCCATCAGGTGACAGCCGGTGCCGGCGAAGGCGCGGCTATCCTCCGGCACCTTGGTGGAGGTGTTGTGCGGGCAGCCGGAACAGAAATAGGGCGGCCTGGGCATGGGCGCCGCCGTCTCCGCCGCCTCGGCCTCGACCCGATCGAGCAGGCGCAGATGCGTCCGCGCCTCCTCGCGGCGACCGGGGAACAGCGGCCGGCCGGCCACGGCCCGGGCGACGATTTCCGAGGTCAACTCGCCGCTGGACGGCAGCAGCGGCTGGCCGCCTTCGTCCGTCTTGCCGACGATGCGCGGCCGCCGGTCGGCGGGCAGGTGATACAGCAATTCCTTCAACTGGCCTTCGATGACGCCGCGCTTTTCCTCGACCACCAGGATCTCGTCCAAACCGTCGGCGAAGGCGGTGATGCCCTGGGGCTCCAATGGCCAGGGCATGCCGACCTTGTACAGGCGCAGCTTCCGGCGCGCGGCCGGGTCGTCGTCCAGGCCCAGGCGCGTCAGGGCTTCGGTCAGGTCCAGGTAGGCCTTGCCGGTGGCGACGATGCCCAGGCGGGCCGAGGGGCCGTCCAGCACCAGTCGGTCGATGCCGTTGGCCCGGGCGAAGGCCTGGGCGGCCGGCAGCTTATGGGTTTGCAGCCGCGCCTCCTGGGCCAGTTGCGGATCCGGCCAGCGGATGTTCAGGCCGTCGGGTGGCATGGCGAAGTCGCGCGGCAAGACGATCGCCGGCTGAACGGGTTCCAACTCGAGGGAGGCGGCGCACTCCACCGTCGACGAGGTCACCTTGAAGCCGACGTAACAGCCCGAATAGCGCGACATCGCGATGCCCAGCAGGCCGAACCGGATAAACTCGTGCAGGCTGGCCGGGTGCAGCACCGGCATCATCCACGAGGCCATCAGCTGTTCGCACTGGTGCGCCATGCTGGACGACATCGCCCCGTGGTCGTCTCCGACCACCACCAGCACGCCACCCCTGCCCGCCGAGCCCAGGGAGTTGGCGTGCTTCAGGGCGTCGCCGGCCCGGTCCAGGCCGGGGCCCTTGCCGTACCACAGGGCGAACACCCCGTCGTACCGCGCGCCGGGATAGAGGCCGACCTGCTGCGAGCCGAGGATGGCGGTGGCCGCCAGCTCCTCGTTGATCGCCGGTTCGAAACGGATCTGGTGTTCGGCCAGGCTGTCCTGGGCCGCCCACAGGGCCTTGTCGAAACCGCCGAGGGGGGAGCCGCGATAGCCCGAGATCAGACCGGCGGTGTTCAGGCCGGCCGCCCGGTCCCGTTGCCGTTGCAGCAATGGCAACCGCGCCAGGGCCTGGATGCCGCTGCGAAAATGCCGCTCCGTGGCGGCGGTGTCTGCATCGTCGAAGGTCCGTCGGGCCAGGCCCATGGGCTGCTCCAAGCCGCGCTGTCGTTATGACAAGAATGATACGGCCGGAATGGTTGAAAAATCATTGCGATGTTTTTTCCAATCCAGATAATTGGGGCAAATTTTTGCGCAAATTTGGACTATGAGAAAAAATCATGCCCAAACAGGATCTCGACCGGTACGATCGCGGCATCCTTCGCGAATTGCAACGGGACGGCCGGCTATCGACCTCGGAACTGGCCGATCGCATCGGCCTGTCGACCTCGCCATGCTGGCGCCGGGTCCGCCGGCTGGAGGAGAAAGGGATCATCCGCCACTACATGGCCATGCTGGCACCCGAGGCGGTGGGGTTGGGCCTGGACGTGTTCGTCTATGTCTCGCTGGATCTGCACCGGGCCAAGGAGTTCGAGGCGGTGATCCAGCAGCGCAGCGAGGTGGTGGAATGTCACGCCATCGCCGGCGACCAGGATTACCTCCTCCACGTCATGGTGCCCGACATCGAAAGCTTCGACCATTTC
>JASLMH010000254.1 GCA_030746635.1 Alphaproteobacteria bacterium | reverse complement strand
GGAATTCATGAAACAAATCGCCACCGCGGCAACGTCCTGCTGGCGGAAGGTCTCGATGGCGGCGCGCACGCCGTCCAGGTCCAAGGTATCCAGTTCCCGGCCCTTGCGGTCCAGACGGCCGCCGATGCCCATGCGCCGATAGCGCGGCACTAGTGGTGCGACATTGGTATAGCGGTTGTTGTACTGCTCCTCGCGGATGCCGCGGCGCATCTCCAGGGCGTCGCGCAGGCCCTCGGTGGTCAGCAGGCCGGTGACCGCGCCGTTCTCGGTCAGGGTGGCGTTGGTGGTCACCGTGGTGCCGTGGACGATGGTGTCGATGGCGGCGGCGAACCCTTCCAGGCTTTGCGGCGGGTCCATGCTCTCGGCCATTTCCGCCAGGCCGCCGATGCAGCCGATCGAGGGATCCTCCGGCGTCGACAGCACCTTGAAGATGCGCGGCGCCTCGCCCTCGCGGGTCAGCAGGAAGTCGGTGAAGGTGCCGCCGACGTCGATGCCGATCTTCAGACTCATCGGTCCTCCACGCTGACCACCGCCGCCATGGCGGTGTCGCCGCCGGCGCAGCCGGTGAACAGGCCCAGGCCGCCGCCGCGCAGGGCCAATTCCTCGATCAGTTCGATGATCGAGCGCAGGCCGGTGGGCGCCTGCGGATGACCCCAGATCAGCGAGCAGCCGTAATTGTTCATCGCCATCACGTCGACGCCGGTCTCCTTGGCGAACACGATGTCGTTCACCGCGAAGGGGTTGTGGGTCTTGATGGCTTCGATGGCATCGATCTCCAGCCCGGCCGCCGCCAGGGCCCGGCGGGCCGCCGGGATCGGCGCTTCCGGCATGTAGGCCAGTTCGACCCGGGCCAGGCCGAAGCCCAGCAGGCGGACGCGGACGCCGGGATCGCTGCTCATTTCGGCAGCGCTGTCGGCGTCGGTGACCATCACGCAGGCGTTGCCGTCGGCCGGATGGGTCTGACCGCCGAAGGTGACGGTGCCCTCGGGCAGCACCGGGCGCAGGCCGGCCAGCCCCTCGGCGGAGGACTCGCGAATGCCCTCGTCGCCGTCCATGGTGGTGGCGGTCTTGCGGTAATTCGGGCTCGGCACCTCGAACGGCAGCGACATGTAGCGTTTGTGGAAGGCCCGGTCGTCGGCCAGGGCGTCGCGGTACTGTTCCTGCCGGCGCAGCACCACCTCGTGCTGCCGGGCGGTGGTGATCTGGTTCTTCTCGGCCACGTTCTCGGCCGTCTGCAGCATCGAATGACCGCCCAGTGGATCGGCCGCCATGTTGTCCAGGGTCCAGTTCTCGGATTTGCCGGTGCCGCCGGGCCCCTTGGCGTTGGGGTAGTAGATCTGCGGGCCGTTGGAGACCTGATCGCAGGTCGCCACCAGGGCCTTGGTCGCCATGCCGTCCTCGATCTCCTGGGCGCCGGCCAACAGACAGCGGGCCGAGGTGGCGCAGGCCTGCATGATGGTCGGGCCGCCGGCCTGGGGCGCGCCGACCATGCCGGTGAACCAGGGCGCACCGTAGAAGCTTTGCCGCTGCGGCACGGTCAGGCCGAGCACGCCGTAGTCGATGGTTTCGGGGTCGATGTCGCGTTTGGCCAGTTCGTCGCGGGCCACGTGGGCGGCGAACTCGACGCTGTGCAGCCCGGCCAGGCTGCCCTGCCATTTGGCGAACGGCGTCGACCAGTAGGCGCCGTACGGTATCTCGGCCTTGTAAGCCATCTCAGTCCTCCCTCGGCCGCCGCCTGGATGGCTAAGCCGCCGCTACCTCACCGCCGGGCGCGCCAGGCACGACCCTTCGCGACGGTCCGTCAGCGTCCGGGCCAGGCATGTTAGCACCCCTTTTGCCGCATTTCGCGACCGCGCTGCCGGGCTTATCGTCGCCTTGGCATATCGGCAACAAATTTACGTGCCGTAAAATCTATGCCAATCGCCATTGCCGCAATATCTCGTGCCTTTCAACCCTTTTCAGTGGCGACTATAGGGCAAGGTCCATCGTCGGCAAATGGAATTTTACAGGTGTGTAAAATACTTCTGTGCCCGCATGACAGGCTGCGCTAGACTGCCGGGGCCACCGGGAGAATGCCGTCGCCATGAACCGCCGCCTGGAAATCCTGCGCCGCGCCACCGAGGTGTTTCAGCGCCAGGGCGTGGCCGAAACCTCCATGGAGGACATCGCCCGGGCGGTCGGCATCAAGCGCGAGGCGATCTACTACTATTTCAATGGCCGCAGCGAGATCCTGCTGGAGATCTTCCTGCCGCAGAGCAGGGCGCTGCTGCACAGCCTGCGCGGCATCGTCGAGGCCGAGATGAGCCCGACCGAGAAACTGCGGGCGGCGATCCGCACCCATCTGCTGAGCTTCAACCCCAGCTACCTGGAAATGACCGTCGCGATGCGCGAGCCGCGCCTGGACAAGAACAACGAGAAACTGCGGGAGCTGCGGGAGACCTGGAAGGACTATGGCGCCCTGTGGGTCCGCATCGTCGCCGAGGGGCAGCGCACGGGCGGCTTCCGCCCGAACGTCGATGCCCGGACCATCGCCTTCGGACTGCTGGGCATGTGCAACTGGCTGTCGCGCTGGTTCGACCCGGCCGGCGAGATTTCCATCGAACGGATCATCGACGATTACGCCAGCCTGGCGATCGACGGCATCGGCCTGCCGGTGCATCACGCCTGAAGCCGCCGCCGTCGCTTTGGCGTCGCGACGTCCCTGCACTAAGCTGCCATCAAACACCAGTGATGTATGGGAGAAGTAGCCATGAGCAACGACGTCGAAGCGCGCCTGGCGGCGCTGGAAGCACGGGTCGGGGAACTGGCGGATATCGAGGCGATCCGCCGGCTGCGCAACCGCTATCACGAATGCATCAACGACGGCCTGTACGACGAAATTCCGCTGCTGTTCGCCGAGGACGGCGAGTTGGATTTCAGCTATATCGGCAAGGCCACCGGCCGCGCCGTCCTGACCAAGTTCTTCGCCGCCACGCCCAAGGTGCTGCCCTTCATCAAGCAGTTCATCCACAACCACATCGTCACCGTCGACGGCGATAGGGCGACCGGCGTCAGCTACATGGAGGCCCGCACCATCAACGAAGGCCGGGCCTTCAACGTCAGCGGCCGCTACGACGACATCTGCGTCCGCGAGGCCGACGGCTGGAAGTTCAAGAGCATGATCTTCGATGCCTATTACACGGTGCCGTTCGACGAGGGCTGGGCCCAGGACGACCGTCTGAAGATGGCCCGGCGGAAGGACAAGTAGGCCGGACCGGCCATGCGGCGACTACACGACCTTGCGGATTTCGAGTAGGAATTCGCCGACGCCCTGGTTCAGCGCCTCGGACTGGCGGGACAGTTCGCCTGCCGATTGCGACACCTGATCGGCCGCCTGGCCGGTTTCGCCGGCCGCGTCGTTGACCTGGCGGATGTTCCGGGTCACTTCGTCGGTGCCGGCGGCGACTTGGCCGACGCTGCTGGCGATTTCCTTGGTTGCCGCGCCCTGCTGCTCTACCGCGGCGGCGATCGTCGCGGTGATTTCGTTGACTTCGCCGATCGTGCCGCCGACCGCTTGCACGCTATCGACAGCGGCCTGCGTCGCCGATTGGATGGCGGTGATCTGTGAACCGATCTCGTCGGTGGCGCGCGAGGTCTGGGTGGCGAGTTGCTTGACTTCCTGGGCGACCACCGCGAAGCCCTTGCCGGCATCGCCGGCGCGGGCCGCCTCGATCGTGGCGTTGAGCGCCAGCAGGTTGGTCTGGTTGGCGATATCGGTGATCAAGGCCACCACCTCGCCGATCCTCTCCGCCGTTTCGGCCAGGGTCCTGACTTCGCCGTCGACCCGACCGGTCTCGGCCACCGCGTTCTCGGTAACCTGACTGGCCCGCGCCACCTGCGTCGCGATTTCGTGAATCGAGGCGGTCATCTCCTCCGACGCGGCGGCGACCGTCTGGACGTTGCTGGAGGCCTGCTCGGCGGCCGATGCGACCGTCGTCGCCTGGCCGCTGGTCGAGGCGGCCATGCTCTGCATGTTGCCGGCCGTGGAATCGAGTTCGGTTGCCGTTGCCGCCACCGTCTCGACGACCTGCTTGATGGTCGTTTCGAACCCGTCGGCGACGCCGCGGAACTCGTCGACCTTGGCGGCCATGGCGTCATTGGCGGCGTTGATGGTGTCGGTGCTGTGGCGGAAACTGCCGACCATGCCCTTCTCGATAATGCGCCGGAAATGCCGGTGCTCGCTCACGTACTGCATCGAGGCCGCGGATTCGCGAAGAAAGGCATCCGTGCGGTCGATCATCTCGTTGATCGCCCAAAGCATTTCGCCGGCATCGCCCTGTTCGTGGATGTCAGTGACGCGGGCCTCGAAATCGCCGCCGGCGACCGCCTGGCAGATCTCGCGGCCCCGGGCAAACACGCACGCCACGCGCCGCTGGTAATACAACGCCAACAGGGCAAATGCGGCGGCGATGCCGCCTGGCAGGACCGCCAGGGCGATGTTGCCCGGCGCCGCCACGACGACGACGATCATCGCGGCAAGGGCAACGACGGCGCAAATGGAGGCCGTTTGCGCCTTAGAGAGAGAAGACCAGTTCGTCATAGCCCATACCTTTCTCGACCAGGAGGTTCTCCAGCATGGCGGTGCTTGCCGCCAGGCCCTGCTTGCGGTCCTGATGCCGCGCCTCTTCGGCGATCAGGGACTCGTAGAGCGGAATGATGGTGTCGTTCAGGACGCACCGGTCGGGCGGGCGTCGGTTCGAGTGATAGCTGATGATATTGCCCATCGCATCCAGGCTCGGCGTGACGTGGGCGAAGACCCAGTAGTGATCGCCGTTGCGCGCCATGTTGATGACATAGGCGAAGATCTCCTGCTTCGCCTCGATGGTGTCCCACAGGAGCTTGAAGACACAGCGCGGCATGGCGGGGTGGCGGATTAAGCTGTGCGGCGCGCCCAGCAATTCCTTCTCGGAATAGCCGGCGATGGTCATGAAGACCCGATTGACGT
>JASLMH010000253.1 GCA_030746635.1 Alphaproteobacteria bacterium | reverse complement strand
GTTCCCACCAGGCGCCAAGGTTGCCCAGTTCCTCGGGCACCCGCACGCCGACCGCCTTGCCCAGCAGGATGCCGCATTGGGCGGTGATGTCGGCCACGGTGTAGTCCTCGGTGGCGATGAACTCCCGTCCGGCCAGTTCGTCGTTCAGCCAGGCCATGCGGGCCAGGGCGGTCTGCCTGCAGGCCTCGCCCCAGGCCGGGATCTGCTCGAACACGCCCTTCCACATCTCGTGAGTGTGGCCAAAGACATTGATCAAGGGCAGCAGGATCTCGAACTCCATGCGCCGGTCCCACATCTCGACCTTGGCCCGTTCGTCGATATCGCGGCCGAGCAAGGGCGGCTCGGGGAAACGCGCCTCCAGGTAGCGGCAGATGGCGCCGGACTCGGCGAGGTGGCTGCCGTCGTCCAGTTCCAGCAGAGGCATCTTGCCCAGGGGGTTCTTGGCCAGGTATTCCGGCGTCTTGTTCTCGCCCTTGGCCATGTCGACGGCGACGGAGGGGATCTCGATGCCCTTCTCGGCGATGAAGATGCGCACCCGGCGGGCGTTCGGCGACGGCGGCAGGTCATACAGTTTCACGGGGAACTCTCCTTCGATGCGGCGGCCAAGAATTGTTCGCGGCGGATACGGTACTCGACCCGGCCGATGCCGTCACGGGCCCAGCGTTTGTCCAGCCGCATGCCGAGTTTCTCCATCACCCGGTGGGAGCGCGTATTCGAGGCCTTGGCGATCGCCATCACCTCCGCCACATCGGTCTCCCGGAAGCCGTGGTCCATGGCGGCCACCGCCGCCTCGGTCGCCAGGCCCCTGCCCCAGACCGCCGCCGCCAGGCCATAGGACAATTCGACCTCGCCATTGTCGTCGCGATGGCGCAGCCCGCATTCGCCGAGCAACTCGCCGCCGGCTCGATCGGTGACCGCCCATAGACCGAAATGGTGGCGCCGCCAGTGTTTCAGGATCGCCGCCAACTCCCAGCGGGTCTCGGCCGGCGTCCGCACGCCCAGCTTGCGGATCGCCATCACCTCCGGATCGCCATAAATGGCGGCCAGGTCCCGCCAGTCGCCGGGCACGAAGCGGCGCAGGATCAGCCGGCGGGTCCGCAATGTTTGCTCGGTAGGCATGATCGGCCGCCACGCCGGGGCGGGTCGCTCAGGCGGCGTCCGCGCGATGGCTGGTCGCCTGGTAGCGCCAGACCCCCTGATCGTCGGCGTCCCGCGCCACCCGGCCCTGACCCATCAGGCAGTTCAGATGGGCCATCGACTCGGCGAGGCCCAGGAAGGCCTCGAACGGGCTGAGGCGGCGACCGAACATCGCCTCCAGCGTGGACAGCGCCCGGGTCGGCTCGACGCAGAAATCCTCCAGCAGGTTCAGGCGATCGGCGTGATGCCGCCGCAGCGCATCCAGTCGTTTCTCCAGGCCGCGAAACGGCAGGCCATGGGCCGGCAGCACCAGCAGGTCGGACGGCAGACCGGCGAATTTGTCCAGGCTGTCGATATAATCCTGCAGCGGGTTGGCATCCGGTTCCGAGGGATAGATGCCGATATGCGGCGTGATCCTGGGCAGCACCTGGTCGCCGGATATCATCAGGCCCAATTCCTCGCAGAACAGGCAGACATGCTCGGGCGAATGGCCCTGGCCGGTGATCACCTGCCAATCGTGGGCGCCGATCCGCAGCACCTCGCCGGAACTGACCCGGCGGACCTGATCGGGGATCGGCGTGACGACGCTGTTGTAGTGGTTGTAGCCGCGCTCGCTCATCGCCGTCAGGGCCCGGTCCGACAGGCCGATGCGGCGATAGTGATCGAGAAACCAGGTCGGCACTTCGTCCTGGCGATCCAACGAGATCATCCGGCCGAACAGCCATTCCTGGCGCGTCGTCCACAAGGCGCAGTTCCAATGCCGGGTCAGCCAGCCGGCCTGGCCCATGTGGTCGGGGTGGAAGTGGGTGCAGATCACCCGGGTGATCGGCCGGCCGTCGAGTTGCTCGGCGAACACCCCCTCCCAGATCTCGTGGATGCGATCGCTCTTCATGCCGGTGTCGACCACCGTCCAGCCGTCGCCGTCCCGCAACAGCCAAAGGTTGATGTGGTCCAGCCCGGTCAGGTCCAACGGCATGCGCAGCCAGAACACCCCTGGTGCCACCTCGTGCACGGCGCCCGGCGCGATCGCCTCGGCGACCGGATAGTCGAGTTCGTCTTCATCCGCCATGAATTACCGATCCTGGTGCCGGACCCGTCGTTGCCGCGAGCGGTTCCGGCGTGGTCCACCGATGTCAAAGATTACCTGCCGCAATGCTAACTTAACGTTGACGTAAACGTCAACTCCTGGCTGGATCCGCCGCCCGCCGACGTGTGGATAGCCATGTGGGTAATCCTGTGGGCCGCCTGTGCGGGAAGCTTGGAAAGATTCCACCACAACCATTGCAAGAACGATTCGGGCGTTAAGAATCTGTTAAGATTCAAGTGCTTGAAGTTAACCGATTCGTCACCTAACCTTCCTGGTGGCCATGGTGAGGGTAGAACGTTTATCGCTGGAAGAAGTCCGCGAGCCCAAGTTGGAATTGGCGTTGCGGCGCTGGCACCAATTGTGCGGCAATGGTGGGCTTTATCGCCGCGAGGAGATGGGATTCGGGCCGCTGGTCGGGGCGCCTGAAATCCTCAACGGCCGCTCGGCCGTGATCGCCACCGACACCGACGATCCGCAGAACTATGTGATCGCCTTTTTCGGCGACGAGTTCAACGTTTACGGCGACAAGAACTTCGTCGCCCGGCGACTTTGCGAACTGCCCGACCCGGACCTGGTCGAGGTCATCATCAAGTGCTATGCCGAAGCGATCGCTGCCCGCGAACCGATCGCCCACCGCATCTCCGCCAGCTTCGACGGCACAACGATCACCTATGACCGGCTGATCCTGCCGACCATCAACAAGGCCGGCAAGATCGACCGTCTGGTCACCCTGTCGACGGAGGTCAGCCGGGCGAATTGACCCACAGGCTCATTTCGCGCATCAGGTCGGCGCGGCTGTTGTGCAGCACCCAGAGATCGAACCGCTCGCCCCGGTCGGCCCGCCACAGGGTGCAACCGAAGTCCATGTGGTAGTAGCGATAGGTGCGCAAGGCGACGCCGTTGTCGACGAAGTCGCCGCGCACCATCGAGAAGCAATAGTCGACGTCGAAATCCTGCAGCAGCTTGGCCTGGGCCAGCATGATCGCCATGGTCGACATCGCCTTGCGGCGCACTTTCGGGTGCACCCAGCCGCCGCCGCAATAGGCGATGTTGCCTTCGATATATGGCCCAGCCCCTCGGTGAACAGGTGCAGGCTGTCCTCACCCGGCTCCTTGGTACCGTCGTAAAGAAACCGACCGGAATTGATCAGTTCGACGAAGTTTGTTTTGGGCCAGACGCGCTGGGCGGAACAGGTCACTACGTCGCCCTCGCCGTCGCGCACCGCCACCCAAAAGGCGTTCTTCGCGCCCAGGGTGTTGTGGTCGGGGTCGGTCGGCGCCACCCGCTTGTCATGCCAGGCCGGCGCATTGTCGACGATCTGGCCGTAAGCCTCGAAATCGGTTTCGATGGTGGCGATCAGGTCGTTCAGAAGAAGCTGCCGGCCGATGTTTGCCTGCACGCTGCCGAGGAGGTTCCGCATCCCGTCCCTCTCGTTCGACACATTGCCGGGCGGGCCGTCCAGGACAGATTTCACGGACTGATCGTTCATTAAAGCATACCCACCCTCACCACTAGATATTGTAGTGGCGAGCACTATGGGTACAAGTAGACTGGGTATGCCTTTGGTAATAAACGAATAATTATCTTGCGCCGACCGGCGGCGGCGGGTCCGGACCGGCGAATCGCCTGGGCGGCGCCGTCAGACCACCAGGTGATCCGGGTCGATGGCGAACAGCAGTTCCGGGCCGCCCGTCACCGCCGGCAGCAGCGCCGTCGCCTGCGGCAGGAGCTGCTCGCAGAAGAACCGCGCCGTCGCCAGACGGCCGCGCAGGAACGGCCCATCGGCCCCCGCGTCCTCGGCCAGGGCCGCCGCCGCCAGCGCCCCCTTGGCCAGCAGATGGCCGCCGACGGTCAGTCCGAACATGCGCAGATAAGGCGAACAGCCGGCCGCCGCGGCGTTCGGGTTGTCGGCCATCGCCGCCAGCAGCCAGCTCGAAGCCCCTTCGGTGGCGTCGATGGCGGCCCCGAGGTTGGCCCGCATGGCGGCGAAATCCTCGCCGGCGGCGGCCAGCGCCGGGTCCAACTCGCGCATGCCGGCCAGCAGCCGTTGCACCACCTCGCCGCCGGCCATGGTCAGTTTGCGCATCACCAGGTCCATGGCCTGAATGCCGTTGGTGCCTTCATAGATCGGCGTGATGCGGGCGTCGCGATAATGCTGCGCCGCGCCGGTCTCCTCGATGAAACCCATGCCGCCGTGGATCTGCACGCCCAGCGAGGCGATCTCGCAGCCCAAATCGGTGCTCCAGGCCTTCGACAACGGCGTCAGCAACTCCGCCAGTTGGCCCTGCCAGGCCCGCTCGTCCGCGTCGGGATGGTGGCGCGAGAGGTCGAGCGCCTGGCCGTTGAGATAGCACAAGGCCCGGGTGGCATCGATCTGCGCCTTCATGGTCATCAGCATGCGGCGCACGTCGGCATGCTCGACGATCGCCGAGGGGCCCGGCTCGCTAGCGCCGATGGCCTGGCCCTGGCGACGATCGAGGGCATAGGCGACGGCCTGCTGGTAGGCCCGTTCGGCGATCGCCACGCCCTCGATGCCGACCGACAGCCGGGCCGCGTTCATCATCGTGAACATGCAGCGCATGCCCTTGTTTTCCTCGCCGATCAGGTAGCCGACGGCGCCGTCGTTGTCGCCAAAGCTCATCACCGCCGTCGGGCTGGCATGGATGCCCAGCTTGTGCTCCAGCGAGACGCAACGCAGATCGTTGCGGGCGCCCGGGCCGCCGTCCTCGTTGACCAGGAATTTCGGCACCAGGAACAACGAGATGCCGCGGGTGCCCGGCGGGCCGTCCGGCGTCCGGGCCA
>JASLMH010000252.1 GCA_030746635.1 Alphaproteobacteria bacterium | reverse complement strand
CAGGACCAAGACGAGGCGGCGCGCGAGGCGTTGTTGATCGCCGTCGGCCTGCGGCCCGATTTCATCGAGGCCTGGACGGTATCCGCCTTCGCCCTGCAAAGCCTGCCGGGCGAATTTTCGATGGCATTGCGGCAAAAGGTGGCCGAGCAGATTTCCCGGCGCAACGCCGACTACGTCAACGAGGTCCGGGAAGGACTGCATTTTACCTATCCGCGAAATCGCCGGGACGAACGCCTGCGCATTGGTTATCTCTCACCGGACTTCCGTTTTCACAGCGTCGCCGTGGCTTTCAAGGGCATCCTCGACAACCACGACCGCGATCACTTCTCGCCGTATGGTTATGCCCTGCATTCCGGTGACGACGATCCGATGACCAATGACCTGCGCGACGGCTTCGACGGCTATCGGAACTTCGTCGAGGTACCGTTCAAGGACGCGGCGCAGCAGATCCATGACGACGGCATCGATATCCTGGTCGACCTGGCCGGTCACACCCGTGGCGCGCAACTGGAGCTTCTGGCCCTGCGCCCGGCGCCCGTTCAGGTGCACTACCTGGGCTATTCCGCCACCATCGGCGCCAAATTCCTGGATTACCTGATCACCGACCACAACCAGGTGCCACCGGAGCAGCGGCAGTTCTTCACCGAACAACTGGTCTATCTGCCGGATACCTTCATGGCCACCCAACGGGCGCCGGTGGCGGTGGAGACGCCCCGCCGCGACCAATGCGGCCTGCCGGAGCAGGGCTTCGTGTTCGTCAACTTCAACACCCACTACAAGATCGAACCGAAAATGTTCGGCATCTGGATGCGCCTGCTGCGGCAGATCCCGGATGCCGTGCTGTGGCTGTTGCAAGGTTCCTCCGGCAGCATCGAACATCTGCGGCGCGAGGCGGCGGCCCGCGGCGTCGATCCCGATCGCCTGGTGTTCGCCGGCAAGGTGCCGCATCCGATGCACCTGGCCCGCCTGCGCCATGCCGATCTGGCACTCGACAACCTCTACCACGGCGGCGGCGTCACCACCGTCGATTGCCTTTGGGTCGGGGTGCCGGTGTTGAGCCTGGCCGGCCCGACGCCGCAATCGCGCAACGGCGCCAGCCTGCTGTCGGCGATCGGCCAGGACGGGATGATCCAATACAGTCTGGCGGATTACGAGCGCCTGGCCCTGGAACTGGCTCGCGACCCGACACGCCTGGCCGCCATCAAGGCGGATTTGCAGAGCAACCGGGAGCGCTATCCGCTGTTCGATTCGGGCCGCTTGACCCGGCACCTGGAAACCGCCTACCGGTTGATGTGGCAACGCCACCGCGACGGCGAAGCGCCGGCGATGATCGAGGTGCCACGGCTGCCCCTTTAGGAAAACGGGGCATCCGCAAACGGACACCCCGCCTTCGCCACGAAAACCGTGGTGTTATCCCATGTCTTCCGTGCCCTTGCCTGGACCATGGCCGAGCCAGTCCAGATAGCGGCACATGGCGGTTTGCAGGATGTCCTGGCAAGAACGGCCCAGGTTGGCGCTGGCCAGGCGCAACCGGCGATGTTGCTGCGGCTCCAGGCGCAGGGTCATGGCCTTGCGCATCGCACCATCCGGCGATGGCGCCGACCGGATGGTTGGCACGGCTATCGGCGCCGGCCGGACCGCTTGCCCGGGCCTGACCTGCTGGCGGCCGTAGCCGGGCGTCGGCCCGGCCGTCGCCGCCATCACTTCGGCCAGCAGCGGCCGCACCGGCGGCGGCGCCTTGGCCGTCCGCCGTTCCAACATGCCGCCATGCAGGGATGCGAATTTCAGCTCCGACATCTCATCCTCCCCGGGTCCGGATCAACCGGCCTGCACGGTGACGCGGCGACCGAAGGTCGTCGCGCCGCGCCGCGCCTGCGGTACCGTGACCTCGCCGCCGAAGGTGCCTTCGGCGGGCATCGGGATGTGCGAGATGCGGGCCAGGCGATCGGCGACATAGTGCCAAAGGTCGGCGATCTCGCGGGCCGAGGCGCCTTCGGGGTTGGCCTCCATCACGGTGCGGCGATCATGCTGGCGGCGAAGTCGACCCGGTGGTGGACGGTTTCCGGCGCCACGGTGCCATGCTGCGACAATGCCACCGCCGCCTCGGCGGTGATGCGGGCCCGCCGGGTGGCGCTGTTGACGGCGAACACCAGGGGCAGTTGCCAGCTTTCGACGATATCGACGGTGGCGCCGACGGCGCGCAGGTCATGCGGGCTGGGACGGCAGGGCACCACCACCAAATCGGCCCGGCGCACCACTTCGGAAATGGCGTCGGTCACCGCCGGCTGGGTGTCGACCATCACCAGGTCATGGCCCTGGTCGCGCAGGCGGCTCAGATCGTCGGCCAACTCCGCAGCTTCGGAGCGGATCAGCGACGGCATGGTCTCGTGCCGCAGCTTCCACCAGTCGGCCAGGCTGCCTTGTGGGTCGGTGTCGACCAGGGCGACGGCCCCGGCACCCGCCAGGCCCGCCTGGACGGCCAGGTGGGCGGCCAGGGTGGTCTTGCCCGAGCCACCCTTTTGTGACGCGAAGACGATGGTAAGCATACTATCCCTCTCGGTTGCCCACCGCCCGCCGGCCCCGACCCGGATCGGCCACCCTTCCTGTCGGGCGTTGGGTTACTGCCTAGTAATGTGGGAACGGAGCGCCGGAGGTCGAGTGACCACGATCACCGGAGGGGTTAACGCTAGCCGGCCTGATAGGCCTCCATGCGGCGGCGCAAATCGTCGTCGATCGGCCGCGGACGGCCGTCGCCCAGGTCGATCACCACCAGCACCGAACGGGCCTGCATGCGCGGCTCGCCGGCGACCTGGCCATCGAACCGCAGGGTGAGCGAGGACCGGCCGATCTTCTCCAGGGTCACGGCAATTTCGAGGATCTCCCCCAGCAGGCAGGGTTGCAGGAATTCGCACTCGGTTTTGGCCGTCGGCGTGCCCAGTTTCCGATCGAGGATGAAGGACGAATATTTGATGCCCAAGGCCTGGCCGAACCATTCCTCGACGGTGGCCTGCAGCATCTCGAAATAGCGCGGGAAGAACACATAGCCGGCCGGATCGGTGTGGGTGAAACGCACCGGGAAGTGGTGGATGAACGGCTTGGGTGGGGTCATCGCGGCCTCCGGGGCAAGCCGGTCAGTCGCCGGCCGCGAAGCCGGCGATGCGGCTGCTGGTCTCGGGGTCGAGAAAGCCGCGCACCGTCGCCTCGGTCTCCAGATCCAGGGCGCGTTCCAGGTCGGCGAAGGCGGCGTCGTTCAGGGCGCGTTTCATGTCGGCCACGGCGCGGCCGGGCAGGGCAGCGATGCGCTGGGCGGCCTGCCGGGCCTCGGCCAGGGTCCGGTCGTCGGCCGCCAGCCGCCAGGCGACGCCCAAGCGGTGCAATTCATCGGCCGTGTACCGATCGCCGAACAGCATCATTTCCTTGGCCTTGGTCAGGCCGACCAGGTTCGGCAGCAGCGTCGTCACGGCGCCGGTCACGAACAGACCCCAACCCACTTCGGGGAAGAAGGCGCGGGCGCCTTCGCCCCAGATCGCCAAATCGCAGTTGATCGCCCATTCGAATCCGCCGCCCACGGCCCAGCCGTTGATCGCGCCGATCACCATCTTGTCGGAGAAGACGATGGCCCGGGTGACCCGTTGGATCGCCTCGGTCACCGCCCTGGCCTCGGCCTCGGAGTCGGGGTGGCGATGGTCGCGTAGATCGTCGCCGGCACAAAACGCCCGGCCGGCGCCGGTGAACAGGATGACCCGGGTTTCACCGTCACCATTGGCGGCCTCGAAGGCTTCGGCGGTGGCCGCGACCAGCGCTGGGTTCATCGCGTTCAGCCGCTCCGGGCGGTTCAGGGTGATGGTGCGGACACCCCCCGCCAATTCGCTAAGTACGATCTCGGTCATCGGTATCTCCATTCCGGCGGCGCACCACCCGCCGGGTCTTGCCCTGGGTTCGGGGCAAGCTGTAGGGCGGTCGGGTTTCCACCCGGGCGGTGACGCCGAGCGCCGTCTTGATCCCGGCCGCCAGCCGGTCGGCCAATTCCGGCCCGGCCGCCGGCTCGGCCGACAGTTCGACCGCCAGCGGCAGGGTATCGTAAGGGCCGTCGCCGTCCAGTTCGATACGATATTCGCCGTTCAGCCCCGGTTCGGCGTTGATCACGCCGGCCACCATGGTCGGAAAGACGTTGATGCCGCGCACCACCACCATGTCGTCGGCCCGGCCGATCACCCGGAACCTTGGCGCGCTACGGCCACAAGCGGCGGTATCGGTATCCATCAGGGTGATGATGTCGCCGCTGCGGAAGCGGACCAGGGGCTGGCATTGCTTGCTCAAATGGGTCAGCACCAACTCGCCGCTTTCCCCCGCCCGCCAGGGCTTCACGCCATCGCCGCCAACCTCCACCAGCTCCGGATACAGCACATCCAGGGCGACGAAATGCAGATCGTCGCAGGCGGCCGTCTGACCGGCGAAATTGCACAGGACGTCCGAGACGCCGTAGTTGGCGTTGCGCGCCTGAAAGCCCCAGATCCCCTCCAGCCGTCCACGGAAGGCCGGGTCGTCCAGCCCGGCCTCGCCGCCGAACAGGCCCAATTGCAAACCGAGGTCGGCCGGCGCCAGGCCCGGGAAGTGCTCCGCCAGCACCCGTTCCAGGACCGCCGGGTAGGACGGCGTGCAGGAGATCGCGGTGATGTCGAGCTGCCGGATGGTCTCGATCAGCCGTTCGCTGGCGCCGACCCCGAACGGCACCACGGTGGCGCCGGTCGCTTCCAGGATCGCATGGTCGGTGAAACCGCCCATCCATAACTGATAGTTCAGGCAATGCACGACCCGATGGCCCGGTTCCAGGCCGCTGGCCGCCTGCGCCCGGGCGCCGACGGCAGCGGTCAGGGCGGCGTCGGCCTGGCTGAGCGCCAAGTTCATGGCCTCGCCGGTGGTGCCCGAGGTGCGATGGATGCGGGCGATCCGTTCCGGCGCGGCGGCCAGATAGCTGCCGAAGGGTGGGTGCGCCCGCTGATCGTCGCGCAGCATCTCCTTGTCGGAAAACGGCAGTTCCTCTAGTGCCTCGAGGCGCTCGGGTGGCGCCCGGCCGCGCCAAAGCCGGCGGTAGAACGGCGAATTGGCCGCCACATGGGCGGCCTGGTG
>JASLMH010000251.1 GCA_030746635.1 Alphaproteobacteria bacterium | reverse complement strand
GGGGCCGGAGGGGCGGCGCTGGCGGCTGCTGCGCTGGCTCGATGGCGAGATCCACCACAGCGCGCCGTCGGCGGCCCATGCCCATTCAGCGGCCGGGTTGCTGGCCCGGTTCCACGACGTGCTGTTGGCGGCCGGGGCCGGCGATTGGCTGCCGCATGGCCCCTTCCACGATACCGACCGCTACATGCGGCTGCTGGCGGCGATAGGGATCCATGGCGATGACGAAATCCGGTGTACGGGCCGGGCCATTCTGGCGGCCTGGCAGGATTGGCGCGTACGGACGCCGGGGCCGTTGCCGCCGGCGCGTCCCGGACATGGCGACCTGAAATTCTCCAACTTCCTGTTCCGGGCGGGTGGCGCGGAGGCGGTGGCGATCATCGATTTCGACACCTTGGCCCGCTATCGCCTGGATGACGAAATCGGCGATGCCTTGCGTTCGTGGTGCAATGTCGCGGCCGAGGATACGGCGCGGCCGACCCTGGACGAGGAGGTATTTGGCGCGGCGGTGGCCGGCTATCTGGGGGCGTCGCGATCGGCCAGCGATGGGGAAGTCGCCTGGTTCGTCCACGGCATGGGCCGGATCGCCCTGGAACTGGCCGCCCGGTTCTGCGCCGATGCCCAGATCGGCGGCTATTTCGCCTGGGACCCGGCGGTGGCCCCGGACGCCCGGAGCCACAATCTGTTGCGCGCGGCGGGGCAGTTGCATCTGGCCCGCCAAGTCGCGGAACGCCAGGCGGAACTAGAGGCGATCGTGGCTGCCAGCCGCGGCGGCTGAAAACTCCTAGGGGATCGGCGCGTGGCGGGCGAACCAGGCCCGCACGTCGGCCAGGGCCGGGTGTTCCAGGGCCCGCGCCAACAGCCGCCACAGGCGGGGTAGATGCACCGAGTAGCCGGGCTTGCCGGCGGCGGCGAGGCGGGCGAACACGGCGATCACCCGGACATGGCGTTGCGCCGCCAGCACGGCGCACGATGCCTCGAAGTCGTCGGGGGGCAGTTCGGGATGGGCCGCCTGGTATCGCGCCATGGCCGACGCCGCCGCCTCGGCCGGCACCTCGCGGCGGGCATCCTGCAACAGCGAGATTAGGTCGTAGGTGACGGGGCCGATACCGGCGTCCTGAAAATCGATCAGGCCGCAGGCGGCGATGCCGGGCCGTTCGGGCAGGTGAAACAGATTGCCGGCGTGGAAATCCCGCAGCAACAGCGATCGCGGTACCGCCAGGGCCCGGTCGACCGGCGTCCGCCAGGCCGCCACGAAGGCCGCCTTGGCATCGGCGCCGATCTTGCCGATGGGGGCTGGGTGGCTGTCGCAGAACAGCGCCGCCTGCTCGATCAGCAGCGCCCCGTCATAGCGCGGCAGCGCGGCGGTTGTAGGATCGCCGGCGTCGAAATGCCGGTGCAGGTGCACCAGCGTGTCCACCGCCAGATGGTACAGCGGCGCCGGCGCCGAGCCCTGGTCGAGCAGCAGGCTGTAGGTATCGTCGCCGAAATCCTCGATCAGCAGCAGGCCCCGTTCGGCATCGACGGCCAGCACCCGCGGCGCGGACAGACCGAGTTTCGCCAACAACCCGGCCACGGCGATGAACTCGGCGGGTTTTTCACCCGGCGGCGGCGCCTCCATCAACAGGGCTCGCTCCCCGGCCGCGAGCAGCCGTTGGTAGCGCCGACCCGAGGCATCGCCGGCTAGCGGCCGCCGCGCCGCCGCCGACCAGCCATGCGCGGCCAGGAAGCTTTCCACCGCCGCTTGCGGCCCGGTCATGCGGTTACCTGCAAATCCCGCCCGGCGGCCCGGCCCAGGCCGCGCAGGCGAATCCGCCGCTGGCGGTCGCTGGGTCCCGGTTCCAGATGCACCTCGATCCGGTCGTCGGGCAGCAGCGGTCCCAGCCGCTCGGGCCATTCGATCAGCGAGATGCCGTTGGCAAAGGCTTCCTCGATGCCCAGTTCATGGGCCTCCGCCGCCCCGGTCAGGCGGAACAGATCGAAATGCCAGACCGGGCCGGCGGCGGTGTCGTAGGTGAGCACGAGATTGAAGGTCGGGCTGGGCACTTCCTCGACGACGCCCAAGGCGCGCAGGAATCCGCGGGCGAAGGTGGTCTTGCCGGCGCCGAGATCGCCATACAGGCAGATCACGTCGCCCGGCCGGGCGGCCAGCGCCAGAGCCCGCGCCACCGCCGCCGTGGCGTCCAAGTCGTCAAGCAGGCGGTCGATTTCCGGGGCCATGCTGTCCTGACAAAGAAACTAAAGCCTGGTGTCCGAGGAAGGCAGCACTGCTACCGGCACGTCGCCGAATTCGGTCAGTGGCGCGCTGAGTTGCGTCGGCACCGCCGGCTGTTGGCGCGGCAGGTGGCAGGTCACCCGGGTGCCCTCGCCGACTTGCGAATCCATGACCACGCGGCCGCCATGCAGTTCGATGAAGCTCTTCACCAGCGACAGGCCGAGGCCGACGCTGTGCTGGCGCTCGGTCAGGCTGCCACGGCGGAATTTCTCGAACACCAGCTGTTGGTCGGCTTCGGCGATGCCGATGCCGTTGTCGGCGACGTACAGACCCACCTCGTCCCCTTCGTCGCTGACGCCGACGGTGATCTCGCCCCGACGGTCGCTGTATTTCAGGGAATTGCTCAACAGGTTGTAGAGCACCTGCTTGAGGCGGCGCTCGTCGCCCTCGATGGTGCCGAAATCGACCGGGCAATCGATGGACAGGTGAAGTTGCTGCTTTTGTGCCCGTTCGCGGCCCAGCGAGATGACGTTCTCCAGCATGGTCCGCACGTCGAACACGGCGGGTTCGAGCTCGAGCTGCCCGGCCTCGATGCTGGCCAGGTCGAGGATGGCGTTGATCAGGTCGAGGAGCTGGTGCGAGGAATTCAGGATGTCGCCGGTATATTCCTTCTGCCGATCGTTCAGGGTGCCGAAATACTCGTTCGCCAGGACTTCCGCGAAACCGATGATCACGTTCAGCGGCGTCCGCAACTCGTAGCTGACGTTGGCCAGGAACTCCGATTTCAGCCGGTCGGCCGTCTCCAGCGCCTCGTAGCGTTCGAGCAGCGCCCGTTCCACGTTGGCGCTGTCGGTCACGTCGATATAGGTGAACAGCATGTTGCCGTCGGGCAGGGCGACACCGGCGAAATCGATGATCCGCTCATCGGGCCGTTCCATCCGGCCGGACAGGGTGTCGCGGCCCGTGGCCTGGCTGATCAGCAACTCGCGCAACTCATTCCAGGTCTCGTGCTCGGCGAACAGGTCGCGGGCGGAATCGATGATCTCGGAGACATGCGGCTCGGTCTCCAACAGCCGTTCGTCCAGTTGCCAGATCGTCGCGAAGGCGGAATTGAACAGACGGAGCCGGCCATCGCCGCCGTACACCGCTACTCCTTCATAGAGGTTGTCCAAGGTTTCGCGCTGCACCGCGATCAGGGTGTTGTAAGAGCGTTCCAGGACCAGGCTGTCGGTGATGTCCTCGGTCAGGAACAATAGGCCGCCGAACGGATGCGGCGATATCACCTGCCGCAGAACCCGGCCGTCCGGCGGGTAGATGACGTCCTCCTGGGTTGCCAGCAGATCGGTGTAGAGCCGGATGAATTCCTGCTTGTAGGCGGGAAAATCGGTCTGTTCGGGGATGCGGCGATTCTCCCGCAGTTCGTCGAGGATCTCGCCGTGCAGCGGCCGGCCGGACAACCAGTCCTCGTCGAGCTGCCAAAGCTTGGCATAGGCGCTGTTGTGGTACGACATTCGTTTGTCGGGTCCGAAGATGGCGATCGCCGTCGACAGGTTGTTCAGGACCTCGGCATGTGCCTCGATATGGCGCTCCAACTCGTCCTGGGATTCCTCGACATGGGTGACGTCGCGCACGAAACCCAGGACGCCGCCATCCGGCAGGCCGGGCAATTCGTTGACTTCGAGCGCCCGGCGCTGGCCGCCGACGACGAAATGCCGGCTTTCGCATTTCAATTCGCCGATTTCGGCCGCCGCCGCCGCCATGGCGCGGCCCTGGCCGGGGATCAACGGCGTCTCGATTTCCACCCCACCGTCGGCCACCAGGGTATCGACCTCGCTGCCGACCAGCCCGGCATAGGCGGCATTGCACCAGGTCATGCGCAAATCCCGATCACGCTGGTAGACCGGCACGGGTAGGCTTTCGAACAGGCGGGCCAGGCGGGCCGTTTCGTCTTCCGCCCGGGTCGCTCGCGCCGCCGCCTGGTCCCGCTGCGAGGCCGCCGCGCTGATATCGCGCAGCCACAGGATATGCCCGATCGCGCCGTCCATCGGGCCGGGCACGCCGCGCGCCTCGAACACCCGTTCGCCGTCGGCTGCCGCCAATTCGCATTGAAAGGCGGCGGCCTCCCTCGCCAGGGCCTCGACCCGGTCGCGCAAGGTGGCGAAATCGTCGTCGGCAAGGACGTCGGCGAGGTCGTCCAGCGACGACGGTTCCGTCACATCCTCGCCCAGGATCGCGGCCATTCCGCCGCTCCAGGGATCGCCGGCCCGCGGCCAGGCCAGGAAACTGGCATCGCCGGTGGCCGCTACATCCGCCATTTCCCGCAACCGCCCGGCCCAGTTCTCGGCGGCCTCGGCCAGCGCCGCCGCGCGCTCACGTGCCAGCCGCCAAAGTAGGGCGGCCAGCACGAAACCAACGATCGCCACCGCGGCCAGCAGGTATGTCGCGCCATCCATCGATGCAGCCGCCTATTCCGCCACTTCGATTGTGCCAATGCCGGAAATCCGGCCGGAAGGGCGCAACAACACCCTCATCGAGCCAACCCTGGCCTCGATCCCGGTATCGTACCCTTCCGTCGGGGCAGCTTATACCAACAGACCGGGCTGTTCACTCGATTCACGTGCAGGACGGGCAACCGCCGCCCGGGGGCTGCTCTAGTAGCGGTAGTATTCCGGCTTGAAGGGACCCTCGACGCCGACGCCGATATAGCTGGCCTGGTCGTCGGTCAGTTTGGTCAACTGAACGCCCAGTCTGTCGAGATGCAGGGCCGCCACCTTCTCGTCCAGGGGCTTGGGCAGGGTATAGACCTTGCGTTCGTAGTCCGCGTGCTTCTGCCACAACTCGATCTGCGCCAACACCTGGTTGGTGAACGAGGCGCTCATCACGAAGCTGGGATGGCCGGTGGCGCAGCCGAGATTCACCAGGCGA
>JASLMH010000250.1 GCA_030746635.1 Alphaproteobacteria bacterium | reverse complement strand
TCGCCCGGGCCGACATGGTGGTGAAGGTGAAGGAGCCGCAGCCCGGGGAATTGGCCATGCTGCGCGACGGGCAGGTGCTGTTCACCTATCTGCACCTGGCCCCCGACCCGGAGCAGACCAAGGGCCTGATCGACAGCGGCGCCGTCGCCGTCGCTTACGAGACCGTCACCGACGAGGTTGGCGGCCTGCCCCTGCTGGCGCCGATGAGCGAGGTCGCCGGCCGGATGTCGATCCAGGCCGGGGCCCATTGCCTGGAGCTGGAACAGGGCGGCCGTGGTGCCCTGCTGGGCGGCGTCGCCGGCGTGCCGGCGGCGGACGTGCTGATATTGGGCGGTGGCGTGGTCGGCTCCAACGCCGCCCGCGTGGCCATCGGCTGCGAGGCCCGGGTCACGGTGATTGACAAGAATCTCTATCGCCTGAAGGAACTGGACGATCGCTTCGCCTCGTCCCTGAACACGATCTATTCCACCGTCGACACCATCGAACGCCATATCATGGACTCCGATCTGGTGATCGGCGCGGTGCTGATCCCCGGCGCCGCCGCGCCCCACCTGGTGACCGACGAGATGGTCAAGGCCATGCGTCCCGGTGCCGTCATCGTCGATGTCGCCATCGATCAGGGCGGCTGTTGCGAGACCTCGCGGGCGACCACCCATGCCGATCCGACCTACCAGGTGCACGAGGTGGTGCACTACTGCGTCGCCAACATGCCGGGCGCGGTGGCCCGCACCTCCACCTTCGCCCTCAACAACGCCACCCTGCCGTTCATGCTGGCCCTGGCCGACAAGGGCTATGCCCGGGCCATGCGCGACGACCCGCACCTGAAGGCCGGCCTGAACGTGCATCGGGGCAAGGTCACCTACCAGGCGGTGGCCGACGACCTGGGCCTCGACTACCAGCCGGCCGACGAGGCGCTGGCGGGCTGACCCAAACTCATGAGACCCTAGCCGCTTTGGAGTAACGGTATGGAATTCGATCTGATGGCCCGGGCCTCGACCTGGGAACATTCCGCCGATCTGGCCAGGCGCCTCGAGGGCGCGGGATTTTCCGGCATGTTGATGACCGAGGGCAGCCAGGTGCCGTGGGCGTCGATCGCCGTGGCCTCGATGGCTGCGCCGACGTTGCATTTCAGTACCGGAATTGCCGTGGCTTTCCCTCGCAGTCCGATGGTGTCGGCCCAGGTCGCCTGGGAGTTGGCGGCCAACACCAGGGGCCGCTTTCGTCTTGGCCTGGGCAGCCAGGTCAAGGCGCATGTAAACCGGCGCTACGCCAGCGTTTTCGACCGCCCCGCGCCGCAGATGAAGGACTATGTGCAGGCGGTCCGGGCCTGCCTCAAGGCCTTTCGCCGGGAGGGGCCGTTGCAGCACGACGGTCCCTATTACCAGCTCAGCCTGCTGCCCGAACAATGGACGCCGGCGCGTCATGACTATGAGGATGTCAAACTCGATATCTCCGCCGTCGGACCCTACATGGCCAGGGTGGCCGGCGAGCTGGCCGATGGCGTGCATGTCCACCCCATGCATTCCATGCCCTATATCCGCAACCGGCTGCTGCCGAACCTGGCCGAAGGTGCGGCACGGGCGGGGCGCGATGCCGCCGATATCGACCTGATCGTTCCGGTTCTCGGCATTGCCGGGGACAGTCCGGAAGAGCGGGACTGGGGCGTGCTGCGCGCCAAGACCCAGATCGGTTTCTATGGCGCGACGCCGAACTATGCCTTCCAGTTCGACGATCTGGGTTACGAGGGCATGCGCGATCAACTGCGGGTGCATCTGAAAAGCGGCGATACGGACGCCCTGGTCGCCTTGATCAGTGACGAGATCCTGGACCACTTCGGCCTGGTCGCCCGCTGGGACGACATGGCGGACAAGCTGATCGCCCGCTACCAGGGCACCGCCAGCCGGCTGGTGATGTATCTGGCCGAGGAGTCGATCCGCCGGAACCCGGACAATCTGGGCAAATGGAGCGAAATCGCCAAGGCGGTCCGCGCCGCCGCCTAGCGTCGGTTGGGCGGTTATCGTCCCTCGAACTTCGGTTCCCGTTTTTCGTTGAAGGCGGCCAGGCCCTCGTTGCGGTCGTGGGTCAGGGCCTGCTGGGCATTCAGGGACAGTTCATAGCGCAATGCCGATTGCAGCGGCTGGTCCAGGCCGTCGTCGATCATGCGTTTCATCCGCCGCAGGCCGATCGGGCTCTTGCTGGCCAGTTTGCCGATCAGTTCGTCCACCGCCGCCGGCAAGGCGTCGTCCGCCACCACCTGGTTGACCAAACCCCACTCCATCAGGGTCGCGGCCGGCAAGAACTCACCGGTGAAGATCAATTGCTTGGCCCGGGTCGGGCCGATCTTGCGCGGCAGCCGGACCGACGAGCCGCCGCCCGGCACCAGGCCGTAGTTGGCGTGGGCATCGCCCAATTTTGCGCTCTCGGCCGCCAGCACCAGATCGCAGGCCAGCACCATTTCGAGGCCGCCGGCCAGGGCCAGGCCGTTGACGGCGGCGATCACCGGCACCGGAAACGCCTCGATCCGCAGCAACAGCCGCCGCAGGTGTTCGAGGAACTGGGCGTTGACCGCCGCCGCGTCGTCGCCCTGCATGCGCGCCTGGGCCGCTTTCAGGTCGGCGCCGGCGCAAAAGGCCCGGCCAGTGCCGGTGATCGACAGGGCGCACAATTCGCGCCGGTCCTCGAGGCCGTCCAGGGCCCGGTCGAGGTCGTCGGCCATTTGCGGCGAGATGCTGTTCAGGGCCTCGGGCCGGTTCAGCCGGATGGCGGCCGATTTGCCGTAATCGGTGAATTCGATGGTCTCGAAGGACATGGCGAGGCTTCCCAACTGTCAAATGACGATTGCCCCTTCTAGCAGGTCGGGCGCAAACGCGCTTTCCCCTTTCGCGGCCCTCGGCTACCGTTGCGGTTGGGGGACAATGCGGAGGAAGGACGATGCAGAACCTTCGGATCGACGGCGATCGGCTGTGGGCCAGCCTGATGGAGATGGCCCGGATCGGCGCCACCCGGAAGGGCGGCGTCAACCGCCAGGCCTTGACCGAACTGGACGGCAAGGGCCGCGATCTGTTCGTGCAATGGTGCCAGGAGGCCGGCTGCTCGGTGCGGGTCGACGCGGTCGGCAACATCTTCGCCCGCCGGCCGGGCCGTGACGACAGCCTGGCGCCGGTGATGACCGGCAGCCATCTCGATACCCAGCCGACGGGCGGCAAGTGGGACGGCGTGTTTGGCGTGCTGTCGGGCCTCGAGGTGCTGCGCACCCTGAACGACTTCAACTACGAAACCGAACGGCCGGTGGAGGTTTCGGTCTGGACCAACGAGGAGGGCTGCCGCTTCGCCCCGGCGATGATGGGCTCCGGCGTGGCCGTCGGCAAGTTCGACCTGGACGAGATCTATGCCAAGACCGATGCCGAGGGCAACAGCTTCCGCGACGAGTTGCAGGCGATCGGCTATCTGGGCCCGGAGCCGGCCAAGGTGGCCGAGGTGGCGGCGTTCTTCGAGACTCACATCGAGCAGGGGCCGATCCTGGAGGACGAGGAGAAGACCATCGGCATCGTTCAGGGCGCCCAGGGCCAGCGCTGGTTCGACGTCACCCTGACCGGCCAGGAGGCCCACGCCGGCCCGACGCCGATGAAGGTGCGGCGCGACGCCCTGGTCGGCGCGGCGGCGGTGGTGGCGGCGGTCAACCGCGTCGGCCACGACTTCCAGCCCGGCGCCTGCGCCACCGTCGGGCAGTTCGACGTCAGCCCCAATTCCCGCAATACCATTCCCGGCAGCGTCACCTTCAGTGTCGATTTCCGCCATCCCGTCGACGACCGCCTGTCGGCCATGAAGGCCGAACTGGAGACCGCGGCCAAGGAGGCGGCCGAGGCCAACGGCCTGGAGTTGGACCTGCGGGAGATCTGGTACCAGCCGCCGATCGTGTTCGATGCCGACTGCGTCGCCGCCGTACAACAGGGGGCCGAGACGGTGGGCCTGTCGGCGATGGAGATCGTCTCCGGCGCCGGCCATGATGCCTGCCACATCTCCGAACTGGCGCCCACCGGCATGATCTTCGTGCCCTGCAAGGACGGCATCAGCCACAACGAGGTGGAAAGCGCCACCAAGGAGGACTGCGCCGCCGGTTGCAACGTCCTCCTGCATGCCCTGATCGAGCGGGCCAACGCGGTCTAGGCCGCCTTTGGAGTGACGGTAATGGATCTGGACGCGTTCAAGGCCACGCTGGAGGGGGCGACACCGCCCGCCGGCCTGGACAAGGCCGTACAGGCCCTGTGGCAGGTGGCCAAGGGCGATTGGCATGCGGCGCACAAGCTGGCCCAGGACCAGGACGACGCCATCGGCGCCTGGGTGCATGCCCACCTGCACCGGGTGGAGGGGGATCTGTCGAACGCCGGCTATTGGTACCGGCGGGCCGGCAAGCCCGACGCCTCGGTCTCGCTGGAGGAGGAATGGGCCGAGATCGCGGCGGCGCTGCTATAGCTTCGGCCGGCGAGCGGGCGGCGGACCTGATCGGCCGGGCCGCCGAAGCCCAGCGCCGGGCCACCCGCAAGGCCCTGGCCGGCCGTCGATCGGCGCAGCGTCTGCTGCGCATGACGAAAGCGGCCCTGGCGCGGGTCGACCGCACCGTCGAACGGGTCAACAAATTGGTGCCGCCGCCGCGGCCGATCGCCTGCGGCGCCAACTGTCCCTATTGCTGCCACATCCGCCTGACCGCCAGCCCGCCGGAAATCCTCCTGGTCGCCGCGCATCTGCGCCGCACCCTGACGGCGGAGGTCCTGGTCACCACGAAACGCCGGGTGGCCAATCTGGATCACCTGACCCGCGGCCGCGACGAGGCCCGGCGCGAGGTCCTACGGCTGCCCTGTTGCATGCTGGTCGAGGGAAACTGTGCCGTGCATGCGGTACGGCCGGTCAGTTGCCGGGCCGTCGCCTCGGTCGACGTGGCGGCCTGCGAGCGGTCCTACGCCAGCCGCATGGCGGAACCGGTCCCGCAGGTGAAATTGCAGGGCACGGCAGCCAACGGCATCGGCTACGGCCTGATCGCCGGTCTGGGGGAGAGCGGTTATCCGCTGGAAAACGTCGAATTCAACGCCGGCCTGCACATCGCCCTGGAAAGCGAGGATGCCACCCGCCGCTGGCTCGCCGGTGAGCCGGTCTTCCGGCCGGCGATGGAGGTGGCTGACGAGAGGTAGTTTCGGGGACAGGATTCAAATCCGGTCCCCGAAACTAACTCGCGCCGGACTCTAGCCGCCCA
>JASLMH010000024.1 GCA_030746635.1 Alphaproteobacteria bacterium | reverse complement strand
CCTCGTCCCCGGCATAGACGCCATGCAGCCGACCCAGCAGGTATAGATCGTAGTCGCTGGGCGGAATCAAGCCGTCGATGGGCGAGATCGCGTTCTTGCGATCGATCGGCCGGACCAGGAAACAGGTCACCGCCACGATCAACTCGGTTTCCGCCTTCTCCAGGGTGCTGTTGCGAAACAGACTGCCCAGGATCGGCACGTCCTTCAGGCCCGGCACGCCGCGCACGCCGGTGGTGGAGTTCTCCTGCAACAGACCGGCGATGACCAGGCTGCCGCCCGAGGGCAGTTCCACGGTGGTTTCCGCCCGCCGCACGGTCAGCGACGGCACCTGAATATTGGCCAGGGTGATCGCGCCCTCGTTGGACAGGGCGCTGACCTCGGTGAAGATACGCAAGGAAATGCGGCCGCTGTTCAGAACCACCGGCGTGAAGTTCAGAGCCACCCCGAACGGTTCCTGCTGAATGGCGATGTCACCCTGATCCGAGGAAACCGGGATCGGAAACTCGCCGCCGGCCAGGAAGGTGGCCGGCTCGCCCGACACCGTGGTCAGGTTCGGTTCGGCCAGGGTTTTGATCAGGCCGTTTCGTTCGAGCGCGTTGATCGCCACCGTCAAGGCATCGCCGGTGGCCGGCGCATAGGTCAGCGCAGTGTTGATGAAAGGGGTATCGGTGGTCGGGTTCGTACTACCGAGCCGCACCGCGAAATCGCCCGAGGTCAGCGTGGTGAAGGCATTGGTGGTAACATCGAACAGGTTGATTCCCAGTTCCTTAAGCACATTGCGGGAAATCTCCGCCACCCGGACTTGCAACAGGACCTGTTGATCCTCGATCACGGCGAGCATGTTGACCACGTTGGCCTCCGCCTCGACGAAGCGCAGGGCGATCTGCCGGGCATTTTCCGACGTGCCGGGCGAGCGCACGGTGCCGGTCAGGAACAGATGGGAATTCACCGCCGTGACCTTGACGTCCGCGTCGGGCAGCAATTTCACCATGGTCTGCTTGACCGCGACGACGTCGAGCTGCACCTGGATTTCCAGCCGCAGCAACTCCTTGCCGTCGGCGTCGAGGAAAAACGCGTTGGTGCCGCCGACCGCCAGGCCGACCAGATAGATCAGCCGGGGTGTCTTGATCACCACGTTGGCGGTGGCCGGATTGGCCACCAGGACGTCGCGCACTTCCATCGGCAACCGCATCAGCCGCGCCTTGCCGATCGGCAGATTGATCGCCCGCGCCGGCAAGCCCTTTTCCAGTTCCAGGGTGCCGATCTCGATCGTTTCGCCGGTTTCGGTCGGCACCTCGATCTTCTGGGTCTGCGCCCAGGCAGGGCCGCATAGGCCGAAGGCGATCAGCGTCAGCAGGGCGTGCATGTGAACTCGGAATACCGGCACGCAGCTACCTCTCGATGATGACGGTTGAGGGCGCGGTGGAGCGATAGACGGTCACCGACCTGCCGCCCAGGGCGGCGGCGGCGTCGCCGATGGGCGTGTCTTCCTCGTTCGCCAATTCGGAGCGGCGGCGAATGAAGTTCGGATCGCGGGCGGTGCCGAGGATCAATTGATCCAGCAACGCCTCGCTGATCGAAATATCCGTTACCTGCTCCTTGTCCGCGGCGTCCTGCCCGTTGTCGGCCGACGGCACCGAACGGAGGGTGAGCGAAATCTCCCCCATCGAGGAGGCAAGCGCGACGACCTCGGCCTGGACCGGCGTAACTTCGATGGTCACCGTTTGCCCGATCACCGGTTTGCCGGTAGTGGCATCGACGGTCTGTTCGATGGCCAGCAGGCGCAGGTCGCGCAGGATGGTCTCGGCGAAGCGGCGCGGCGTCAACACCGGTTTCTCGGACGAGTCCACCACTTCATGGGTCAGCAGCAGATCGATCCGGTCGCCGGGCGAGACGAAACCCGAAACACCCGACACCTGGGTCACCGAAACGCTGACGGCGCGCATGCCCGGGGCCAGCGCGGCGACGATGAAGCCTTGCTGACCGGGCCGGATGATATTGGTCTGCATGATCGGCCCCCTGGCATCCACCGCCGACTTGAGATAGGACCCGCGCAACGCCACCTCCGAGACATAGGCCTCGACGATCATGCCCTCGAAGTTGGCGCCGGTTTCCAGCTGGAACCAGGTGTAGTCGGTGTCCCGCAGCAAGGTGCCGGCCGGCAGCCCGTGCCTGGCTACCAGCACCCGCGGCACGGCCGAGGATCGAACGCGAAGGAAACGGCTGACCTCTTCGTCCGAGGTGAAGGCCGAAGGCTGTTCGACTTCGGCATTGCGCGACAGACTGCGCAGGACCAGCGAAAGACGGCCCATGCGCTTGGCCACCGCCAGGCCCTCGGCCTCTTTCAGGGTCAATTCCACGGTCACGGTCTTGCCGACCCGGGTCTGCTCCTCGACATCGTCGAAGGTCTGATCGATGGCCAGCACCCGGACGTCGCTCAACACGGTCTCGCTGACGATCTTGTTGCGGCCGCCGGCATCCTCCTCGCCTTGGCGAACCTCCTGCGTTAGGACCACGTCGACCCGGTCGCCGGGCAGGATGAAGCCGGCCGTGCCGGTCTCGGCGGTGACGTTGATGGTCGCCGCCCGCATGCCCGGCGCCAGCACGCCGGCGAGGAATCCCGCCTCGCCGGGTTTGATCAGGCGCTTCGTGACAATCGGCTCGCCGATGGAGATCGCCCGGCGCACCGCCCAGCCGACCAGATCCTCGGGCTTTTTCACCTCGCCGTCGCGGCCTTCGACGATGAATTCCTCCGCCAGGCCCTCCTCGGGCCAATTCTGCCAGCGGAACATGTCCGTCGTGGCGATGCTGCCGGCCGGCAGGTCGCGCACCGCCACCAGCACCTTCACCGAAGGCAGTTGTTCCTTTTCCTCCTGTTTGCCGTTCTGCGCAATCTCGGCCTCCTTGCCCTGCAAATAGTTGCGGACCAGGAAGGCCGTGACGGCTGCAACGGCAAGCGCGGCAACGATCAGCAAAATGCGCGCCAGGTACACCTCTGCACCCTCAAGCTCGAGCCATTATCGTCACCGCGGTCGCCCGCCGAGCGACGGTGATCGGCTCGTCAATCGGAAATTTGAGCCGTAACAGCCGATTATGGCCATCTTTTTGTCGCCCCGTCAATAAGATCAATAAGTTACGCAAAATCCTTAAAGAGATCATTTAGATATACACGCCCCGCCGTCCGGCTCGGAACATCTTCCCGGCGCCGACCGATGCAGCTATCCGGCAAGCAGGGGCAGATTCGGATAGACCATCAGTCCGGCCGCCCCGATGCCCACCGCATAGGGGACATCCTTCTTCCTTTCGTGCAGGCGCCGTAGAACTTCGATCCGGCGCAGACCGTCGGCCAAGGGCCAGCGCCGGAAAAGCAGCAGAGTCAGCGCCACCGCACCACCGGCCAGGGCGGTCAGGATCAGGAATTCGGCCAGTTGCTCGCGTCCGGTCCACAATGTCGCCGCCGCCAGCAGCTTGCCGTCGCCGCCGCCCATGACGCCGGCCATGAACAACCCAATACCGGCCAGCAACACCAAGGCGGCAAGTCCAAAGGTCCAGGCGATCTCCACCCAGCCGCGACCGGCTAGCAACGCCACCGGCACAAAGGCCACGACCAGCAACAGCGAAAGTGCGTCCGGAATTTCGAACTTGCGCAGGTCGCTGATCATCGCCAGCACCATGACGAGCGGAAAAATCAGCGTCAGCGCGAACAGCACGAGGCATATCCCATTGGCCGCAATGGCCGGCCGCAAAAACAAGACCGGGGCACCGCGATTGCGGATGCCCCGGCCTGCTTTTCGACAGTCAGGTCACGCAGCGCTTAGTTAGCGGACCCCAGTTGCCTCTGGATATCCTCGAAGAAGCCCTTGACCTCGTCACCGAGGGCAAACACCGCCGCGATGATGGCCACCGCGATACCAGCGGCGATCAGGCCATATTCGACAGCGGTTGCGCCAGTCTTGTCCTGGAAGAACGCGTTCAGGTCGTGATACCTGGACTGTACTTTGGTAATGAGACCTAACATCTTAAGGTCCTCCTATTCCTTGAACAAACCAATTGCAGCAGTGGCATACCAACCGCCTACCCGGGACCGTACCGCCTACCTCGGCTTGCCCGGAATTGGAGCGGCGTGGTTGAAATATACGAAGCAGCCCGGTTTTTCGCAAGTGATCATTGTCACAGGAAGCAATAACGGTCGGTAAAGCTCGATTTGCCGAGCAAAGCGCCGCCATGGCCCCGTGTTGACAAAGATCAAGATGCCCGAAATCTGCGATTTTGTTGAAATTGTAACGGAACCGCGGCGGTTGGTTTTCATCTCTATTAGGGTTTTGTTTAGCATCCTTTCCGAGAAGCGAATCTGTATTACGACGCCGCCGGCTGGAATCTAGCCCCATAGCGCCGCCGTCGGCGGCTCGACTTGGTCGCCGCGATAGACCAGGGCCTGGTCGCGATCGGTCGCCAAAAGCAGCGGCCCATCCAGATCGACGAATTCCGCCAGACCGCCGATCAACGTCGCCGGCGCCATCGCCAGCGAGGTCGCCAGCATGCAGCCGACCATGACGCCGAAGCCCTGCTGGCGCGCCTGCCGGACCAGGGCCAGGGCCTCGGTCAGGCCGCCGGTCTTGTCCAGCTTGACGTTGACGAAGTCGTAGCGACCCGCCAGACGATCCAGGTCGCCGCGGTGATGACAGGATTCATCGGCACAAACCGGCACCGGTCGCGCCGTCGCCGCCAGCACCTCGTCGCCGCCGGCCGGCAGCGGCTGCTCGATCAATTCCACCCGCAGATCGGCCAACGCCCGCGAGAAGGGCGCCAGCATCGCCGGGGACCAGGCCTCGTTGGCGTCGACGATGATTCGCGCCCCGGGCGCCGCCTGGCGGACCGCCGCGACCCGTTCGACGTCGCCGTCGCCGCCAAGCTTCAACTTCAGCAGCGACCGGCCGGCGGCGGCCCGGGCCGCCCGGGCCATCGCCGCCGGCGAATCGAGGCTGAGGGTAAAGGCGGTGGTCAGCGGGCCCGGTGCCGGCAGACCGGCGATCTCCCAGGCCCGGCGGCCGCCCTGTTTGGCTTCCAGATCGAACAGCGCGCAATCCAGGGCGTTGCGGGCGGCGCCGGGCGGTAGGGCGTCCGCCAACCCCTGGCGGTCCAAGCCGTCGGCCAGGGCCGGCCTCACCCCCTCGATCTGCCGCCGCACCGAGGCCAGGCCTTCGCCATAGCGCGCGTAGGGCACGCATTCGCCCAGGCCCCGGCAATCGCCGTCAATGATCTCCGCCACCAGCACCTGGACCGCCGTCCGGCTGCCGCGCGAAATGGTGAAGCTGCCTTGGATCGGAAACTCATCCTGGCGGACGCTGAGGCCGCGCACCGCCCGCCACCTAGGCCAGCTGGTCGAGGAAACGGCCCGGGTCGCCGGTCATCGGATCCAGGCAGGGCAGGCCGAGGCGGGCCTCGGTCTCGGCCAGATAGGCATCGGCCTCGGTCGGCGAAAGCGCCGCGGTGTTGATCGAAACACCCAGCATCCGGCAATCGGGGTTGGTCAGCCGGGCGTGCGTCAGGTTCTGCCGGATGCAATCGTCGAGGTCCGGTATCGGCGCCTCGGGCAGGCCGCGCATGTGGCGTCGGGTCGGCTCGTGGCATAGCACCAGGGCGTCCGGTTGCGATCCATGCAGCAGGCCCAGCGACACGCCGGCGAAGGCGGCATGGAACAACGAGCCCTGACCCTCGATCACGTCCCAATGATCGGCCGCGTTGTCGGGGCTCAGCCATTCGGCGGCACCGGATATGAAATCGGCCACCACGGCATCGATCGCCACGCCGCGTTCGGCAATGAACAGGCCGGTCTGCCCGGTGGCACGGAAATCGGCCGCCATGCCCCGTTCGCGCATCGCCCGTTCGATGGCCAGGGCGGTGTATTTCTTGCCGCAGGAGCAATCGGTACCGACGGTCAACAGCCGCTTGCCGGACCGCCTGATCCCCTTGGCCGTGCCGAAGGTGCGCTCGCCGTGGCGCAGATCGAACAGCTTGCGGTCATGCCGTTCCGCCGCCTGACGGATCGCCGGAAACGATTCCAGGCGGCTGTGCAGGCCGCTGGCCACGTCCAAGCCGGCGGCCAGCGCCTCGGCAATGCTGTCACTCCAGCTTGCCGGCATCACGCCGCCGGAATTGACGACGCCGATCACCAGCGTCCTGGCGCCACGCGATGCCGCCTCGGCGATCGAGACATCCGCCAGTCCGGTATCGGCCTGGCAGCCCGGTAGCCGCATCTGTCCGACGCACCATTCCGGCCGCCAATCGGCTATGCCGGTGGCCGTCTTGGCGGCCAGTTGATCGGCCGCGTCGCCCAGGAACAGCAGATAGGGTTTTTCCATCCAACCCGGTCCTATGTGGAGTTATTCCGCCGTCCGCATTCTAGCGAATTCCGCCTCCAGGCGCCTATGCTCATCGTCGATCGCGCGCCGGTTTTCCTCGCCATGCCAGGCCCGGTGATCGCCCCGGGCATAGGCCAGGGCATTGTGGTGGTAGGCAAAGGCGTTCAGCCGGTTGGCGACGTAGTTGTTGCGCGTCTTCACCACCTTGGCCGGCGCGCCGGCGACAATCGAATTGGCCGGGATCACGGTGCCGGTGACAACGATGCTTTGGCCGGCGACGATGCTGTTGTCGCCGATCACCGCGTCATCCATCACCGTCGCGTTGATGCCGATCAGGCAATTGTCGCCGATGGTGCAGCCGTGCAGCACGGCGTGATGTGCGATCGAGCAATGGGCGCCGACGATGCTGCCCTGCTTGAGCCCGACATGCATCAAAACGAAGTCTTGGACGTTGCTGAAGAGCCCGACGACATTTTCATGGTTTTCCGCCCGCATCACCACGCGCGGCCAAACCGACGAGCCCTCCGCGAAATGGTTCTTGCCATAGATTTCCGCCGTCGGATGGATGAAGGCCGGACGGTCGAAGGTGACGAGCGGGCCATAGCGGCCCTCGATCCGATCCAATTCCCAGACCTCGCCGGCGGACTCGTTCATCATTTGGCTTCGTCGAACAGCTTGTCGTAGGCGCCGCTTTCCATCATCTCGGCGCCCTTGCCCAGCTTGACCTGGCGGTTCTGCCAATAGGCCGACTTCATGCCGGTGTAGTAGTCGACCGAGGTTTCGCGGAGTTCGTCCAGCGGCTCCAGCAGTTCCTCGCGCCCGACCACCGCCCTGGTGGCGCCGATCGCCAGATTCTGTCCGGTACTCAGGATCCAGGTGAAGGGGTGGAAGGCGAGATCGAAGATCTTGCCGACGCCGTCCCGGGTGCTGGCGGGACCCAGCAGCGGCAGCACCAGATAGGGTCCGGCACCGAGGCCATGGGAATGCATGGTCTGACCGAAATCGGCGTGATGACGCTCCAAACCGAAGCTCTCCGCCGGATCGAACAAGCCGAGGACGCCGATCGTGGTGTTGATGCCGAACCGGCCGACGGCGACACCGGCGTCGGCCAGATCGCCCTGCAACAGATCGTTGACCACGATCACCGGCGATTGCAGGTTGGCAAAGAAACGCCGCACCGCCCGGAGCGCCGGATCCGGCATGACCTTGCCGTAGACCCAGGCGATCGGCCGTAGAATGACCAGATCGACGGTGTCGTTGAAGGCGAAGATGATGCGGTTCATCGGCTCCAGCGGATCGGCGATGCCGCTGGCGTCGGCTTCCAGATCACCGCCTTCGGCCGGCTGGCGGGTCAGACCCACCGTTCTCTCTTGTTCGCCCGGTCGCGGCGCCGCGATGACGGGCTGGGGCGCCGCCGGGGCCGGCGGCAAGGCAGCCGGCGGCGAGGCCGGCGCGGGCCGGATGACCGGCGCGGCTTGCCGCACCGGCGCGGCGGCAATTCGAGCCAGCGGCGCCGGCGGCGACAGCACCGAGGCGGCGGCGATCCTCCGGGCGAACAGGGGATAGGCCGTGGACAGCGCCGCCACCACGGCGGCGCCTTCGCCGGGTGCCTTGGCGATCGCCTGGGGTATGATCCGCTCCAGAGCCGCCGAATTGGCGGCCAGCGCCGATACCGCCCAGGCCGCCGCCCGCGCCGCCCGGCCGCTGGGCCGGATGGTGCCGCGTGGCCTAGCCAGGCCGGAAAGGCCGGCCGGGGGATGCAGGGGCGACGGTCGATGGGGGGCGAATGCGGGCGGTTGCGCGGCCGGCAGGCCCGCCACGGCGGCAATGCGCGCGGCGAAACCGGGGAACGCGGCCATCGCCCGCCGGGCAATGCTGGCGCCGTCGGTGGGAGCCGCCGCCAGCGCCGCCCGGATCACCGTTTCAGCCTGTCGTGGCTGCCGGGCAATCGCCGCGACCACCAACGGTGCCAAGGCGGTTTCCACCCTGCGGCGGCGTAGCGCCTCGCTATCGGCCTGATGGGTCGGCGCGGCGGCGGCGCGCGCAACGGCGGCGAATTGGTCGCGATAGGCGGCCCCGGCATTGCCCTGCGCCGTCGCCGCGAACGCCGCCACGGCAACGGCGCAGCCGGCCAAAAGGGCCACTGAAATGGCGCCGCGCGATACCATGGCCGTCATCCTCCCACCGGCGGAGACTATTGTCCTTCCCGGCGCGGCGTGAAGTCGGCCAGGCGGCGATCGGCCTCGGTCCGTTGCGGTGCCGTCAGTTTGGCCTTCAGAACCGCCAGGTTCTCCTTGGCCCGCGGATGGCCCTGACGAGCCGCCAGCGCCGTCCATTTGTACCCTTCGATCAGATCCACCGCGACGCCCTGCCCCCTGACGTAGCGCGCGCCGAGATGGCTCTGTGCCTTGGCATAGCCCTGTTCCGCCGCCCGTTGGAACCATTTCAGCGACCGCCCGGCATCGCGCGCCACGCCGGCGCCATCCCGATAGATCTTGCCCAGATTGTATTGCGCCCGGTCCAGCCCCTGTTCGGCGGCGGCGTGGAACAGACCGGCCGCCCGCGAGAGGTCGGCCGCGACACCCAGGCCGTACTGATACATCTTGCCGAGGGTGTATTGCGACCGGCGTTGCCCGGCCTGGGCGGATCGCCGCAGCCAATCCACTGCCTGGTCGTAGTCCTGGGCGACACCCTCGCCGGCGATGTAGGCGTTGGCCAAATTGTGCTGGGCCAGGGCCAGGCCGCCCTCGGCCGCCCGGCGCCACCAGCGCACCGCTTCCCGGCTGTCCTGTACCACCCCCTTGCCCTGATCGTAGAGGGCGCCGAGGTTGAATTGGGCCTTGGCGTGGCCGGCTTCGGCCAACGGCCGCCATTGCCGCAAGGCGGCGGCGAAATCACCCTGTTGATAGGCGGCATAGCCGGTAGCGAAATCCGCCGCCGACGCCCCTGCCGGCAGGGAAATCACGCCCACCAGCAACAGCACGCCGGCCAGTGCCAGGCCGGCCGGCCGGCGCAGATGCGCCGAACGACTGATCGTGGTCCATGGCCTCAAGATCGTTTCACGTTTGCTCATGAGGTCACCCCAAACTTCTCGGTGCGCGCGCGCAGTGCATGCAACAGGCCCGGAATGCCCTGTTTCCGGATCACCGCGTTGAATTCCGAACGCTGTGTCACCGCCATGCTGACGCCTTCGACCATGACGTCGATGATCTTGTAGGCTCCGTCCCTCGGCCGCACCCGCCAATCGGCCTTGATCGGCGGACCGCCGCCGGGTTGAACGATCAGGGTCCGGACCATGACATCGCGCTTGCCGGCGGCGCGGGCGCCGTTGACCTTGAAGCGTTCGCCGGCGTAGCCGCCCAGGCGGCGGCTATAGGTCTTAAGGACGAATTCGCTGAACAGGGCCTGATAGTCGGCCCGCTGTTGCGGCGTCGCCCGACGCCAGTGCTTGCCCAGGACGAAGCGGGAGATGAATGCCATGTCGAAGCTGTTCGAGAGCAGGCCGCGAAACCGACTTTCCCGCTGTTCGAGCGAGCCGCCGGTCGCCCGCAGGATTTGAATGGCCCGGGCGCCCAGGCCATCGATGAAGACCACCGCGCCCTCGACTGCCTGGCGCGACGCCGCGGCCCATGCCGGCAGCGCCAGCAGGCCGACCAGCAGGGCGCCGACGAGGACCCGACGGCGGGCCAGCGGCCGCCCCGGCAAACGCGTTACAACAACCACCCCGCACCCTTCCGCATCAATAGCTACGCTGATATTTCAATCGCTCGTGCCGGTCTTCGGATCTGACCTTGAGATCGAAGGCATAGGTGTCGCGCAGGATCGTCATCGGCACATCCACCCCGGCCGGACCCAACGCCCACATCTTGCGGTACATGTCGGCGATACCGGCGACGGTCTGCCCGCCGACCTTGACGATGACGTCGCCGGGCTGCATTCCGGAGCGCGCGGCCGGGCCCTCCTGGGCGACGCCGACCACTTCGACGCGACCCTGCACGTCGGTGGCGAAGACGCCCAGCCACGGCCGATACGATCCGGACGCCCGCCCCTCGCTCAATAGCTCGGCGAAGATCGGCGGCAGCAAATCGATCGGCACGAACATGTTGCCATTGGCGCCGTTCGGATCCGGTTTGGCGTCCTCGACATAGAGGGATCCGACACCCAGCAACTTGCCATCGACGCCGATCAACGCCGCGCCACCCCAGTTGGGATGCGGCGGCGCGGTGAATATCGCCTCGTCCAGCATGTATTCCCAATAGCCGGCGAATTCCCGTTTCGAAACAACCTGCGCGGCGATCGTACCATCACGCCCGCCGCCGCCGGCGACCAGCACAGGGTCATTGACCTTCAAGTCGGCCGACCGCCCCATCGGCAGCGGCACGACACCAAGCGGCTGCAGGGCGCGGACCAGGCCAAAGCCGCTGTCATAGTCGTAGGCCACCACCTCGGCCGGGACCATCCGGCCGTCCGCCGCCTCGACGCTGATCGCCATCGCCTCGACGATCAGATAGCCGATGGTCAGTATCAGGCCGGCATCGTCGATGACGATGCCGCTGCCGTCCCGTTCGGTGCCCAGGAATGGCGCGGTGAAGGCGTCCGCCGGCACCTCGGCGTGCAATTGAATGACCGCCGCCAAGGTTTCGTCGACGTCGAAGTCCATGTCCTCGGCCGACGCCGACGACGACAGGGCCGCCGCGAACGCCAGTGGCAGCAGGCCCTTGGGGCGGTGTCCGTTGACCTTTTCCAGGTCGCTCATGCCGTATCCGAATCTGCCGCGATGGAATCGAAGCCTAAGCTAAACCAGTGTCGCCGGGGCACCAAAGGTGAAAATCGTCATTTCGTGGTGGCCACGAAGACACCGTCCCAATCATCCCCCGGCGGGTTTTCCAGGTAGTGATCGATCCGCTCGTCGTACAGGTCATACAACTCGTCCAGCGTTCCGTCCGCCGCGCGGCACTGGCCAAGCAATTGCCGGGCACGATCCCATTCCTGATGGCGATAAGCATCCAGCATTTCACCGTGCACGCCGCGCAGCTTACGATAGGACTCGGTCGCCAAGAGGTCCTTGCGGCCGAGCAAGGTGAAGATCCGCACCGCCTCGACCTTGCCCTTCACCGCGATCAGGTCCAATTCCAAGGTGGCGAATTCGTCATCGACGACGTCCTTGGTGTCCTCGCCGATGACGATGCCGACACCGTAATTCTTTGATTGTCCCTCCAGGCGCGAGGCCAGGTTCACCGCATCGCCCAGCACCGAATAGTCGAAGCGTTGCTCCGAGCCCATGTTGCCGACCACACAGTCGCCGGTATTGACGCCGACGCCGATTTTCAGCGGCAACGGCTGCCTGCCCTCCTCAAGGGCCTCCCGTTCCAGATCCTCGTTCAAATGCTCCAATTCCTCGAACATCACCAGGGCCGACTCACAGGCATGTGCCGGATGTTCGGGGTCGTCGAACGGCGCGTTCCAGAACGCCATGATGCAATCGCCCATGTATTTGTCGATGGTGCCGTTGCGGGCCAGGATGGTGTCGGTCAGTGGCGTCAGGAAACGGTTGATCAGCCGGGTCAGGCCCTGGGGATTGCTTTTGAAGGATTCGGATATCGTCGTGAAGCCGCGGACGTCGCAGAACAGGAAGGTCATTTTCTTCATCTCGCCACCCAAACGCAGGCGATCGGGGTCGTCGGCGAGTTGTTCGACCAACGCCGGCGACAAATACTGGCTGAAGGCGCCGCGCACCTGTTCGCGCTCGGCCTCGGTCTGCAGGTAGCGGATCAGGGAAGAGGCGAGATAGACCGCCAAGGTGGCGATGGCCGGGTAAATCGGGTCGAGCAGGAATAGTCGGTCGGTATAGAGATGCCAACTCAAGGCGACCGCGCCGATGGTCGCCGCGACCGAGAGACCGGCCCCCGGCAGGGCGCCGAAGCGCGGCGTCAGGGTCACCAGCAGCAGGCCCAGGACGAAGATGAACACCACTTCGGCCCCGAACGCCCAATCCGGCCGTTCCATGAAGTGCCCGGCCAGGATCTGCTCGGCCGTCTGGGCGTGGACATCGACGCCGGCGGCGACCGGGTTCAAGGGCGTCGCGCGCAGGTCCTTCAAACCCGCGGCACTGGTGCCGAAAAACAGGATCTTGCCCTGCACCTGCGCCGGGTCGAAGTCGTCCGCGAAGACCTTCCAGGCGGGTATCACGCGGCCTGGCGCGTCGCGGGCGAAATGCACCCAGAAGCGCCCGTCATGGTCCACCGGTACTTCGAGATGCCCCACCTTGACGTGGTTGAGGCCGGTCTGCTCGCCAAAGCTCTCCTCCATGTTGGCGCCCGAGGCCTTGAGGATGTAGGTACTGGCACCCTGGAACACGCGCAGCGCCTCCATCGACAGCGACGGATAGAGCTGCTTGCCGATGCGCAGAACCGTGGGCACCCGGCGGATGATGCCGTCGCTTTCGGCCAACAGGTTGAAGGTGCCGACACCCGAAACCTCCTTTTCGATCAGGGGCAGGTTGGCGACCGCGCCGGCGAAATTGTCGATGAACGGCTTCGGATCGTCACCGGCGACCGCGAAACCCGCCTTGATTTGCGGTAGAACCTCCGTCGTTTCCGTCGTCAGCACGACACCGGCAACCACGCCATAGTTTTTGGCCGCCTGGCGGATCTGGCCGATGACGTTGGCGAAGGCCGCGTCGTGGTCGGGTATCGACTCGAGGATCGGCTCGGAGAGGGCGCGCAGCTCCGGCGACAATTTCTCGAGGTCGAGTTCGGGTTGATTGAGCCAGACCGACAGGGCCTGGCGCGGCGAGGTGCGATCCGCTTCCGCGAACACCATATCGAAGGCAATGACCCTGGCGCCGGCATTGAACAACCGTACCAGCATCTCGGCCAGGCGGCTGCGCGGCCAGGGCCACTGCATCCCCGACCGGCTCAGGGTTTCGTCATCCAGGTCGAGGATCGCCACCGGCGCCGGCTGATGCGGCCGCGGCTGGATCTGATTGTACAGATCGAACAATTTGAGCTGGAATACCTGTAGAAACTGCGGGTTCTCGACCCGTAGGGCGAGCGCCGCCAGCAACATCAAGCCGGGGATGATGTAGACCATCTGGCGTTTGGCGAAACGTAACCCGCGCATCGTACCGGCCCGGCCCCTCCGTCGCCGCAAATAGCGGGGCCAAGATCGCCAGCCCCGGCGCTATTCTGGCCGCTTACGCGGGGGGGCGGTCAAGCCAAAATCAGTCTTTCAGACGGCGGTGAATTTCATTCATGCCCTCGTGCCGACCAGCCAACAGGTCGATCAACGCCGGATCGAAATGGCTGCGCGGATCGATCCGGTCATCGCCCTTCAGCATGATCCGGATGGTCTTTTGGTGGCTGAAAGCCGGCTTGTACGGCCGTTCCGAACGCAGGGCGTCATAGATGTCGGCAATCGCCACGATCCGCGCCGACACTGGGATATCCTCGCCCGCCACGCCCATCGGATAGCCCGAGCCATCCCATTGTTCATGGTGGTAAAGGGCGATTTCCGCCGCCATTTTCAGGCGGGGCGCGGCTTCCAGGATTTGGTAGCCGTACATCGGATGCTTATCCATCTCGGCCCGGTCGGCGGCGTCAAACCCACCCTTCTTCTTCAGTACCGCGACATCGACGCTCATCTTGCCGACATCGTGCAACTGCGCCGAATAGCGGATTTCGTCGCAATAGGTCTTGGCCATGCCCAATTCCCTGGCCAGGAAATAGCTGTACTCGTTGACCCGGACGATGTGATTTCCGGTGCCTTCGTCATGGATCTCGGAGGCCCGGGCCAGCAACTCGATCGACAGCATGAAGGCTTGCTCGGTTTCCGCCTGCAGGGCGATCACCTGGGCCCGCTGGGCCGCCAGTTCGCGATAGCGCTGGCGCAATTTGACGTTCTTCCGCCGGATGTCCTCCAGCATGTCGGCACGTTCGATATGGGTCGCCAGCACCCGGGCGATCGGGGTCACCAGCTTGACCTGCTGGTCCTTGAACGGCACCGGCGTCTTGCGACTGCGCAGGCGGCGATTGATCAACTGAACGACGCCGATCACCTGCTCCTGGTAGTTCTTCAGGGGGAAGCACAGCATCGAGACCGTGCGGTAATTGACGATCTCGGCAGTGAAGCTGTAGGGACGGTCGGGCGGAATTTCGTATACGTCGTCGATGCGCACCACTTCGCCGGAGGAGGCGACGAAACCGGCGATGGTCGAGGTGGTGATCGGGACGATGAAGTCGCGGCCCTTGATGCGCACGGCGTCGTTCTGCAGGCTGATCGGTTCCAGCCAACGTTGCTGGCCCTTGTGGCGAACGATGAAGATGCTGCCGGCCTCGGCATCGGTCATCAGGCGGCTCTTCAGCAGCACCTTGTCCATGAGCTGCCGCACCGACTGGCGCGGCTGCATCTCGACAAATTCGAGAAACTCCAAGGCCTGATTGGAAATCGACATCCGCCCTCCCGCCAAGGCGGGACCCTCCTCCGTCGTCGCCACATGAGACGCACTCGAATCTAGTTCGTATCCGCGCATCCGCCAAGTTTGCGATGGAAATGTTAACGAGTTACGGACGCGGGGACGATTCTTTTGCCGACCCGGATCGGGGCAACTATGCTAATGAAACCTCCGATTTTGGCCAAATAGCCAGGGCACATCCGAGATGCGGACGCAGACACGAACCGGCAGGCGGGTGGCATCATGAGTGCCGTGTTTCCGCGTCATGCCGGCCAGCGCCCCGCCGTCGCGGCACGGGGGGAAGGCTGTTATATCGTCGATACCGACGGCAACCGCTATCTGGACGCCTCGGGCGGCGCGGCCGTGTCCTGCCTGGGCCACAGTGACCCCGACGTGCGCCGCGCCATCGCCGATCAGATCGACCGCATCGCCTTTGCCCACACCGGCTTTTTCACCTCCGCGCCGGCCGAGCAACTGGCCGAGCTGCTTGTTGCGGGCACCGGCGGCGACCTGGCCTATGTGTATTTCGTATCCGGCGGTTCGGAAGGCGTCGAAGCATCCCTGAAACTGGCCCGGCAGTATCACGTGGAACGGGGCGAGCCGCAGCGGCGCCACTACATCGCCCGTTGGCAGAGCTATCACGGCAATACCCTGGGTGGGCTGTCGGTGGGCGGCAACGCCCTGCGGCGGGAGCTGTACGAGCCGCTGCTGTTGGAAAGCCACCACATCTCGCCCTGTTTCGCCTACCGTCATCAAGCCGTGGGCGAGAGCGAGGCGGCCTATGGCCGGCGCGTCGCCGACGAACTGGAGGCCAGGATCCTGGAGTTGGGCGGCGACACCGTGGCCGCCTTCATCGCCGAACCGGTAGTCGGGGCGACGGCCGGGGCGGTACCGCCGGTACCGGGCTATTTCAAGCGCATCCGGGAAATCTGCGATGACCACGGCGTGCTGCTGATCCTGGACGAGGTGATGTGCGGCATGGGCCGGACCGGCAGCTTGTTCGCCTATGAACAGGAAGCCATCACGCCGGATATCGTCGTCGTCGCCAAGGGCCTGGGCGCCGGCTATCAACCGGTCGGCGCCTTGATTTGCACGGACCAGGTCTACGATACCATCGCGCAAGGCTCGGGTGCTTTTCAACACGGTCATACCTATATGGGGCACCCCACCGCCTGCGCCGCGGCCCTGGCCGTGCAGCAAAAGATCCGGCGGCCGGAGATGCTGGCGCATATCCGGGCCATGGGCGAGCGGCTGGACGGTGCCTTGCACGAGGCCTTGGGCAATCATCCCAGCATCGGCGATATTCGCGGCCGGGGCCTGTTCCGCGCCGTCGAACTGGTCGCCGACCGGGCCGCCAAGACGCCGTTCCCGGCCGCCGCCAACCTGCATGGCCGGATCAAGCGGCAGGCCATGGCCCACGGCCTGATCTGCTATCCCAGCGGCGGCACGGCGGACGGCGCCACCGGCGACCATGTACTGCTGGCGCCGCCGTTCATCGTCGATGCGGCTCAGATCGACGAGATAGCCGACAAGCTGCGAGCCTCCATCGCCGCCGCCCTGAACGAAATCGCGGAATAGCCTTTACCCACGTCAGAAACGATCGTCGTAGCCACGCCGGTCGATCGGACAGGCGATGACGGTGAAACCGTCCCGCCGCAGCGCCTGATCGAGCGCCCCGGCCAGGGCATCGCGGTCGCCGGCGGTCACCCCCTCGCCGCCCATCGCCCGCGCCACCGCCGCGAAATCCGAGGTGCCCAGGTCGACGCCGACGTTGGCCAGGCCGAGGTTGCGCTGTTTCATCTCGATCAGCGCCAGCGAGCTATCGTCGAAGACCACCACGATCACCGGCAGCCGCAGATCCCGCAGGGTCGCCAGTTCGCCCAGCACCATCTCCAGGCCGCCGTCGCCGGTGAAGGCCACCACCGGCCGGCCAGGCTCGGCCAGGGCCCGGCCGATGGCCAGCGGCAGGGCGCAGCCCATGGTGCACAGGGCCGTTGACTGCAACAGGGTGCGCGGCGCCGGACAGCGCCAAATCTGGTTCAACAGGATGCGATGGGCGCCGGTATCGACGGTGGCGACGACATCGGCCGGCAGGACGCGGCGGCAGGTTTCGATGACCGCCGCCGGACCCCAGGCCTGATCGACCGGAAAGGCCTCGGCCAGGGCCGCCCTTGTCCGCGCCGGCCGATTGTCGGGCCAATGGGGGCGCGGCGACAGGCCGGCCCGCAGGGCCCGCAAGCCGGCCCCGGTATCACCGACGAAGCTGTAGCGGGCCTGGTGCATGTAGTGGGTGTTGGGAACCGCCGTGAACTCCACCACCGGGGCATCCGGGCCCCAGGGATCGCGCCAGCCCTGGCGCATCTCGATGGGGTCGTAGCCGGCCAGGATCAGCAAATCGGCGGCGGCCACCAGCGGCAGCAGGATGGCGTCGGCCTTCGGCGACAGGCCGGCGGCGCCCAAATGCTTGACCATGGCACCGACCGTCTCGCGCCGGCGACCGGCATACAACACGCTCTCGCCATTCATCACCGCCGTGGCAATCAGATTGACGATGCTGGCCATCTGTCCGGTGCCCGGCGGCGCCGAGACGCCGGTCAGGGGTTGCCGCATGGCGGCCCGCACCGCCTGCGTCTGGCTTTCGCCCAGCCGGTGCATGTCGAACACCATCGGGCCGTCGAGCAATGCTGTCGGCTGGTCCCCATCGCCGTTCGCCTGGCGGCGCTGGATGGCGGCGAGAGCTGTCTGGTCGAGGCCTTCATGGCAGTCCGGATGGGCCAGATCGTTGAGATCGCGCAGCAGGGCGGAGATCGACGGCGGCATGGTGGCGGACGCCAGGATCGGCCGGTTGCACCACTGCATGCGGCCGGTTTCAGCCGGTGGCAGGGCGTCGTCCAGGGCGCTGGGGTCGAAGCGCTCAACCGCCAGCTTCAGCCGCTCGGCGAGGACCGCCAGGGCGTCATCGAAGCCCGTCCCGTCGGCCGCCAGCTCCTGCGCCAATCGGGTCGCCTCGTGGCGATCGATCCCGTGATCGCGCAGCAACGCGCAGTTGACCTTGAGATAGCCGTCGGGATCCGGGCGAATGCTGCCGTCCTCGATCCTCACCCGGACCACGAACAACGGCCTGACCGAGCCGTCGGCATAGCGCAGGTACGGATAGCCATAACACAACAGGGAGGCGCCGAAAGTTGTCAGGAAGTTTTCGACGCCAACGTTGTCGGCGGGCAGCGGCAGGTTGACGGCGGCGGCGCTGAACAGGGTTTCGCGCTCGACCGGCAGCTCCACGTAAGGCGGCAAGCCCGACGCCAGCGGCACCCGCAGTTCGTGCAGTTGCTCTTCTTCGTTCACCCAGCGGCAGCCGCGGAACAAGCCCGAAAGATCGGCCGCCGTGGATTGCGCACCGCCGGGGTCCGCTTCTGCCCTTTGGGCAGATTCCGACATCTCCTTCCCCCGGATAGCTGTTTCAACTGGACAGCGAATCGCTCTGTCGCCCAGTCGGAAAATACGGCGGATTGAGATAACTTTCCGTTAATCGGACAGCGAAAAGCCGGCGTCCCGAGGGCCCGCCGGCTTTTTCCGGTTCGTCGGAACCAATCGATCGTTACTTCGTCTTTTCCTTCATGTAGGCGATGACGTTGTCGCGTTGCGACTTTTTCTTCAACCCGGCGAAGGCCATCTTGCCCTTCGGTACCAGCTTCTTCGGCTTACGGAGATACTGATCCAGCATCTTGTCGTCCCAGACGATGCCCGAGGCCTTCATCGCCTTGGAGTATTTGAAACCCTTGACGGCACCGGCCTTGCGTCCGAACACGCCATGCAGATTGGGCCCGACCTTGTTCTTGCCGCCGGCCTTCAGGGTGTGGCAGGCCTTGCATTTCTTGAAAACTTTCTTGCCCTTCTTGACGTCCGCGGCATCCGCGGCGCCGCTGCTCAGGGCGATCGCGATGGCGGCCACCGCTAGGGGCAATCGAAACGTCCGCATTTGGGTCTCCTTACATGACGTTGGCAATGAATTCGGCTGGCGAGGGCTATCGCCGGCGCGCTTCTTAGCACAGCCGGCCGCGCCATCATAGCGGCGGATCGACGCGCCTCAGCATCTGCCGCAAGTGACGAGGGGCAACGACCGTTTCAACCAGCCGGCGCCATGGCGATTGCCCAACATGCCCTCGCGAATTTCCAGAACGTTGGTGTAGCCGCGAGCGCGCAGCAGGCCGCTGGCGTGCCGCGAGCGCACGCCGGCGGCGCAGATCAAGGCAATGGGCTTGCTTTTGTCGCCATTGGTCAGTTCCGCGATGCGGGCCAGGAACCGCCCGGCACCGCGCCCCGGCAGCACCGTCGCCCGCCTGGCGCCTTCGGGCAGGCCGGTTTGGCGCCATTCATCGGGGCGTCGGATATCGACGATGGTGATCCTTCCCTGTTGGGCCAGCGCCCGGGCGGCATCCGCGGCGATCATGCCTTGCTCGGTGGCAAGAGCCGGCATCGCCAGCAGGTGTGCCAGCAAGACAAGGCCCAGGGCCATTCCGGCCGATCGTCGGCGGCCGGGCAATCTGCTCAATGTATTCGTCATCGACACCATCGGCGCCTTTCGTCCGGAAGCGGCGAAGCCTATCGCCGAATATCATGCCCCGCCGGTTGAAAAACACATCAACATCGCGTGAAACCGAGCTCCGGGAAAAAATGAAAAAACCAGTGTCGCCAGCCGACAGGCCGTGTATCTTGCCGCCGGGTTCCCATATGGAACCTGGAGTGCAGCGACAATCTTCGGCAAGGTGGCGTTGAGCGGCACCGACCCCGGTATCCCCGCGCCGAGGAGGGGAATTTCGCGTCGTATCGGATCGTCCCGCGGCCACGCCACGGGGCCGAATCCGCGAAACGGCGCGTGCAGTCAAGGAGGACAGGTGCCATGCGCGCGAAAGACATCATGACCACCGAGGTGGTCACGGTTACCCCCGGCAGCAGCGTCGAGAACGTCGCCCAAGTGTTGTTGGACAAGAACATCTCCGGCGTGCCCGTCACCGATGACGGCGGCAACATCGTCGGCATGGTCAGCGAGGGCGACCTGCTGCGGCGGGTCGAACTCGGCGGCGAGCAGCGTCGCTCGTGGTGGCTCAGCATTCTCTCGTCGCCGGAGGAGGACGCCCAGGCCTTCGTGAAGAGCCACGGCCGTATCGTCGCCGACATCATGACCAAGCAACTGGTCAGCGTCGACGAGGACACCTCGGTCGCCGAAGTGGCCCGGTTGTTGGAGAAAAACCATATCAAGCGGATGCCCGTGATGCGCGGCGATAGCATGGTCGGCATCGTCAGTCGGGCCAACGTGCTGCAGGCCCTGGCCAGCCACCGCGACGACGGACCGGCGGCGCCGACGGCCGGCGACCGCGGCATCCGCAGCGCCGTGTTGGCGGCCCTGCAAAGCCAGCAGTGGGTCAGCCACGGCGCCATCAATGTCCTGGTCACCGACGGCGTGGTGGAGATCTGGGGCTGGGTCGAAACCGAGGCCGAGCGGCGGGCCATGCTGGTGGCGGCCGAGGAGATTGCCGGCGTGCAAAAGGTGATCGATCATCTGGCCGAGATGCCGCCCGGCACCTGATGGGTAATCGAACGCCAAGGCGGCATTAATGGCGGGCGGCGAAAGAACACAGCAAAAGCCAGTCGCGGCAAAGAAGGGCTCTGGTGGGCGGCGGAGACGCGACAGGGCGCCGACCGAACCCATCGTGGCCTATAACTCCAAGCTGAAACTGGGCGTTCTGGCGGCGCCCTGTGTGTTGGTGGCGATCGTCTCGCTGATCGCGGCGGTCCAGGGCATCGACATATTGGGCGGCGGCAGGGGTCTCCATTTCGCCGCCGCCTTCATCGGCGGTCTGACCGCTTTCACCTTGTTGCAGATGGCCTTCGATCAAAAGCCCGTTTTGGTCATTGACGATGAGGGCATTCGCTGCCGCCGGCCCGATGTGGGATTGATCCCTTGGCCCGCGGTGGTGGGCCTGGGCACCTCCAAGGCGACCTTGATGCGGAGGGTCCTTATGATTGCCGTGGACGAGGGGGAACTGGACGAACAAGCCGCCCGTCACATGCGTCGCCGGGTCGGCATGTTCGCGGCCTTTTCCCCCCAGGTAGCCAAATTCGAAGGCCAGATGAAGGGCTGGCCGTCAATTCATGTACCGATTTCCTATTTCTCCACTTCCCCCCGCCAGTTGGAAAAACAATTGGCCGAGAAGATACACTTCCACGGCAAGAAATCCTGATTGACCGGCTCCGGACAAGAAAGCCCCCGGTCCTGCCGGCCGGGGGCTTTGTCGTGACGTTCCTGGTGGCGCCCAGCAGCGGGTCGCTAACCCTTGCCGCTCTTGCCGATTTTCTCCATGTCGGTCTCCTGATCCTCCAGGACCATGCGCTCATAGCCTTCGACGCCGCCGCCCATATCCTCGGGCCATTCCAGGGTCATCAACTCGAACCGCAATTCCTCCGATCCGAACAGCACCAGGATGGATTGCAGCCAGACGGCAATTCCCGACAACAACGCGATGATCAGGCCGACGCCCAGGACGGTCTTGATGATCCAACGGTGGCTCATCCCCACCAGCGAGGGCGAAATCTCGTTGGTGATGAAGGAATCATAGGTGAAGATGTAGCAGAAATAGATCACCACGATGGTGTAGGGGATCATGAAGAACGTGGTGCCGATGAACTCGATGATGGCCTGCCACTTGGTTTGCAAATGCATGCGCACCAGATCGACCCGGACATGGCGGTTGCGGGTAAAGCCATAGCCCAGGACCATCGAGAACAGCACCGTATGAAAATGCCATTCGAGTTCCTGCAGCATGGTTGATTGGAACATCGGGCTGACGTTCTCCACCAGGAACAACTGGAAATCGAACCAGGTGTTGGTCAGTTTGCGGCCGAACACGTCGATCATGGTGATAATCACCAAGGGCAGGATGAAATAGGCGCCGCGCTGGCCGAAGAATTCGACGAACACCTTCAGCTTGGCGGAAAGCCGCACCAGCGGGTGGGAACTCATGTCGCGAGTTGCCAATGTCGATTCAGTCATCTCGCAATCTCCAGCCTATGCGTAAACGATGCCCGGCAGCCACAACGCGATTTGCGGCCACGCCAGCACCAGGATCACCCCGACAACCTGGATGAGCACGAAGGGTATGATGCCCAAATAGATGTTCCTGATGTCCACTTCCTTTGGCGCGATGCCCTTCATGTAGAACAGGGCAAAGCCAAATGGCGGGGTCAGGAACGAGGTCTGCAGGTTGACGGCCACCAAAACGGTGAACCAGTAGACCACCGCCTCGTCCGCCACATGACCCGCGAAGTCCAGTTCCGCGACCAGGGGCGCGAACACCGGCAGGACGATCAAGGTGATCTCGACCCAATCCAGGAAGAAGCCGAGGAAGAACACGATGGCCATGATCAGGAACAACAGACCCCAGGAGCCAAGCCCGGCCTCCAGGATCAACTCTTCGACCACGTCGTCGCCGCCCAGCGAGCGGAAGACGTAGGCGAAGCAGGTGGCGGACATGACGATGAAGAAGATCATCGCGATGGTCAGGCCGGACGATTGGCAGACGCCCTTCACCACGTCCCATCGCAAGGTGCCCTTGAAGACGGCGATGACCATGGCACCGAAGGCGCCGACCGCGCCGGCTTCCGACGGGGTGGCCCAACCCAGCAGGATCGAACCCTTGATGAAGGCGATCAGGAACACCGGCGGGAAAAAGCCCCGCACCAGCAGAGGCCCCAATTCATTGGCCGGCACGTACAGCAGCTCCGGCGGCAGGGGTGGCGCGACGCTCGGCTTCACCCTGGCCCAAGTGGTGACGAAAGTCAGATACAGGGCCGCCAGCACCAGGCCGGGGATGATCGCCGACATGAACAAGGTGCCGACCGAAATCGACAGCAGGTCGGCCATGATGATCAACATGATCGACGGCGGGATCAGGATACCCAAGGTGCCCGAGGCCGCGATGACGCCGGTCGACAGGGTTTGCGCATAGCCCTGGCGCAGCATCACCGGCAAGGCCAAGGCGGTCATCATGGTCACCGAAGCGCCGATAATACCGGTCATGGCCGCCAGAATCGTGCCCATGACGGTCACCGCCAGGGCCAGCGCGCCCGGCACCCGGCGCAACAACACTTGGCAGCAATACAGCATCTCGTTGGCGATGCCGCTGCGTTCCATCATGGTGCCCATGAAAACGAACGTGGGCACCGCCACCAAAACCAGGTTTTCCGCCGCCATGCCCCAAATGCGCGGCATGAAATTGAAATACTCAATCAGCTTGAACATGTCCATGCCATGGCCGATCAAGCCAAAGCCGATGGCCAGGCCGCCAAGGATGAAGGCCACCGGATAGCCGGAGAACAACAAGGCCGCCAAACTCAAAAACATGAAGATCGGAAGGTAATCCGCAAAAAAACCTGCAAGGTCCATGGTCTGATTTCCGTTAAGGCGCGTCTGGCCGGTTACTTGGTTTTGTCGGGATTACCGCCGCCAAATGCTGGATCCATTTTGGCCGAAACCATTCTGCGAGGCAGAAATTCGCGGCGCGGTTCTTATTGTGGGTCGTCAATATCACTGGGCCCCGGGAAACCCGGGGCCCAGTTTTATTGCAGTCCTGACCCTACGAGGTCAAGTCCGGTTATCAATTCAGATAGCCGTGATCTTTCCAGATCTTGTACTTGGCGCGGAAGGCCGTGTAGCTTTCGGCGACTTCCTTGAACAAGGGATCCTTGCCGGACTCCTCGACGACCACTTCTTCCCAAGCCTCTTTCAGCTTGGCCAGGTCGGCGTCGGACCAGCGCACCGACGTGACGCCCTTGGCCTTCAGCTTGTTCATGGCCTCGAACTGCTTGGCTTCCGACCGAATGAAAGACCAATTGATGCTGTCGCCACAACCGGCCGAGATAATCGCCATTTGCTGTTTCGACAGACCGTCCCAGCCCTTTTTGTTCATCAACAATTCGCCGATCGACGATTGCTGATGCCAGCCGGGGAAGTAGTTGAACTTGGCGATCTGATAGAAGCCGAGATCGTAGTCGATCGACGGCATGGAGAATTCCGTCGCGTCGATCACGCCGCGCTCCAGGGCCGGATAGATATCGGCGCCCGGCAGCAACTGGGTGGATACGCCAAGCTTGGTCATCACGACGGCGCCCAGACCGAAGAAACGCATCTTCAGGCCCTTCAACTCGTCGATCGAGTTGTACCGCTTGCGGAACCAGCCCGAGGTCTCCGGGGCGATGGCCGAGCAATGCAGACCGTGCACGCCGTTGCTGTGGTACAACTTGTTGTAGAGCTGGTCGCCGCCGCCATAGTGCATCCAGGCCAACAACTCGCCTGCGCGGGGACCGAACGGCACCGCGGTGAAGAACGACAGGGCGGGGTATTTGCCAACGTGATAACCGGCCGTGCCCCACATGGCGTCGATCGAGCCGGCCTTGACCGCGTCCCAGCCCTGCAGGGTCGGGACCAGGGCGCCGGGCTCGAAGAACTTGATCTTCATGGCACCATCGGACATGTCGCTGACGATGTCCTGGTAGCGCCGTGCCACCTCGCCGATGATCGACAGTTTCGAGCCGAACGCGCTCTGCATCTTCCACTTCAGCTTGTCAACAGCCTCGGCGGAAGTCGTGACGCCCGCCACCACCGTAAGCGACAATACGGCGGCACTGGACGCCTTTAGCAATCCTTTGAATCCCACGATGTCCTCCCTGAACTGAATTCGTGTGTTGGGTTCGCCGCTAATACAATGACCTTGGTGCCGCTACGTCAATGTCTAAATTCCCCTGACCCGTGGTTGAGGCGGCGGAAACGTGTAACATCGTCGGAAATTTTCAGACATTCGGGGAGTTTTTGATGCGTGATCTAACGGCAAGCGTGGTTTGGGTGACCGGCGGCGGCACCGGCATTGGCCGGGCCGGAGCCGTGGCATTGGCCGCCGCCGGCGCCGAAGTGGTGCTTTCGGGGCGGCGCGCCGAACCGCTGGAGGAGGTCGCCAACGCCATCGCCGAAGCTGGCGGACGGGCATCGGTGTTGCCGTTGGACGTCGCCGACGCCGGGGCCGTGTCCGCCGTCGCCGAGGCGATCCTGGCCCAGCACGGAAGGATCGACATCCTGGTCAACAGCGCCGGGTTGAACGTCCCGAAAAGGCGCTATGACGAGGTCGAACTGGACGGCTGGCGCAAGGTCATCGACGTTGACCTGAACGGCGCCTTCTACTGCGTCGCCGCCGTGCTGCCGGGCATGCGCGAACGAGGGGACGGCCTGATCATCAACATCTCCTCCTGGGCCGGACGGTACAATTCCACCGTCTCCGGACCAGCCTACGGGGCCGCCAAGCACGCCATGCTGGCGATGAACGCCTCCCTCAACATGGAGGAATGCGTCAACGGCATCCGCGCCTGCGCGATCTGTCCGGCCGAAGTCGCCACCCCGATCATGGACAACCGACCGATCCCGCCGTCGGCCGACGACCGGGCCCGCATGCTGCAGCCCGAGGATCTGGGCGAGACTATTCTGTACGTGGCGCGCATGCCGGCCCATGCCTGCGTCAACGAAATCCTGATCAGCCCGACCTGGAACCGCGCTTATCTCGGCGGCGGCGGCGACCGCTAGACCGCACCGCCCAGCGCCAGGAAGATCAGCACCTGCCCCGCATAGTAGGTGATCCAGGTGATCTCTCCGCTCCAGGCGAAATCGCGTTTGAACCGGCGGACCGCGATGCAGCCGTCGGAAAACAGGAACAGCAGCACCCCCGGCAGCAGCAGCCCCGCCGGATAGGCCGAGGCCAGGGCGGACACCGCCATGGCCACGATCGCCACCATGTAGGCCAGCACGGGTACCCTCAGCCGACCGAGATCGGGCAGCAGCCAGACGGCCAGGCCGACACCCGCCGCCACCATCACAGCACCGCCCCAGGGCGCGGCGGCGGTCGGCGCCCAGGCCTGGGCGAAGATCCCGATATAGACCAGGTGGGCCAGGAAAAAGGCGACCAGTCCACGCAGGAATTGCCGCTCGCCGGGCCGGCCGAGAAACCAGTCACCCAGCGCCGAGGCCGCCAGGGCCAGGCTCAACAGCGGCTGCTCCGGCCAGGCCGCGACGGCGAGGAGGGTACAGGCCAGCGCCTTGATCAGCGCGCTGCCGGGATAGGGCGCCCGACGCCGGGTCAACAGAAACAAGACGGCGGCGATGGCGGATGCGACCAGCAGGAGTTCCGTCCGTCCCATGCCTCAATCGTCTGTGACGGCGGGAGCGATTTCGGTGGCGAAGCGGCGCAGGGACGCCTGGGTCTTCCGCCGCCCCAGACAGCCGAAATCGGCCAGCAGGGCGACGTGGCCGATACCCAGTTCGCGCATCCGGCGCAGCCGCTCGATATTGGTATCGATGCCGCCGAACAGGCAGTAGCCGCGCGTGGTGATCTCGTCCCAGCCGGCCGATTTGCCGTACAGCCGGGTCTTCACGTAGTAGTCGAAGGCGCCTTCGGCATCGCGCCGGGCCATCGCGTCATCCTCGCCGGCGTAGGCGTGAAAGGCGAAACAGACCGGCGGCGCCGGTTCCGGATGCCCGGATTCCGACCAGCCGCGCCGGTAGTCGTCGACCATCGGTCCCAGTTCGGCCAGATCGTCGACGCTGGCATATGGGATGCCCAGCATCGGATAACCCTGCCGGCCGATGAAATAGGCCGACTCCCGCCGCAGGGCCGCCATATAGAGGGGCGGATGCGGCCGTTGCGCGGTTGGCACGTTGATGGCCACGTCGTCGACCTGGTTGAAAGCGCCCCGCAGGCTGATCCGCTCGCCCTGGAAGGCGCGGCGCAGGACCTCCAGGTTCTCGTCGAAATGCTCCCGCTTACTGGCGATGTCGACGCCGAAGCCCTCGAACTCGTGCGACAGGTAGCCCGAGCCGACGCCGAGGATCAGCCGGCCGCCCGATAGGACGTCGACCATGGCGTAGCTCTCGGCCACCTGCAGCGGGTTGCGGAACGGCAGCACGCTGACCGCCACGCCCAGGCCGATCTTATCAGTGCGCTGCGAGGCGGCCGCCAGCATCACTGCCGGATCGGGGATGGTGCCGTATTCGTGGAAATGATGCTCGGCGATCCAGAAACTCTCGAAGCCCAGTTCCTCCGATAGCACCACATGATCCAGGGTCTCGGCGTAGTGCGCCGCCACCGTACGGGCCTCGTCGGGGTAGTGGTCGTGGACCGAAAAAACCGAAAACCGCATGCCGCCCTGCCCCCTGTCCTTGCTCACGACGTCTTTAGGCCATGGGCCGCACCCCAGCCCAGGCCCTCGCGGGTGCCGGCCCGCGGGTTGTATTCGCAACCGATCCAGCCGTCGTAGCCGGTCCGGTCGATGGCCTCGAAGAGATAGGGAAAATTGATCTCGCCATCGTCCGGTTCATGGCGTTCGGGCGGGTTGGCGATCTGCACATGACCGATGTCCGGCAGGCAATCGGCGAAGCGGCGGACCAGGTCACCCTCCATGATCTGCACGTGATAAACGTCGAACTGCAGGCGCAGGTTGGGCTTGGCCAACTCGGCGATGATCGCCCGGGCCTGGTCGGTGGTCTGCAGGAACATTCCCGGCACGTCGCGTTTGCCGTTGATCGGCTCGATCAGCAGGTTCAGGCGGTGGGCCGCCAACTGATCCGCCGCCCAGGCCAGGTTGTCCCGATAGGTATCCTCGTAGGCGGCACGCTCCGGGCCGCCGTCGGGCGCCAGGCCGGCCACCGAATGGATATTCGGGCAATCCAGGGCGGTGGCGTAGTCGATCGCCCGGGAAATGCCGTCACGGTATTCCTCGCGCCGCCCGGGCAGGCAGGTCAGGCCGCGTTCGCCGGCCGCCCAGTCGCCGGCCGGCATGTTGATCAATACCTGCTCCAAGCCCGCCGCCGCCAGCCAGTCGGCCAGCTCCGCCTTCCCCCGGACATAGGGGAACAGGCATTCGACGGCCGGGAAACCGGCCGCCGCGGCGGCCTGGAAGCGGTCGGGGAAATCCAGTTCGGTGAACAGCACCGTCAGGTTGGCGGCGAATTTCGGCATGGCGGTATCCCGGGTGGCGGCTGGTCGGGGCGACAGTCTGTCACCAACCTTCCCGCGCCGACAAGCCGGCGTCTTGATCGCCGGGTTGGGCCATGCCACGTTGACCCACCGGAAGACAAGGGGCGCGAGGAGTGATGACGGCCGGCTGGCTGGAAACCGCCAGGACCGAGAGCGGCGGCATCGCGTTGCGGGCGGGCGGCCTATGGGACGCCGGCAACGTGGCGCGGCTGGACGCCGACCTGCGCGGCGCCGGCCTGACCGGCACGGCGCCGCTGACCATCGACCTGGCCGAGGTCGAGCGGTTGGACACGGCCGGCGCCTGGCTGTTGCACCGCACCGTCAAGCGCTGCCGGGCGGCCGGCGGCGATGCCGGCTTCAGCGGCCTGCGGCCCGAGCACGAGGCGATGCTGCAACAGGTCGCCGCCAACGACCGGCCGGCCGAGATCGAGCCGCCGGCGCCGAACCCGCTGCTGGCGATCCTGGCCCATATCGGCCGCGCCGCGGTCGACATAGCGGGGGAGACGCGCCAGCAGATCGCCTTTCTGGGCCTGATCCTGGTGACCCTGGGCCGGGTGATCCGGCAACCCGGCCGGCTGCGCCTGACGCCGCTGGTCCACCACATGGAGAAGGTCGGCTTCGACGCCCTACCGATCGTCGGCCTGATTTCGTTGCTGATCGGCGTCGTCCTGGCCTATCAGGGGGCGACGCAGTTGCAGCGCTTCGGCGCCGAGGTCTTCGTGATCAATCTGATCGCCGTGTCGGTGCTGCGCGAGATCGCCATCCTGCTGACCGCGATCGTGGTGGCCGGCCGATCCGGCAGCGCCTTCACCGCCGAAATCGGCTCGATGATCGTGCATGAAGAAGTCGACGCCATGCGCACCCTGGGCCTGGATCCGATGGAGGTGCTGGTGCTGCCGCGCCTGCTGGCGCTGGTCCTGACCCTGCCGCTGCTGGCCTTTTTCGCCGACATGATGGGGCTGTTCGGCGGCATGATGATGTGTTGGCTGGCCCTGGACATTTCGCCGGGGCTGTACCTGGAGCGCCTGAACGACGCGGTGTCGTTGTGGTCGTTCTGGATCGGCATCATCAAGGCGCCGGTGTTCGCCTTCCTGATCGCCATGGTCGGTTGCCTGGAGGGTCTCAGGGTCGAACGCAGCGCCGAGAGCGTGGGGCGGCAGACCACCCGCTCGGTGGTCACCTCGATCTTCCTGGTGATCGTGGTCGACGCGATCTTCTCGATATTCTTCGCCGCCGTCGGGGTCTAGGAAGTTGCCGGCCGACGACGACATCATCATCCGGGTACGCGGCCTGACGACCCAGTTCGGCGATCAGGTGATCCATCAGGATCTGGACCTCGACGTGCGGCGCGGCGAGATCCTGGGCATCGTCGGCGGCTCGGGCACCGGCAAGTCGGTACTGTTGCGGACCATCATCGGCCTCAACCGGCCCAGGGCCGGCAGCATCGAGGTGTTCGGCGAGAACCTGGCCGAGCTGTCGCCGGAGCAACGCTTGGGGCTGGAAAGCCGCTGGGGCGTGCTGTTCCAGGACGGCGCCCTGTTCTCGTCGCTGACCGTGGCCCAGAACATCGAGGTGCCGATGAAGGAGCATCTGGGCCTGCCGGCCGAACTGCGCGACGAGATCGCCGCCCTGAAGATCGCCATGGTCGGCCTGCCGCCCGAGGCCGGGGCCAAGTATCCTTCCGAGCTGTCGGGCGGCATGCGCAAGCGGGCCGGCCTGGCCCGCAGCCTGGCCCTGGATCCGGATCTGATCTTCCTGGACGAGCCGACCGCCGGCCTGGACCCCATCGGCGCCGCCAATTTCGATCAACTGATCCGCCGTTTGCAGACCAGCCTGGGCCTGACCGTGTTCATGGTGACCCACGATCTGGACAGCCTGCACGCGATCTGCGACCGCATCGCCGTGCTGGCGGAAAAGCGTGTTATGGTCACCGGCCCGATGGAGGAGATGTTGCGTCACGACCATCCATGGATTCGCGAGTATTTTCACGGGCCAAGGGCCCGGGCGGCGCTGGCCGCCACGCCATCGCCCACCGACGCCTGAGCGCCCGGCCGGCGCGGAGCGGACGCTGAATGGAGACCAGGGCCAACCATGTCGTGATCGGCGCCTTCGTGCTGGTCGTCGTCGCCGGGCTGTTCGGTTTCGTGGTCTGGCTGGCCAAGGTCGAGATCGACCGCGAGTTCGCCCTCTACCGGGTGTTTTTCGACGAGGCGGTGTCGGGCCTGTCGGTCGGTGGCGACGTTCGCTACAACGGCATCCCGGTGGGGACCGTGACGGCGATCGAAATCGCCCGTGGCGACCCCGGCCGGGTGCAGGTCACGGTGGAGGTCTCGCGCGACACCCCGGTGCGCAGCGACACCGTGGCCAAGCTTGAATTGCAGGGCATCACCGGCGTCGCCTTCATCCAGTTGCAGGGCGGCAGCCCGTCGGCGCCGCCGCCAGGGCCGGCCAAGGACGGCCTGCCGCCGGTGATCCAATCCGAGCGCTCGGCCATTCAGGAACTGTTCGCCGGTGCCCCCGAACTGATCAACCGGATCATCACCCTGGTCAGCGAGATGACCCTGATGGTCAACGAAGACAACCGCCGCGCCATCGCCAGCATCCTGGCCAACGTCGAGGACCTGAGCGGCCGCCTGGTCAAGCGCGGGCCGGAGTTGGAACAGGTCATCGTCGATGTGCGCAACACCACCACGGCGTTGCGCGAAACCACCTCGCGCATCAACCAGCTATTGGTCCGGGCCGACGCCCTGGTCGACAGCGCCGATGCGACCCTGGCCACCGCCCGCGGCACCTTGAGCGGCGCCGATGAGTTGATGGAGGGCGAGTTGCGCCAGACCCTCCGTGATTTCGACGACGCCGCCAAACAGTTCAGCCAGTTGGGCCGCGATATCGGTACCCTGGTGGCGGACAACCGCGAGGGGCTGACGGCGTTTTCCAATGACGGCCTGCTCGAACTGACCCGGTTCCTGGAGGAGGCGCGGCTGTTGGTGGCCAGCACCGCGCGCCTGGTCGAGGACCTGCAAAGCGACCCGGCGCAATTCCTGTTCGGCGGTCAACAAGGCGGCTTCGAGACGGAGTGATGGCAATGGTGCGAATTGATGGCATGGCGGCCGGCGGTCACTGGTGGACGGCGGTAGCCGCACTGACGCTGCTGGCCCTGGCCGGTTGTGAGAGCTTCCTGCCCAAGTTCGGCGGCCCGCCGCCGAACCTCTATACCCTGACCCCGAAAAGCACCTTCGCCGAGGATCTGCCCACCGTGACCTGGCAGCTGGTGGTCGAGGAGCCGGTGGCTTCGGGCGGCCTCAACACCGATCGCATCGCCCTGCGCGACAGCCCGACCGAAGTTGATTATTTCGCCCGCGCCCGCTGGACCGAACGGGCGCCGCGCATGGTGCAGACCTTGCTGGTCGAAAGCTTCGAGAACAGCAAGCGCATCGTCGCCGTCGGGCGGCAGGCCATCGGCCTGCGTTCGGACTACAACCTGAAGACCGAGCTGCGCGAATTCCAGGCCGAGTATTTCGAGGCCGGCGGTCTGCCCTCGGCCCGGGTGCGATTGAACGCCAAACTGGTCAAGCAGCCGAAACGGGCGATCGTCGCCTCCCATACCTTCCAGGCCGTGGTCAAGGCCAAGGGATCGGACATGTCCCATATCATCAAGGCCTTCGATGGCGCCCTGGGCAAGGTACTGCGCGACATCGTCGAATGGTCCCTGCGCCGCCCCTCCGAGCCGACCGGGAAAGGCAAAGGATGAACGATAGCGGCGAGGACTTGTTGATCGAACGGGACGGCCCCGTCACCTCCCTGATCATCAATCGCCCCGAGGCGCGCAATGCCTGCACGGTCGAGACGGTGCGGGCGTTGTACCGGGCGATCCGGGACTTCGAGGCCGACGAGGCAGCTAGGGTCGGCGTGCTGACCAGCGTCGGGCCGGACTTCTGCGCCGGCGCCGACCTGAAGGAACTGGCCGGGGGCGCCGCCATCGGCTTCACCTGGGCCGGCGAGGACGAGGGGCCGACCCGGCGCGCGCCGAACAAGCCGGTGATCGCCGCCGTCGAGGGCCACGCCGTGGCCGCCGGCCTGGCCCTGGCGGTGTGGTGCGACCTGCGGGTGGCGGACGACACGGCCATCTTTGGGGTCTATTGCCGACGCTTCGGCGGCCCGATGCCGAACGGCACCACGGTGCGGCTGCCGCGCCTGATCGGCCAGAGCCGGGCCCTGGACATGATGCTGACCGGCCGCGGCGTCGACGCCCGCGAGGCGGCCGAGATCGGCCTGGTCAACCGGCTGGTGCCCAGGGGCGAGGCCCGGCGGGCGGCGGCGGCCCTGGCCCACGAGCTGGCGCAGCTGCCCCAGACGGCGATGCTGTCGGATCGCGAAAGCCTGCTGCGGCAATGGGATTTCGACGAGGAAACCGCCATCCGGCTGGAGATCGAACTGGCCCAGCCGGCCTTCCGCGAAGGCTTCCAAAGGGGCGCCCAGAGCTTCGTCGACGGCCGCGGCCGCCACGGCAGCTTCGAAGACTAGCTGCGGAACCTCAAAGGTCGGTCCCCAGGCAAGCTGAGGCAGCTGATAGGAGGATGTGCCTTCAGGCGACCATGCGGTCCGTGCCGGTCGCAATAGTGCGGCGAGCGTGGCAAGTGGCGCGCGCGGGCGAAGCTCTTTTCGGGTAGGGCTATGGATTTCGAATGGATTGCAATTGCTCTGGGGGACGTCGCCTGGATTTCCATCGCGTTCGTGCTGGGCATCTTGTCGAGATCAGTGGGCCTTCCGCCCCTGGTTGGTTTCTTGGCGACGGGTTTCTTGCTCAACGCCTACGGAATTGTCAGTGGCGAAATGCTAGAGAAACTATCGGATCTAGGCATCACCCTGTTGTTGTTCACGGTTGGTCTGAAACTCAACCTTCGAACGCTTGCAAGACCACAAGTGTGGGCGGTCACGGGCCTACATACGTCCATTGTCGTCATGGTTTTCGGGCTCGCGATTTTCTGGTTGGCGCAATCAGGCGTGCCGTTCCTTTCCCAATTGGACTTTTCGCGAGCGCTACTGATCGCGTTTGCGCTGAGCTTTTCCAGCACCGTATTTGTCGTAAAGGTGCTTGAAGAGAAAGGGGAGATGGCAGCGCCCCATGGTCGGGTCGCAGTCGGGATACTGATCATGCAGGATGTTGCCGCCATCGCATTCCTCGCGATCTCGGTCGGCAAGCTACCTTCTGCCTGGGCAACATTGATTGTACTGCTCTTTCCGCTGCGAATGGCGCTGCATCGATTGCTAGAGCGCGTCGGTCATGGTGAATTGCTGGTTCTGTATGGGTTCTTGCTCGCTTTGGGCGGCGCGGAGATTTTCGAATTGGTCGGGCTGAAGGGTGATCTGGGCGCGCTGGTGCTGGGCGTAATGATCGCCAATCACCCCAAGGCCGATGAAATGGCCAAGACCATGCTTGGTTTCAAGGATCTATTCCTGCTTGGCTTTTTCCTTTCTATCGGTCTGTCCGGACAACCGACAATACAGACCGTCGTGATCGGCGCGTTGATCACGCCGTTTGTTTTTCTCAAGTCGGCGCTTTTCTTCGGTCTTTTCGCGGCGTTCAAGCTGCGGGCTCGTACTTCGTTGCTTGCGTCGTTGAACCTGACGAACTTCAGTGAGTTTGGGCTCATCGTCGCGGCCATCGGGGTTGCCAACGGCTGGATCGATAGTGCGTGGCTGGTCGTCTTCGCAATTTCCCTGTCCTTGTCGTTCGCAATCGCCGCCAGCCTCAATATGATCGCACATCAACTTTATTCTCGGCACCGGATGGCCTTGAAGCGCCTGCAAAGATCCGAGCGACTAACTGATGATCAGTTGCTTGATATTGAAGGAGCAAAGGTCGCGATCGTCGGCATGGGTGGGGTAGGCACTGGAACCTACGACAATATGCGTGAGTTGCTAGGCGAGAATGTTGTCGGCGTGGACATTGATCCGGTAACGGTAAGAAACCAACGGTCAACAGGTCGAAAAGTGCTCCTCGGTGATCCCAGTGACGCGGATTTCTGGGATCGCGTCCAGGCAACCCACACGCTTGAACTCGTAATGTTAGCTCTGCCAAAACTCGCGACAAATCTGGCGGTCCTTGAGCAGCTCAGGGCCGCATCGTTCACTGGGCGAGTAGCGGCAACCGCGAAATTCCCGGACGAGGTGGAAGCTCTGGAACAAGCGGGAGCGAGCACCGTGTTCAACATCTATACGGAAGCCGGCGCGGGGTTCGCCGCGCACGTCGTTGGTCAGAAGGAAATGAGTTGACGCGAAGTCACTATGGTGACGCCTAGGAGGCTGGTTGGGGGATCAACCTTGAATGGGCAGACCAAGGGCGCCCTGGTGGATGTCCTGGCCACCGGCCGAATGGCGGGAGGGGCAAGATCGCGTTGGCGGGCGGCCTGCCATATCTCGGTGTCTTGGTGTTTTGCACTTTGTCTGATTTCGCATCGATCTGGCAACGGGCGGCCAGTTCGGCACCCCGACCTTCTTCGACGGCAGCAGCCGCCACGGCGAATTGGAGGATTGAATCTGGTCAGGCGGCGCGGCGGCGGCCGTAACGCAGGCGAGTTAGCAACCGCATCGGCGACGGCAAACGTTCGGCCAGCTTCTCGGCCCGTCGACGGGCCTTGCCGATGGCCATGACGTCGTCGATCCGCCGCTCCAGAAAGGCCCAGGTCTCGGCGCAGTCGTCGGATTGGTCGTCCAGCCAGCGCACCAGGGTGGCGGCATAGATCGCCGCCAGCATGGCCCGCTTGCTGTAGTAGCTGAAATCGACCGAGCGGTCGCCGGCCAGCCGCCACATGGCATCGACGGTAGCGGCCAGGCGCCGCAGCATCGGCCCCGTCCAGCCCGGCAGCAATTGCAGGGTCACGGCCCGGCGCACCGCCTCGCGATGGGGCGCCAACACCTCCAACCGGATCCGCACCACCTGGGCGATCCGCTCCCGCAGCCGCAGCGCCGCCAGATCCCGCTTTTCCGCCTCCGCCGCCATCCAGCGGTCGGCCTCGGCCATGAAAAAGGCGACCAATTGCGCCGGCCCGCCGGGCAGCAGCCGGCGCAGGGCGGCGCCGTCCAGACCGGCCTCGGTCGCGGCCTGGCGCAGCATCCGGTCGGTCCAGCCGTCGAACGGCACCGCCGGCAGGGCGCCGCGCAGGATGGCCCGGCGTTGGTCGTCGGCTTGCGCGCTCATCCCACTTCCGCCCCATCCTCGGCCGCCGCCTCGCGTTCGGCGGCGCGGGCCTGGGCCAGCACATGGCGGATCTCGGAATCGAAAATCAGCTTGCTCAGGTCGGTCATCCGACGGGGATAGAGAATGCCGTCCAGATGGTCGTATTCATGCTGCACCACCCGGGCGTGGAAGCCCTCGGCCGTGCGTTCGATGCGGCCGCCGTCGAGGCCCCAACCGGTGTAGCGCACCCGCCGATGGCGGGGCACCAGGCCGCGCAGTCCCGGCACGGACAGGCAGCCCTCCCAATCCTCGACCATCTCGTCGCCCAGCGGTTCGACCGCGGGGTTGATCAACACGGTCAACGGCGCCTCGGGTCCATCGCCGCCGTCGTCGTCATCGTCATCGTCATCGTCATCGTCGTCGTCATCGTCCCCATCGCCGGTCCGCAGCGGTGCCCGGAAAATCACCACCCGCAACGGTACATGCACCTGCGGTGCCGCCAACCCGCTGCCCGGGGCGTCCACCATGGTTTCCAGCATGTCGCCAACCAGGCGTCGGATCTCCGGCGCCCCGGGGTCGTCGACCTCGGCGGCCCGGCCGAGCAGGATCGGGTGGCCCATGCGGGCGATCTTCAGTATGGCCATGGCGGCAATATGGGGCCTGTCCGGGGCCGGGTAAAGATGGTAGCGCGTGTCGCGTTTAGTTGGAGTCACCGGGCCACCCGCTCCCCCGTCCCAACCACCCATAGATGGTACCCTCGGGGTGGTTGGGACGGGGGAGCGGGTGGCTTGGATTGCGCACGACACGCGCCAGGCGACCGCCCCGACAGCCGGTTACATTTTTTTGGACTTTCTTGGGATTTGCGCTATACACTGCGCCCAATCGGCCGGCGGCAACGGACGAACGGAGATGTTTACCTTCTCGCCTGGCCTTGGATCAATCGCCGTTCTTGGGGAGAGGAACCCTGGTACAGGTCAACGTCCGCGACAACAACGTCGATCAGGCCCTGCGGGCCCTGAAAAAGAAGCTGCAGCGCGAAGGCGTGTTCCGCGAAATGAAGATGCGGAAATATTTCGAGAAGCCCTCGGAACGCCGGGCCCGTGAAAAGGCCGAGGCCATTCGCCGGGCGCGCAAGCTGGCCCGCAAGCGGGCCCAGAAGGAAGGCCTGATCTAGCGATCGGACCCGGCCGCGACCCAGCGGCCCTCGTCAACTCCAGCGAGACCTCTCGGCGCGCCGGCGAACCATGGCCCGGCGGTATCTCGCCATGTTTTCCTGTGATCGGAGAATGATCTAGGCTCGGCCGGCAATGCCGCCGTTGATCCCCCTACACCCGTTCGCCGCTCGGCATCGCGTATTACGATGCCATCAAGTCCGTCGCGCTCGATGACCGCCATCAATACAGCCGAACAACCCATCACGGCCCTGCGCCGTTGGGCGATCCTGTTCACCGTCACCCTGGCCACCACGCAGTACGCCATGGCGATCCTGGTGGTCTCGGTGCTGCTGCCGCAGATGCAGGGCTCGCTGTCGGCCACCCAGGATGAAATCGCCTGGGTGATGACCTTCAACATCCTGGCCACGGCGGTGGTGACGCCGATGGCCGGCTGGCTGGAGGCCCGCTTCGGCCGGCGCATGGTGATGCTGGGCGGCGTCGCCGGCTTCCTGGTGGCGACGGTGGCCTGCGGGTTGTCGACCAATCTGTCGGTGCTGGTACTGTTCCGCATCGCCCAGGGCGCCTTCGGCGCGCCGCTGGTACCGCTGAGCCAGGCCATCGTCCTGGATATCTTCCCGAAAAGGCAGCACGGCATCGCCACTTCGGTGTTCGGCATGGCGGTCGTCGTGGGGCCGGTGATCGGACCGCTCCTGGGCGGCTATCTGGCCGAATTCCATGGTTGGCCGGCGGCCTTCTTCATGTTCATACCGATCAGCGTGCTGGCCTTCCTGGGCCTGGCCGCGCTGCTGCCGGAAAAGGGCGGCCAGGCACGGACGCGGCTCGATTGGACCGGCTTTCTGGCGCTGTCGACGGCGGTCATCGCCTTTCAATTGCTGCTGTCGCGGGGCCAGCGGCTGGATTGGTTCGACAGCCCCGAAATCATCATCGAGGCCGTCGTCGCCATCGTCGCCTTCCACATCTTCGTGGTGCACAGCCTGACCGCGATGCGGCCGTTCCTGAACCCGCGGCTGCTGCTGGACCGCAATTTCGTGCTCGGCATCTGCATCGTCACCGTCTACGGCATGCTGAACTTCACGCCGATGGTATTGCTGCCGCCGATGCTACAGGGGGTGATGGGCTATCCCGATTCGATTATCGGTTTCCTGTTGGGGATGCGCGGGGCCGGGGCGATCGCCGGCTTTTTCGCGGCCATGTTCATCAGCCGCCTGGACCCGCGCGTGGGCATGACCCTGGGCTACCTCATCCAGGCCGCATCGGGCGTCTACATGAGCAACTTCGATGTCAACACGACGATCGCCGACGTCGCCATCAACAGCGCCCTGCAGGGCCTGGCGGTGGGGATCATCTGGGTGCCGCTGACGGTGGCCACCTTCCGCACCCTGGACCCGCGCTATCTGGCCGAAGGCTCGGCGATCTATCACTTGCTGCGCAATCTCGGCAGTTCGGTGTTCATCTCGCTGTCCGTCACTCTGGTGATCGTTTCCACGGCGGTGAACTACGCCGGCATGTCCGAGTTCATTTCCGACTACAACAAGGCCCTCAGCCTGCCTTGGCTGCTGGGCGCCTGGAACACCGGCAGCGCCACCGGTCTGGCCGCCCTGAGCGGCGAGATCGGCCGGCAAGCGGCGCTGATCGGCTACATCAACGCCTTCAAGGCCTACACCATCGCCTCCCTGGCGGTGCTGCCGCTGATCGCCATCGTCCGGATACCCAGAAATTAACCATGAATTGCCTCGAAGTGTCGGGATTTCTTACAAATCCGCCACGGCGCCTGCATCTAAGTCATTGATATTCCAAGCGTGGCCGATTCTGGCATGATTCTTGCGTGGTATCGGGTAGGCAACAACGCGTTAACAATTCGAGGCGTCGAAACTTCAACCTATCGCCTATCGCGGCATTCACCGTTACGATCGCCATGGTGGACGTGCGGCGCCGGCGCCCGACCAAGGATAGTGGAGGCACTATGACGACAAAACGTGGAGAACAGCGGCGCAAGATCGAACGCCGCCTGAACGACCGCCGGCAGCGCGAAGATGGGCCGCCGAACGGCATGGAGCGGCGGATGAGCAGTCGCCGGTCCAGCGAACGTCGCGGCGAAGCCGATCGCCGCCACGACTAAGGCAAATCCAGTTTGACTGGAATCACCGGGCCGAAGAGAGGGTGGCCGGGCCACCCTTGAGGTCCGCTATTCGTCAGCGCGATATTCGATCGCGTAGCCGACGGTGCAATCGTCGTAGGCGTCCGGCTTGCGGGTCGACAGGCGCAGCCGGACGATCTCCTCCCGGTGTTCGAAAATCCGCACCAGTTCGCGGCACAGGGTTTCCTGCAGGTTGTAGTGCCGGGCGCCGGCGATCCGGGTGATTTCCGCGCGGATCTCGTCATAGTCCAGCACCTCCGACAGATCGTCGGCCGGTTGCGGCCGATCGGCCCGCAACTCGATCTCCAGATCGATGATTACCCGTTGCGGGCCCTGCCGCTCGAAATCGTGCACGCCGATCGAAACCGGCAGCACCAGGTCACGAAACAGGATCGTCCGCCGGCTGATCGCCATGGCCGCGCCCATTCAGTCGCCGTCCGAGAGAAAGGCGACATCGCGCGGCAGGCCCATCAAGGACTGGCCGCCGTCGATGACGATGGTCTCGCCGGTCAGCGACGGCGCCTCGAGGATGAAGCGCAGGGCGGCGACGATCTGGGCCGGCGAGCAGCCGCGGCCCAGCGGGTTCATGGCCTGCGCCTTGGTGAAATTCTCCTCGCTCTGATTGCTGCTGGGCAGGGTGATGCCGGGCGCGATGCCGCAGACCCGGACCCGTGGCGCCAGTTCCATGGCCAGCAC
>JASLMH010000249.1 GCA_030746635.1 Alphaproteobacteria bacterium | reverse complement strand
GTCGGGTCTTCGTCGTCCTCGCCATCACCGTCAGTTTGAGCGGTCTGATTTATCAGGCAACCTCGTATGCTTTGCCGAAAGTATTCGAGGAACGGCTGTTCGATTTCGCGGGGCATTCGGTGCTCGGCATCGGCGGCTTCGTCAGCCTGTGCTACCTGGCCAGCTCCTTGAGCCAGATCCTCGGCGGCGAGTTGGCCGATCGCTTCTCGCGCAAGCTGATCTATGCGGCCTGCCAGGTGCTGCAGGTACCGATCTACGCCGTCGCCTTCGTGGTCTTCGGCCCGGCCATGATCCCCTTGGCGGCGGTGATGATCAGCTTGAACCTGATGGGCCAGCCGGCCGAGAACGCCTTGCTGGCCCGCTACACGCCGCTGGCCTGGCGCGGTCAGGTCTTTGGCATGAAGTTCCTGCTGACCCTGGGCATATCGTCCCTGGGCGTCGCCGTGGTGCCGGTGATCCACGCCGTGACGGGCAACCTGGATGCCCTGTTCGTCCTGCTGGGGCTGGCCGCCCTGGCCAGCTTCGCCGCCGCCGCCGCGTTGCCCAGCGATCGCCGTTCGCCGGTGCCCGCCCTGGTCGAGGGGCGTTGATCGGGCTCGGCCAAGTTAGCCCGCATTTCCAGTTTGACTGGAAGCGCCAAGCCACCCGCTCCCCCGTCCCAACCACCCATGGAATGGTACCCATCGAGGGTGGTTGGGACGGGGGAGCGGGTGGCCGGGACCAATCTTGACAAGCCCGCCGATCAGCCGACGCAGGTGTCGGGCGGCGAGGGGTGGTCCTTGTTCACCGTGTAGATGAAGGAATCGTGGCGGATGGCGCCAGCGACCGCGGCATCTTCCTGGCGCCGGTCCAGCATCCGTCGCCATAATCGCTTGGCCTCGCCATAGGCAAAGGTGAAGCGGATTTGCCCGGTCGGCTCGACCAAGCCGAGGGCCAGCCCGAACGACGGCTTGGTAAGGGGCGGTCGGATCACCGCCACCACCGGTCGCTCGCCGAAGGTCAGATGCAGTTTGTCGACCGTCGCCTTCATTCGGGTGATGGTGCGCCGCGCCCTGGCGAAGGCACCGGCATCATCCCAGTTTCGCAGCAGGATCGATTGCACGAACACCTCGTGGTCGAAGGTCTTGTGCGGCCGGCGGTAGGCGCCACGCCAGCGGAAGCGGGCGTCGCCGCGTTCAAAGCGCTCCTCCCGGGCATCGCGCAGCGCCACATAGGTGCGCGAGAGGCGATAGGGCGCGCCCACCGGCCGGCCCTTGTCGTAGAACTGGATGTCGGCGCCGATCCTGTCGCAGCCGGCCTCGACGCCAGCGAAGTCCAGGTTTTGCAGCGCGAAGCGCAGCCGCAACGGGCGCGCGTTGTCGAACGGCAGGCTGGCGTAGGCCGGCGGCAGGCCCTCGACCAGTATTCGCGTGCCGTTGGCGGTCAGGGCGTAGGACACGGCGTCCGCCGCCAGGCCCTGGAAGCTGTCCGAGGTGATCTCGAACACCGTATAGCCGACGCCGACCAGATCCCGGCGCGCCTCCAGGCTGGCCAGCGAGGGCACCTTCCAGATTTGGCCCTTGCGCGGCTGGGCATGGGCGGTGCCGATCAGGCGCGGCAACCATAGACCGCCATTGCGGCGCTCGCAGAGGGCCAGCCAGCCCGGGTCGGTGCGGGACAATCGGCAATCACCGCCCTCGGCGCAGAGCAGGCGGCTGTAGGCCGGGCCGCCGCCGGGCGGCCGCGCCGCCGGCGTCAGGCACAACTCGACGCTGTCCTCGAAATCGTGATGACCCTGTTTCACCGCCCGGGTCAACAGGCCGACGAAGCGCTCTTCCGGTGCCGGCATCGGGATGTCCTTGGTGTACCAACTGTCCTGCAGCAACAGGATGCGGTCCGGGAAATGGCTGGGCGGCCGCACCGCGCCGAAGGCAACGCGGTCGGGCCAGTAGACCGGGTCGTCGGGCCGTTTGAAATCGACGCGGAACTGCATCGCCAACTGCCGCGGCAGGCCGGCGCCGCTGATCTCCTCCAAGGCGCAGTCGATCAGGGCCTCGCGGATCTTGGCCAGGCATTGGCGGATGCTGTCGTTCTCCTTGACCCGCAGGGCGTCGTCCAGGTCCCGGGCCGCACCCTTGACCAGATCGCCCGACAGATTGGCCTCGCCCTCGACGGCCCGTTTCAGGATCGACAAGGCGCCCTTGATCTTGGCCTCGCCGACCACGGCCCGGCCCGAGAGGCAGCTTGTTTCGACGGTGTCGAAGACATCCAACAGCGGCTTGCAGCGATTTTGCGCCCGCGTCGCCGGGATCGCACCGACCATCGACAGCGCGGCGGCCAGCCCGGCGATCAGCCCCGCGGCCATCAGCTTGTTCTTGATCACGGCATGCCCCCGTCGTTGCCGCATGGGATGGGCAGCAAGTCTAGATCATTTCCCCGTCGACCGGTATCGCCCGCGCCCGCCCAGGATTGCCAACGCCGCATCATAGGGCAGGGCGGCGGCTTCCCGCAGCAGGTAGTAGAGCCACTTGCCCCAACCCAAGGCCGCCCGATCGCCGGGCATGTCGGCCCGTACCGCCGGCACGCCGAACAGGCGGAACAGCAATTGGCAGCGCGGCGCGTGGTAGGGGCTGGAACAGACCAGGACGCGACCGGCATCGCCGCGACCCCGCAGGATACGGATACATTCGATCACCGACGATAGGGTATCGTGCCCTGCGGCTTCGCGCAGGATGCGCTCGTCCGGGACGCCCAATTCCAACAACAGCCGTCCCATCACCTCGGCCTCCGGCGGGCCGTGTTCGCCCTGGCCCCCGGTTGCCAGGAACCAGGCGTCGCCGTCGCCCCGGGCCGCCCGGTGGGCGCCCTCGACACGGCGCCGCAAGGTGCCGCTCGGACCGCCGTCCGGCTTTACCCTGGCGCCAAAGATCACATAGTAGTTGGCAGTCAATCGCGCGGCCCCGCCCATCAACCGCTAAACCTTGCCACCGCTCGCGGGTACCATGCAACCGGTCCGGACCAGGCGACGGGCCGGGCCCACATACGAAACGACCCGCCAAAGGCGGGTCGCCGATCCATGTATGCAACAGGTTCGGACGCTGGCGTCAGGCGCCCCGTCGCCGTGCCCGGGCGACGCCCAACAGGGCGACACCGAACAACAGCAGACCGGACGGTTCCGGAATATCCGTATAGTACACCTCGTCGAAACCGGTGGCGTCCCAAACCCTGGCTAGGGTGATATCGACCCGGTCGAACACCTGATCCGGTGAGAAATACCCGATATGATGCTCTTCGCCTTCCTCCGACCAGAAGATTTCGGGGATGCTGTCGTCGGCCTGGACCAGGACGTTGTTGTTATAGACCGAGACCACAATGCCATCGTCCAAGAAACCATTGTTGTCCTGGTCGTAGGTGTAGTTGTAATCCAGGTCGGTGATCATGACCGCGAAGGCCCTGATCGGGGAGAAAAATTCGAACGAGATGGTTGCCGCGGGGTTGGCTTCGCCGCTTCCGCCATAGGTCGGTACGCCTCCCGCGTCATTGGCCTGAACGTATTGAATGCCGTCGGTCGCGTGGCGGAAATTATGGTCGTTATCCCAAACGCCGAGGTCGTCGTCGTCGCTGCTGATCACGAAGTCGGTCAGGGTTTGCGACGACAGGTCGTATTGCTCGTGAACGGGCAGGTTCTCGAAGCTCTCAAAGCCGAGCGTATATCCGGCGGTGTCGGTGAAGAAATCGGACTCTTCATTGAAATAGAACACGCCAGCCTGCGCTGGGCCGACGACCATCGCCCCTATCGCAATTGTCGAAGCCACTAAGAGGGCCTTGGCTCGATCCAACATAGCTATACTCTCCATCTTCCTCGCGACCCGAAGGCCGCGATCCCAAAAATCCCACCCCAGCGTCCTGCCTGTCGCTTCAGACTCCGCCGCGACAATGCCCTCTTTTCGCAGTCCGAGCCCTGGATCTTGTACCGTCAGGGGACGATGTAGGCATCAAAGAATCTATCGTCAAAAAATACTATGCAAGACTCGTGCCAGTTTTTTGACGACCTTTCCAATAGACGGAGGTACACGCCAAGGCAAACCACATCATGGTAAATTTTCGTTAATGCTATCAGTGCCTTGCCAGGTTTTTTCGCAGAATTCGTAGAATTTATTTCAACCGTTCGGGACCGTCCACCAATGATGAGTGTCAATCCGCCGCACCAGATCGGCACGTCTCATCGTGCGAAATTGGCACACCTGCCGATCCGGGTCCGAAAAGTGTAAAATTTTCCGACGAAAATTTGCCGGGATGCCGATACGCCCGACGGCGTCAAATGGCATCAAAGCGGATAGGCGAGCGTCAGTCGCCCCGCCAGGTCCGCTTGGCGTGATCGAGGGTTTCGTCGACCCGTTGTTCGATTTCCGCGTCCGTCAGGGTGCTCAATGGATGGGTGATGACCACCGGGTCCAGGCCCCTCCATGCCCAGCGCGGCACGCTGTACATGCGCCTCGTGCAGGAACTCGGAGGTGACCACGACCGCCGTCGGCCGGCCCAAATTCTCCAAGGCAACGCTGTCGTGCATACAGCATGACGTGCAGGAGCCTCAGTCGCCGATGGCGGTGAGGACGATGTCGTTTTCCGCCGCGATCCGTTCCGGCAGTTCCGGCCGCGCGTTCTTCGAGGAGCTTTCGTTGCGATAGCGGTTGACGGCGGCGAATGAAGCCAGGGTCGTTGTGGGGCCTCCGATCGGTTACACCGGCGACCATGTGCCGGTATCGAGAAACGCATCTAGCTGGCGGATATACGGTTCGATGTCCAGGCCGGCTTGCCGCAGCCATGCGTCATCGTAGTAGGTATGGCCATAGCGGTCACCGGGATCGCAAAACAAGGTCACCACCGATCCCGTTCGTCCGGCGGCCGCCATCTCGGCGATGATCTGCAGGGCGCCGTGGACGTTGGTGCCGGTGGAACCGCCGGGGCGACGGCCCAGCCGCTGCGCCGCCACCCGCATGGCGGCCAGCGAGGCGGCGTCCGGCACCTTGATCATGCGGTCGACGATTTCCGGCACGAACGAGGGCTCGCAGCGCGGCCGGCCAATGCCTTCGATGCGCGAGGGGGCATCGCCGGTCAGATCGCGCCGGCCCTGGCGGTAACAGTCGTAGAACACCGAGTTCTCGGGATCGACGACGCATAACTGGGTGTGGTGCCGACGGTAGCGGAGGTAGCGGCCGATGGTCGCCGAGGTGCCGCCGGTGCCGGCGCCGACCACCACCCAGGTTGGTATCGGATGCCGCTCGTCGGCCA
>JASLMH010000248.1 GCA_030746635.1 Alphaproteobacteria bacterium | reverse complement strand
ACGCCCGCTATCTGCTGGACATCGCCTCTCAGATCGACGGCGACAACGCCCGTTTCGACCTCTCCGACGCCGCCTCGCCGACGATTATTCGCGACGCCGCCGACGAAGGCGCGCTGTACGTTCTGATGCCGATGCGGGTCTGAGAGGGCGGGTGCTGGTCGCGCGCGAACAGGCAATCGCCGAAACGGAGGCGCCACCGATCGCGGCCGCGGCGCGATCTGCGCTGCATCGCCTGCGGTTGAGCGATTTCCGCTGCTATCGCACGCTGGCCCTGGATCTGAGTGGCCGGACGGTGGTGCTGACCGGTCCGAACGGCGCCGGCAAGACCAACATATTGGAGGCCCTGTCCTACCTCTCTCCCGGACGCGGACTGCGGCGTGCCCGCTTGCGCGATGTCCTGCGCGCCGGCGCCCCGGGCGCCTGGTCGGTGGCGGCCCGTCTGGCGGGGCCGGACGGCGCCGTCGACCTGGGCACCGGGATGACGGTGACCGAGCAAGGCGGCGATCGGCGGACGGCGCGGATCGATGGCCAGACGGCGGCGCCGGCGGCGCTGGCCGGCACCCTGGGCCTGCAATGGCTGACGCCGCAAATGGATCGCTTGTTCATCGACGGCCCGTCGTCGAGGCGGCGCTTCCTGGATCGCCTGGTGCTGGCCTTCGATCCCGACCATGGCCGGCGGGTCGGCGCCTACGAACGGGCGATGCGGGAACGGGCCAGGCTGTTGCGCGACGGCAATGGCGACGATGCCTGGCTGTCCGCCCTGGAGGCGCGGATGACCGCCGACGGCATCGCGGTGGCCGCCGCCCGGCGCGAGGCGGTGGCCCGGTTGCAGCGCTATCTGACCGAGGCCCGGGGCGACTTTCCGCGCGCCGAGCTGACGGTGGCCGGCACCCTGGAGGCGGATCTGGCCGAAGCGCCGGCGGTCGAGGTGGAAGGCCGCTTCGCGGACTGCCTGCGCGCCAACCGGCGGCGGGACGGCGAGGCCGGCGGCACCGCCGAGGGGCCGCACCGCACCGACCTGCTGGTCCGTCACGCCGGCAAGGATCTGCCGGCCGAACAATGCTCGACCGGCGAACAAAAGGCCTTGTTGATCGCGCTGACCCTGGCCAATGCCCGGGCCGAGGCAGAGCGCCGGGGCGCGCCGCCGCTGTTGTTGCTGGACGAGGTGGTGGCGCATCTTGACGCCCGCCGGCGCGCCGCCTTGTTCGAGGAGGTACAGGCATTGGGCGGGCAGGCCTGGTTGAGCGGCACCGACCGCGCGGTGTTCGAACCGCTGGCCGGTTCGGCCCAATTCATCGCGGTGCGCGACGGCCAGGCAGGGTTGGAGGAATAGCAGAGTTGAGCGAACCGGTATTCGACGACGATCTGGCGGCGGACGACTATGACGCTTCGTCGATCAAGGTGCTGCGCGGTCTGGATGCGGTGCGCAAACGGCCGGGTATGTATATCGGCGATACCGACGACGGCTCCGGCCTGCACCACATGATCTACGAGGCGGTCGACAACGCCATCGACGAGGCGCTGGTCGGACACGCCGATGCGGTCGAAGTGGTGTTGAACCCGGACGGCTCGGCCACGATCAGCGACAACGGCCGCGGCATCCCCACCGAAACCCACGAGGAAGAGGGGGTTTCGGCGGCCGAGGTGATCATGACCCAGCTGCATGCCGGCGGTAAGTTCGACCAGAATTCCTACAAGATCTCGGGCGGTTTGCACGGCGTCGGCATCTCGGTGGTCAACGCCCTGTCGGAAACCCTGGACTTGCGCATCTGGCGCGGCGGCCAGGAGCATTTCATGCGCTTTCACCACGGCGAACCGGAGGAGCCGCTGGCCGTCGTCGGCGAGGCCGGCGAGCGCACCGGCACCGAGATCACCTTCCAGCCCTCCACCGATACCTTCACCAAGACCGAGTTCGACTACGCCACCCTGGTGCACCGCTTGCGCGAATTGGCCTTCCTCAATTCCGGTGTGCGGGTGGTGCTGCGGGACGAACGCGGCGTCGAGGCCAAGGAGGACGTCTTCCAGTACGAAGGCGGCATCGGCGCCTTCGTGGAATTCCTCGACCGCAACAAATCGGCCCTGCACGAACCGGCGATCGCCATCTCCGGCGACCGCGACGGGGTCAAGGTCGACTGCGCCCTGCAGTGGAACGACAGCTATCACGAAAACGTCCTTTGCTATACCAACAACATCGCGCAGCGGGACGGCGGCACCCATCTGGCGGGCTTCCGCGCCGCCCTGACCCGGACCGTGAACGGCTACGCCAATTCTTCCGGCATCGCCAAGCGGGAGAAGGTCTCGCTCAGCGGCGACGATGCCCGCGAGGGCCTGACCGGCATCCTGTCGATCCAGGTGCCGGACCCGAAATTCAGCTCGCAAACCAAGGACAAGCTGGTCAGCTCCGAGGTCCGTCCGGTGGTCGAAAGCATCATCGCCGAAAAGCTGGAACAATGGTTCGAGGAACATCCCACCGAGGCCCGGACCATCGTCGGCAAGGCGGTGGAAGCGGCGATCGCCCGCGAGGCGGCGCGCAAGGCGCGTGACCTGACCCGGCGCAAGGGCGCCCTGGACATCTCCTCGCTGCCGGGCAAGCTGGCCGATTGCCAGGAGCGCGATCCGACCAAGGCGGAATTGTTCCTGGTCGAGGGCGATTCCGCCGGCGGTTCCGCCAAACAGGGCCGGGTGCGCGTGAACCAGGCGGTGTTGCCCCTGCGCGGCAAGATCCTCAACGTCGAACGGGCACGCTTCGACAAGATGCTGTCGTCGAACGAAATCGGCACCCTGATTACCGCCCTCGGCACCGGCATCGGCCGGGACGATTTCGATATTTCAAAGCTGCGTTATCACAAGATCATCATCATGACCGACGCGGACGTGGACGGGGCCCATATCCGCACCCTGTTGCTGACCTTTTTCTATCGCCAGATGCCGGAAATCGTCGAGCGCGGCCACCTCTATATCGCCCAGCCGCCGCTGTACAAGGTCTGGCGCGGTTCGTCGGGGGCCGGCCGCTATCTGAAGGACGATCGCGGCCTGGAAGACTATCTGATCGACGAGGGCTTGGCCGAGGCGGTGCTGAACCTGCACGACGGCGGTCAGCGGGCCGGCGCCGACCTGCGATCGCTGGTCGACGAGGCGCGCCGCGCCCGCAGCCTGCTGGATGCCATCGGCCGGCGCTACAACGCCCGGATCGTCGAACAGGCGGCGATCCTGGGCGCCTTGCACCCGGACGTGGTGGCCGATCCCAGCCAATCTGGCGAAGTGGCGCATTTCCTGGCCCGTCGCCTGAACGGCCTGGAAGTGGACGAGGAACGCGGTTGGGAGGGCGAGGCGGCGGACGACGGCGGTTATGTGCTCAAGCGTACCGTGCGCGGCGTCACCGAACGGCACCTGATCGACGGCATCCTGATCCGCAGCGCCGAGGCGCGGCAATTGGGCGGCATGGCGAAAGATCTGCGCGACAACTACGAACGCCCGGCGAGCTTGAGCCGCAAGGACGACGAGGTCCGCATCACCGGGCCGATCGACCTGCTGGCGGCGGTGTTGAAGCTCGGTCAAAAGGGCCTTTCGGTCCAGCGCTACAAGGGCCTGGGCGAAATGAACCCGGAGCAATTGTGGGAGACCACCCTGGACCCGGAGGCGCGCACCCTGTTGCAGGTGCAGGTGAGGGAACTGGACGAGGCCGACCAGGTGTTTTCCACCCTGATGGGCGACGTGGTCGAGCCGCGCCGCGAATTCATCCAGACCAACGCCCTCAACGTCGCAAACCTGGATATCTAGACTGACCGAGCCTACCGGCCCATGACCAAGCGGACCGCCAAGGGCGGCAAGCGCGCCAAGGGCAAATCCAAGGGCAAGGGGGGCCGTCGGCGGCACGGCTCGATCCTCGGTTTCCTGTTGTACTGGATCGCCGTCCTGGCGGTCTGGGGGGTGATCCTCGCCATGGGGGTGGTCGTCTGGTACGCCTACGATCTGCCCGACGTTTCCAAATTGTCGGTGATCGAGCGCAAACCGTCCTTGACCCTGCTCGACCACCGGGGCCGAACCATTGCCCGGTTCGGTGATATTTACGGCGAGGCGGTGCAGGTCGCCGAACTGCCGCCGCACCTGATGCAGGCGGTGGTGGCAACCGAGGACCGGCGCTTCCATTCCCATTTCGGCATCGATCCGATCGGCCTGGCCCGGGCGATGGTCGTCAACCTCCGAGCCGGCCGGATCGTCCAGGGCGGCAGCACGATCAGCCAGCAACTGGCCAAGAATGTTTTCCTCACCCACCAGCGGACCTTGAAACGCAAGGTACAGGAGTTCCTGCTGGCGATGTGGCTGGAGGCCAACTTCAGCAAGGACCAGATCCTGACCCTGTACCTCAATCGGGTCTACCTCGGCGCCGGCGCCTATGGCGTCGACGCCGCCGCCCGGCGCTATTTCGCCAAATCGGCGCGGCAGGTGAACCTGGCCGAGGCGGCGATGCTGGCGGGGCTGCTGAAGGCGCCCTCGCGCCTGGCGCCGACCGGCAACCTCAAGGCGGCGCGGAACCGTGCCGCCGTGGTCCTGAACAACATGGTGGCGGCCGGCCATATCGATGCCGCCAAGGCGCGGCGGGCCAAGCAGCGCCCGGCCGCCCTGCGGCCCGGCCGGAGCCGCGGCCGCAGCGGCCGGCCGGCCCGGTACTTCACCGATTGGATCGTCGATCGGCTGACCGACTTCGTCGGTCCGACGGAACGGGATCTGACCGTTACCACGACCCTGGACCGGGAGTTGCAGCAGACCGCCGAGGCGGCGGTGGGGCGGTTGTTCGCCGGCCCGGCGGGCAAACAGCGGATCGGTCAGGCGGCGGTGCTGGCGCTGGCGCCGAATGGTGCCGTGCGGGCCATGGTCGGCGGCCGCGACTATGCCAAGAGCCAATACAATCGAGCCACCCAGGCCCGCCGGCAGCCCGGCTCCGCCTTCAAGCCGGTGGTCTATCTGGCCGGCCTGGAAAGCGGCCTGCGGCCGGATACGGTGCTGACCGACCGTCCGGTGACCGTCGGTGGCTGGTCGCCGCGGAACTATTCGGGCAAGCATGTCGGCCAGGTCACCCTGACCCGGGCTCTAGCCGAATCAATCAACACGGTGGCCGTCCAGGTCTCCGAACGGGCCGGCCGCGATCGGGTGGTCGAGGTGGCGCGGCGCCTCGGCATCGCCTCGGCGCTACCCGGCCATCCCTCGATCGCCCTCGGCACCGCCGAGGTCAGCCTGCTGGAGTTGACCGCCGCCTACGGTGCCCTGGCCAACCAGGGCCGGGGGGTGCTGCCGCACGGCATCCTGGAAGTGCGCGACGGCCGGGGGCGGCTGCTGTACCGCCGGCGGGGCTCGGGCGCCGGCCAGGTCGTGGCGGCCGACGATGCCGCCCGGCTGACGGCCATGCTGCAGGCGGTGATCGTCGAGGGCACCGGC